>NZ_JAAMNK010000069.1:0-5540 GCF_011066025.1 Bacillus sp. EKM202B | reverse complement strand
CTTCTACTATAAAAAAATAGTAGTGTAAACCAATGCCTTGGTTTACACTACTAATCTTAGTATGTTTTGGGTGTTGTGTATGAGTATACCACTTCTAATCATCAGGTAGCATAGTAAAAAAATTGAAGCCCATCAGGGTTTATTTGATATGCCTACTTTTATAAAATCTATAAAAGATAATAAAAAAACTATATGGAAAGACCGCATTTTGTATAAAAATATACCTTAAGTTGATGGATGTGGGTCTGTACCCCATGCCCATCAACTTAAGAATGGAAACAAAATGTACTTTCATTTTGTGGGGTAAAGCATTCCTAAAATATAAGCATACTTTTAATCATACGCATACCAAATAAATCCTAACGGGTTTCATTTTTTAAATTATGCAGCTTTCTTTTGTTTTCTCAATCCATTATATTCATAGACAACAACCAAAATATTAAAGAGTGTTTTCTTCTCATATCGATGAGAATTCCGCCCATAATACACAGAAGGGTTAACAAATGAAAATAGTAAGATTTTAGCAGGTAGCGAATGGAGTATTCAGGCAGGTGAAGAAGAGGGAGAAATAACTTATAATTTAATATTCCATCCTATGAATTCATTTGATAGCATTGACATTCTAAACTTTAATATTAGTTCTATATCTTTGTTTGCGCCATTAGAAAATAAAGATGTTTCTTACAGGACAGAAGCAGAATCTCAATCAAATACACTAAAAGAAGATATAGAAATTTTGCATAAGAATGGTATGCAACTTAATAAGGAAATTCAAGGAAAGTGGCAAGGGGGAATAAAATTAGAATCAAAGTTTAAAGGAAATCAGGAGATTCATTTTGTTCCTAAACAACAACCTGAATCTGTAAAAATAGCGTCTGCAGAAGTACTACCAACAGGGATGAATATCACATTTGAACGTGATTCTTCTGGAGATGATGAAGAAATAAAACGCCAGATAAAAACAATTGATAGTGTTATTCTTATGGATGAAAAAGGGAAAACATATAAGTCAACATTGAAGGGATACTCAAGTGCTCAAGATAACGGGAAAGTAATTAAGGTGAAAACGTTTGATGTTACTACTTTTGATAGTGTGAATCATTTTAAAGTTTTATTAAAAGATGTTGATGGAAAAGATGTTGTAATCGATTTAGCTCGTGAAGAGAAAAAATAAAGTATATGATAAAAAACGCAAACTTCTAATCAAAAGAAGCTTGCGTTTTTTCAACTAACTTTTTCCCACTTTTCCTCATTAACCAATAGAAAGAAGATCGTTTTTTCGTTTTGGGGTGTTATAAAATGCTTAAGTTGATGGGCATGCGGCTGTACCCCTATAAAGTGCTTGAATTCAAAAAAGACATAGAATCGAACTCAATATGATAATCCTAATAAACCGATAATGTCAATGATCTTCTTATCTTCTACTCTACAATAAAGCTTAGTACCCTTGCGCTCGATAATTACCATATTACCTTTAGCTAATTTGCGTAAATGTTGTAAAATCATAGGTTCTGAAATATGCGTCGCAGTGTTCAACTGGGAAACTGTCAAAGTCCCACTTACAATCAATTCACGTACAATTAATAAACGACTTAAACTGCCTAATAATTCTAAGATTTCAGCACCACTTTCATAATTACTAGAATTCATATTGAAATCGCCCAACATACTATTCATCTCCCTAATATTAATACAAATACTAGCTCAAATAGCTTAACATAAAAATAAGGGGTATTTTCCTAATAATTTCTATAAAAATGTAAAAATTTCAAGTTTGGATGGTTCAAGTCGGAGGAAGGCACCTTAGGGTGTCTTTTTTGTATTTATAACTTTTTTTAGAAAATATTTGAAAAATTATACAAAATAATATATCATTATATGGTAATTAATTGTAATTATAAAAATATTTAGGGGGATTTTTAATGAAACTTGGAAAATTAGCATTAGTCGGAGCATTAACATTTGGTGGATTTACTGCAGTAGAAATGATTAAGCCTACTTCACAAGCTGCTGCAGCTTCAGGTTACGGAGCTAGCGTGAATTTAACGCAAAACAATTGGTATGTTGGCACACAAAATTATGTGGATATTAAAATCAAAAATGACAACGAAGATTTTGAAGTTCAGCTACGTATGCAGCCACAGATTCTAAAAAATGGTGTATGGGTGAATGTGAATAATCCTTTAACTTCTTGGTTCGTACCTGGCGAATATGTTGGTATGAGTATTGCTATTGGCCCATTAGATTATAATGGCGTAGGTATCACTGAAAAAGGAACATACCGTTTGAAAGTTGATACGTTAAAAACAACTTCTACAACTGATGTATGGCTTGGAACATTTTACACTGACATGTTTTATTTAAAATAATATCAATAATACCCCCCTTTAGAAGGAAAGAAATTGCACCTTTAGAATCTCTTCGACCACTACAAACAATTTAACAGTAAAAAGCCGATTATCCCTTAACGTACAGGAACTCGGCTTTTTCTATGTGAAAAATCGCTTAGCGTACGAAATTCGCGTTTTGTTTGTGCTACCCCAATATATAAAATAATATTTGGGTGGGAGTCCAATACATATTATTAAAATTAAAGTGGTTCAAGTCGGAGGAAGGCACCTTAGGGGGTCTTTTCTTTATACATTAAAAGGGTCTCGGTCTCGACAGCATTTCGGAAAAAGACCATGCTAAGAGTATGCAAAATTTTATACAATTTTGCGGATAATTCAGTAATAAACAAGAGCCATAAAACCGCGCTAGGATAGGAATGTATAAAAAATGCATGGAGCCATAGAAAAAGAAAAAGCCAGATTCCTTGTGAGAGTGAGAATCCGGCTTTTTCTTACTAACAATAAAAGACGTTATGTCAACCGATTATGTATACAATATATAAGAAAAACTTCTTTACTACCGCATTATTAAGATGGTAAAATTTAGAAAAAAGAAGTGACGGTGAGTTCAGTGGAAAATTTATATTTAATTTAAAACTTTTTATTTTGTCTTAGAAAGGTGTAGATTTTTTTGAATACAAAATTAATCATAGTAGAAGGGCTTCCTGGCTTTGGGAAATCCACCACTGCAAACTTGCTTTACGATATTCTAATTGAAAAAAATATTGATGTTGATTTATTTCTTGAAGGGAATCCAGACCACCCAGCCGATTATGATGGGGTATCTTGTTTTGATAATAATGAATTCGAAAGTTTGTTAGTGAATAGTGGTAATTTTAGGGGAGTAATTAGTGATAGAGTCACGAAGCGAGGGAACAATTATTTATTGCCATATAAAAAAATTAAAAATGAATCCAGCTCTAATTTTCCTGAAAGTTTATTAAATACCATTTTCAAAAATGATATATATGAATTACCGCTAGAGAGGAATATTGAATTAATAACTGAAAAATGGAGGGATTTTGTTGAAATAGCCAACAACGAAAATAAAATTTATATTTTTGAATGTTGCTTCATACAAAATCCATTAACAATCGGAATGGTTAAATATGGTGAAAAAAAAGAGAAAGTTATAAGTTATATTAGTGCATTAGCGAAAATCATAGAGAAATTAAATCCAGTATTGTTTTATATAGAACAAGATGATTTGGAATTCTCATTCAGAAAGGTATTTAATGAAAGAGCAAAAGAATGGTCTGCTGGATTTATTGATTATTATACAAATCAAGGGTATGCGACAATGAAAGGCTATCACGGTTTAGACGGAACAATTAAAGTTTTAGAAGCAAGAAGAGATATTGAAAGAGAAATATTTGATATGTTAAATATAAAAAAGACAAAAATTAATAATTCACAGTATGAAGCTATCAAATATAAGTCAATGATAATTGAAAAATTGAAATCACTTGAATTTCTAGATTAATGTAGTGCTTTAATTGAGAAAGAAACTAAGAATTTTTAACTTCCGCTTTCGATAATTATTTAAATAAGCTGTCCATATGGACAGCTTATTGTATTTTTTGCTTAGCGTGGTTTTTTTCCGAAATGCTGGCGGTTCCACTACTAGTATTCTTGCATTTAAATTATTTTTAATATATTATATTTATATGTATATATAGAGATGATTGTATATAAAAAATTACCAAAATGTAATGTGACTTATGTTTGTCTTTTTAATATGTATCTAGTAAAAGTACATTTTTTATCAATACAATTATGTTTTCAATATAAATGGAAGTTTATTTACTTTCAATGATAGAAGTTAGTTGTTCTAGAACATAGAGGAACAAGGCACCATACAGAGTAATCTGACGAACCTAAGAAATACTGTATGCAGTTTATTCATCTCAAGTACAACAAGAGAGCCTTACCTCTCTAGGCAAGACTCCATTAGTGTAGTTGTATAATTTTTACATATCAAATAAGAAACAGAAAACATATAACACAAAGTAGCAGAACCCTACCATTCCGCCTACAGCTAATACCTGTTTAACCCAACTCTTAAATTTTAGATTACTGTAAATCTCTTGTACTCTTTCCATATTTCCTCCTATTAAGAAGAACCCTTAAAGACTCTCACCTCGCTATGGTACCATTAAAGAATGACTAATAGAGGTATAATTTTTGTCTAAACGTATAAATATGCAATATTGCATACAGAAATGTATTGTTACAAATGTAAACGCTTACTATAATAAGGGTATAAAGATTAATCACATCCTAGTACTAACAAAAGAGGAGGAAATAATATGGAAATCGCAATGGCAGTTTTAAAATTTATCGGTGGAGCAATCCCATTAGTTCAAGAACTTCTAAAAGCATTTATGTAAATTCAATATTTAGCAATTATTTATAAAGATTATAATACAAGTAATCTGTATATCAAAGATGAATTGATATACAGATTATTTGTGTGAGTAAAGTCCCTTTAACATTATTAATATACAATATTACATATAAAAATGTATTGATAGAATTGTAAGCGCTTACTATAATGAGAGTATAAAGATAAATCATATCTTAGCAACAACAAAAGGGGCGGAAATAATATGATAATTTTAAAATTTATAGGTGGAGTACTCCCATTAATTCAAGAATTTTTAAAAGCATTTATGTAAGTTCAATATTTAGCAATTATTTATAAACAATTATTATACCTTAATACGAAAAAAGGAAGAAGTTGATTTTTATGAAGACTACAAGAAATACAAAAGGAAAAAAATTACTAGCAAGTTTAATAATCGGCTTTTGCACTATTAATTATTCATCTATTTCATTAGCGGAAACACCTAAAAGTAATTCAGCTAATGCACCCAAACAAGCTATTGGCATTGATACTGGTATAGCAAATTTAAAGTATGATAGTAGAGATATTTTAGCAGTAAATGGGGATAAAGTAGAGAGTTTTGTTCCGAAAGAAAGTACAAATTCAAATGGTAAATTTGTAGTAGTGGAACGTGAGAAAAAATCACTTACAACTTCACCTGTGGATATTTCAATTATTGATTCTGTGGCTAATCGTACGTATCCAGGAGCAGTACAACTTGCAAATAAAGCTTTTGCCGATAATCAACCTAGTTTATTAGTGGC
>NZ_JAAMNK010000068.1:0-5619 GCF_011066025.1 Bacillus sp. EKM202B | reverse complement strand
TCTCCAACAGTTGAAGATTCTATATAAGGAAGCTTCATTCCTATTCCAGTATCCACCGTCCTAACTGCTACTGGAATGTTTGTGTTTTTCATAGCATCTAGTGCATTCTTTAAAGTCTTATTTTCCTTAAGCGATTGTACCACATTATTTCTACGCTAAAACACAAAAAAGCACTTGTTGCCTTTCGTAGACAATCAAGTGCTTTAAGTTCATATGTTTTTAAGTAGCATAGATTTGTAAGATTTATAAGATTTATAAGATCTGTAAGTTTTATAGTAACAGTACGACACCTTTTACATGCTATGAACTACTAAGTTAAAATTGACGAGTTTGTACGAGTTCTTAGTTTAATATACTTTCCATGTGATTATATTCATCACCCAGTAAAATGTCATCTCGCCTAAGCTCGTACTGCTTTTTCTATACTAGAATTGCACATAGTAGCCCCTGATGGTACAACCATCGTGAGTCATTATTTTCAAACTCCTTATTGTTTTCCTGTATCATTCAAAAATCTTTTTGGAGTTCTTTTATCTAGTTTTAATCATGTGATTTATCTAGATAGATGTATTAGTGAAGCATACCCATAAATTCATCGAATGTATCTGCCACATGATGACTTACTGGTTCAAGTTCAGCAGAATTCTCATGATCCCACACACAAACTTTCGGGTTACTTCTTGATTCTCTAAAATCTAAACATAAAAAATCACCGGCAAATAATACAGCAATTGGTAATAAAGCTACTCCCAGTAAATCTCCATCATCTGTAAGTCTCTCATCTAGCTGGGTCCATGTTACATCAATATCAAACATACCTATTTCAATATTTTCTGGGGCTTCAAGAATACATAAAAACCTAATAACTGCATAGCTATGGTTATTACACACAAAAGATTTCTTTTCTGGGGAACCACCATTATTAAATTTTATGAAATTCTTATAATCTACCGGTAGTTGAACTCTCCAAAATTCTTCTTTCTTTAATATTAAACTATCAGACGGTAACGGATAAATTATAGATTCTTTTTTAATTTCCATTCAAAACACTCCTTTTTTTATTATCTTGGCGCATCTGACCACATTCCTTTAGTCCTTCCACCATTATGAACAGTAATACCATGGATTCCATAAGGAACTAGTTGCATTTTCCCTGGTACTTCAGTATGATGCCACGTATAAGAACCATTTTCCACCATAGCCCTTATATCTTCTGGAAGTCTGTTGTTCAACCAGTCAAATTGCTCCACATCTCTTTTTAACCATAAATCTTTTGGAAGTTCATCTTTATGTACTACTAGACCAAGTCCTTCAAAATCAGCAAATCCATAGCGCATACCTTCTACTTTTTTCACTTCAACTTTCGGGATAAGATCTAGTTCTTCAGCTCGTTGTTTTATCATTTTCCTTTTATTACTTGTTAATTTGTTTCCACCTTTAATATTATTGGCCCAAGACCAGTTTTTAATATCTATTACCTCAATATAATGTCGAGCATAATCATCTAATACATCATCAAAATTCTTAGTTCCGTTAATAAAATCATCTATATTATTTAAATTAACTTCACTTGCTGTCTTACTTCTATTACCCGTACCCTATGTTGTAATCTTAAACCCTCACAATAAAAAAGCAAACCATATAAACCCTTATTAAACTACTTCTTTTTCTTCCACTACCGGCAACTCATAAGCTGTTTTATATTTCATCATGCCATATACAATGTTTACAAGCCTTCTCATAATACATACCAATGCTTGTCCTTTTGTTTTTCCCTCTTTAAGTTTCTTTTGATAGTACGCATGAAACACTGGATTTCGTGGCATCTTACTGCCTTTTGCTACTTGCACTTGCTGCACTGCTAAATTATAAAATAAAGCGTGTAGCGCCCTGTTTCCTTGTTTGCTTTTGTGTTTCTTACCTTTCCCACCAGAACCAAAGTAAACAGGCGCAATCCCCGCAAATCGTGCTAATTTGTTGGCATTTGGAAATCGTCTTACATCTCCAATTTCTGCAATTAATGCTGATGCCGTCACAAGTTCTATTCCCGGCATCGTCTCTAATTGATAATCTAGTAGATTTACTAGCTGTTTTAATTCTCTTTCGATGTATTTCATTTCCTTCTTTTTAAACTCAATCTCCCGTACAATACTTCTTACTAAAAAGTTTCGCATTTCTTGATACTCTTTCATTGTTTGTCCATCTTCTTTTACAAGTTTTAATATGTCGCTTGCTTTCTTTACTGAACATGTATTGTTGCTAACATCTAATAAAAAAGCTGTTAATTGCTTTATATTCGCCCCCTCTAAACAAGAGGGTGACGGATATTGCTGCCAAAACGCTAATGCTGTTTTCCCATCTAATTCTGAGAAAAACTTTTTATAACTTGGATAATGATGGTTTAATTGAATATGTAGTTGGTTCTTTAACGCACTTTGTGCTTTTACTAATGCATTCCTTCTTGATACTAGTTGTTGTATCGACCAAAATAAATCGTTTGGCTTTGCATCTGGCAATTGATTAAATTTGTTTACCAATATGCGTGCTACACATTCCGCATCCCAACTATCACTTTTTTGTGTCGTCACATGGCTTTTTCGCTCTAAAAATGATAAAGCTGGATTTACTTCTTTCACTACTTGTTCATGATCTACTAAATATTTCGCTAACGCTCTTCCGTAACCACCAACATCCTCTAAACCAAATACAACAATTATCCCATCACACACATATGTCTCTACTTCTAATAAAAACTTCGAAAATGCAGATGGTTTATTATCAAATTGTATTTCTCCTAATTTTTCTTGCCAACAATTAATCATAACAGCCGTATGATGCTCCTTATGTAAATCTACTCCTACATACAAATAGTTCTGTCTATTATGCATAACTCATCCCTCTATTCAATGATTTAGTCATATATAAAAATGTCGGCAACCTTAGTTCGAGCGTTCATCTTCCGATGCGCATAGGTACGCAAGCCTATCCATTTTTCATAACTCTAGTAGTATGTATAGTAAAATGAGCTAATTTTTTAAGTGAGTTTATAAAATAATTGCTGGATGTTTCCCATTTGCTTGTATTTGTCCATATGTATATATCCCTCGATAAAAACTCTCTCGGTCTAACATGCGTTTCACTTGTACTTTCGTAAACAGCTTTCCTTTCTCTGTACGATAACCATCCCTATTCAGTCTTGCTGCCAATTGAGTTAGCGACCAATGTTTAAAAAAGTGTCGTAATTCAAATAGTCTCCGTACAACTACTGCTTTTTCCGCATCTACTTCTAACACTTTTTGTCCTTTCTTGACTGTGTAACCAAACATCACACCGCCACCTGCATAGCCACCTTGTTCCGCTTTTTTCTTTCTACCTCGACTTAGCTTTAATGCAATCTCGAGACGTTGGTATTGGTCTAATAGCTCTAACATGCCATTTACTAAAAAATCATTTGGGTCATGTGTGTATATACTGTAATTTGATTGTTCAATTGCTTTTACATCAACCTCATGTTTCTTTAGTTCTCGTTGTATTAACACTTTTGCCATATCAGAGCGCCATAACCGAGATGTATTTAGTACAATCACGTGGCTCACTTGTTGATACGCCAAATCTGACAATAGCTCTTGTAATCCTTCACGTTCAACTGTTAATCCATCTTCATCTACTGTCGCTCCGCTAATTCCTTTATCTTCGTATATGTGAAGCAGTTGTAATTCATTCTCGTTACAGTACCGTTCAATTTCTTCTACTTGATACGCCAAGCTGTACCCTTCACGTACTTGACCTTCTGTTGAAACTCGTACATAACCAACTACTTTCTCTTCCATATTAAGTCCCTTCCCGTTACAGCAATTACAATCCCTGTAACGTTTACCCGTTTTTTGCGGATAACGTGTGCATAACGTCCATCCGTTAAAACGTACTTTACGATGACTTCAAAAAATAACACAACCTTTTATTTTTTCCTCTACTATCGTCGTATACTGTACATAGCCACTACAGCCTATAAAACAACAATAAAAATTTAACACTTAATGCACTTATAAAATTATAGTGCTCTTTTAAATTTCTACGCTAAAACGCAAAAAAGCACTTGTTGTCTTTAATTGACAATCAAGTGCTTTAAGTTCATCTGTTTTTAAGTAGCATAAATTTGTAAATTTTGTAGTAACAGTATGACACCTTTTGTATGTCATGACAACTACTACGTTAAAACTTACGAGTTTGTACGAGTTCGTTAGTTTCATGCCCATTCCATGTGTTTATATTCACCGCAATGTAAAATGTCATTTCGCCTAAGCTCGTACTTTGTTTTCTATTCTATCATTGCACATAATACTCTATGATGGTACAACCATCATGAGGTATATACTTTTTAACAGCCTATTATTTTTCTGTACACTTCATAACATGTTTTAAATTAATTACAGCAATACTTTGTCACTCCTGTATACAAATACTGTATTTATAAGTCACTAAATACTACCCAAATGCTATTCTACAAATTGATGCTACAACTTTCATGAGTTATTAATTCAATTTAGATATATCTATTACTATAATTTTTTTAGAGGTTATTATTTTTTACTTCCTCAAACCACTCATCAGCAAAATCATCAGCCGTTTTTATATCCTCATTTGTATGTATTAAATCATACTTATATTCAGCTTTAAACTTACCACTCTGAGCAGCGTATATTAATTTCATCTCAGTTGGCATATCTTTTTCGTATTCTTTGCATAATATTTCAATCTCTTCGATATCTTCACTTATAATTTGTAGAACCTGAAACATTCGTTCTGGAGACACATCATATCTTTCTTCTCCATTTTCCAATGCATCATTAACCTTGTGACACTCTACATACTTATTGTTAATTAAATAAAAGAAACTACTAGAAATCATATCTTCTTCACATGAAGCGTAAACATATACTTTATCGGCTCTATTTTCAACATATTCCATACATATGGATATCATATCAGCTTGCAATTCACTAAATCTATCTTCGAATTCTTTCATACTACATTACACTCCTTTTATAAATTTTTAAATTTTGCATTACCTGGCTTACCATCTATAGTGTAATTAACTATAAATTTGTCTGGACGCATATCATTCCCAGAGTATATTATATCAACCTTAACTGTTACTTCTTTTGGTGGTTTTTCTTTTAAAGCTGCAGCCCATTTATCTTCAACTTTTTTATATTTCTTCAAATTAACATCAGATAATTGCGAAACTAAATTGTCAATTTTAGGTGACCCTCCAAACCTATCACCTGCCAAATGTCCTGCATGATCTTGTCCTTTTACTTTTCCTAGTGTATTTTTACTATGTGATAATCTCTTCTCTCTCTCAGTTAGTTGCAACTTATCTGTTTCAAATTTTTCAATTCTTCCAAGATTATCTGTTTCGTAAAAGTAATCATACTCTCCTGTTTTATACCTAATTTCAGGCTTTAATCTATTTTTTCTTCCATTTGTAAACTGTTCCCCTTTGTCCACAAATGTTTTAACTTCACTTACAGTACTGCCTTTACCCGTACCCTTAGCAAGTTGATAAGCGTCATCCTTAGCTGCCGTACTTGCCTTTGAAAACTTTCCAGCTACTTC
>NZ_JAAMNK010000067.1:0-5747 GCF_011066025.1 Bacillus sp. EKM202B | reverse complement strand
TAGTTGGGACCTTGTCCCTGTGAGAGTAGGACGTCGCCAAGCAAGCTTAAGACGAGTCAGGATGACTCGTCTTTTTTATGTTTTATAAAATAAGCTCGTTAGCTGTAGTTTTCTTGAGCTATAAATAACGAGCTTATTTGTGTTAAAAAATAGCAACATGAAAATTCAGTAAAGCTCTGTTTATTATAGTTCTGCTGTATTTTTCACATCAATGAGCTCAAATCGTTCGCAAACGAGTAGCATATCTTCAGAAAAAGTAAAACCAAACTCATTTAGTTCCTTTGTAAAAAAACGAACATGGGTGTCTCTCCAGTAATTATACGTGCAATCTCCTTCGCCTTCAGCGATAGCGAATTCTTCGCTTACTTCATTCATCGGTGTTACAGTTACTTCTATTGTTTTAATAATCGCTACAGGTTTATCCTGACTATTGAGTATAATACTATAATCATTAGTCGTCGGTAGTGGTTCATTTTCTAACTCATAAAAAGTGTGACAGGAGCATGTTGCGGTTTTGATACCATCAATTACTAATTGTGCAAGATAATTAGGGGAGTCCCCAAATTGCCAAGCTGTAACAGATGCTGGTTTTTCATTGTTTCCCCAATAAGTATCCCAATATGTTTGTGCTAATGGATTCATTTGTATCGTTACCTCACTCTAATTAATATGTAGTCTTTTTATAATCCCTGAGAAATTTACTTATTTGTATGCCTTTGTACTCATTTAAAATTTGTATCGGTGTGTTGTGAATTAAGAAAGAGAATATGCGGAATGAATATGGTTTGTAAACACGTTCTGTCCATATATGGGATTTTTAATTTTCCAATTGTGTCGTACGGTAAAGGATATAACTGTTTGAAGAATATTCGGATTATTAAGGGCAGTTTATTACAACTATGCCATATTGAAGTGAGTAATACTAGAGGTGAAATAGAGAAAAAACTGATATTCCAACTTGAATATCAGTTTAGTAATATGTGACTTATATGAATCTATAGCAATATGAACAGCGTAAATAAGATAGCCAGCAAAATACGATAATATGCAAAAGGTTTTAAACCGATCTTCTCTAAAAGCTTCAAAAAAGTTACTACGGCTAGCATTGCTACTATAAAAGAGGTAATGAATCCTACCGCAAACATAGGGATGTCATCAACGCTTAAATACTTCCAACTTTTTAATAAGTCTAAGCCTGTAGCTCCAACCATTACAGGAAGAGCAATGAGAAAAGAGAATTCAGATGCGGTCTTATAATTTACTTTCGCTAATAACCCTCCAGAAATAGTAGATCCAGCTCTAGAGAAGCCAGGATATACCGCTAAGCATTGAAATAATCCAATTGTTAATGCTTGACGGTAGGTTAAATCATCCAGTGAATAGGCGGTTGCTTCTGTCTTTTTTACTTCTGCAAAAATCATAAGAATTGCTCCTGCTACAAGTCCAATGACGACAGTATATGGCTGAAATAAGTATGTTTTAATAACACCATGTAATAGTAATCCAGCAACTACCGCTGGGAATACACCAAGAAATACATGGAATGCGTTGAATTTTTTCTCTTTTCGTAGAAGAGGTTTAATATTACATAAAGAAACAAGGCGTTTATAGTATAAAATCGCAATAGCTAAAATTGCGCCTAACTGTATAACGATTTCAAAGGTCTTTGCTCTTTCTCCTTCGAAGCCTAATAAATGTCCGACTAATATAAGGTGGCCAGTAGAAGAGATAGGTAAAAATTCTGCTAATCCCTCTACAATACCGAGTATGAAGGCAATGATGATATCGCTCATAGTTTCACTCCTATAAATTAATGAATATCTACTCTCTTAAAATAGAATAGTGTTGCAATAAATCCGAAAATTGCTGTTGCTGCAATGATGATATAAGAATACTCTGGTGGATATGTGGGTTGTAATTCGTTATTTGCGATATCTAGAGTAGCGGTCCACGGAAATAGATCTTTATGTTTAGAGTTCACGAGCATAAGGTTAATCATTGTAATAATGACCGTTAATATAATAGGTGGTACATAGGTCTTCATTACAACGGTTAATAGTACAATAGGTGAAGACAATAGAAAGAGAAGTCCACCACATATTAAAAATTTTACGAGAGAGCTTAAGAGTAAGATGGTACTAAATCCAGGGAAGCTACCTATTAGCCCTAATAATAAAGTTAGTGTCCAAGCGACTAAAGTAAGCATTATAATCCAAAGAAAGAGAATGATGAACTTACTTATAATAAAGCTAATGCGTGAGACTGGAATAGTTAGTAAATGTTTTAGTGTATCTTCTGTATATTCACGGGTAAACAGATAAGCAATCACTACCCCATATAAGGGGAATCCTATAATTAAAGTAGTATATAAGTTAACTTCGGTGAATAGTTGATGGAACAAAATAGTTGGAGTAGGTTGTTTTGTTTTTATGTGTATATAAGACGCTACGACCACTAAGAAGGGTGCGACACCAGCCCCGATAATGCTAATTAAAAACATATTGGAACGTTTTAATTTTAATAGTTCTGTATAGAGCAGATTAACCAATTGTTCCACCTCCAACTAGATTGGTGAAATAATCTTCTAATCTGTCTTCGCTCATCGCCATTTTTAATACATCGACATCATTAAGAACGAACGTTCTGTTTATGTGTCCTTGCTGTCCAAAATGAGAATAAATACGAATATTCCCTTCATCATGTACTTCATAATCAAAAATTTGAAGATGATTTTCTAATAGCATCGTGGCTCTATTGTCATGATTCACTTGAAATTCTATGTACTTACGGTTGGTTTTGCGTAGCGTATCAAGAGAAACTTCTTCTAGTAACTTTCCTTCATGGATAATTCCCATACGATCGACTAGTTGTTCTACTTCAGCTAATATGTGACTAGAAATGAGTATCGTTATATTTCTTTCCTGAGCTAAAGATTTAATGAGTTTTCGCATTTCTTTAATACCGATTGGATCGAGTCCATTAGTTGGTTCATCTAGTATGAGTAGTTCAGGGTAGTGGAGAAGAGCACGTGCAATTCCTAAGCGCTGCTTCATTCCTAAAGAATACTTTCCTACTAACTTTGTTGTTTCATGCTGTAAGCCTACTATTTCTAATGCTTCTTCAATGGCATTCTTTTTGTGGATCCCAATTATCTTTGCATTAATTAATAAGTTTTCTTTTGCAGTTAAGTTTTCATAAAACCCTGGAACCTCAACGATAGAACCAATTCTTCTTAAAATATTTTTTTGATTTTGAAATAAGTCTTCTCC
Source organism: Bacillus sp. EKM202B (assembly GCF_011066025.1). Taxonomy (NCBI): domain Bacteria; kingdom Bacillati; phylum Bacillota; class Bacilli; order Caryophanales; family Bacillaceae; genus Bacillus; species Bacillus sp. EKM202B. Next base: position 2,478 of record NZ_JAAMNK010000067.1, on the reverse strand, counting down.
GAATATTTCAATATTTCCACTTGTAGGCTTTATAAGGCTAAGTAGCATACGTATGGTTGTTGTTTTGCCCGCACCGTTGCGTCCTATGAATCCATAAACCTCTCCTTGTTGAACATTAATATTTAGATTATCTACTGATTTTTGAGTGCCATATACTTTAGTAAGGTTAGTCGTTTTTATAATTGTATGTATAGGAGACACCTACTTTCTATAAGTTCTTACTTACATAATAAGAAGGAAGGCTTAACTGCATATTAATCATTTCTTAACTATTTCTTAAAAGAAGTGTATTTTGGAATGGAAAAACCAAAAGTAGTTCGTTTCCATGGGATACTTTCAACCCATATATGCCCACCATTTCTCTCCACGAGCGCTTTAGAAATCGAAAGCCCGAGACCGCTACCACCAAAAGAGGAGGTTCTTGATTGTTCGCTTCGGTACATTCGCTCAAATATGTTTTGTAAATCATGTTTTGGAATGCCAGGGCCTTTGTCCCAAATAAGAAGTTCATATTCTGTATTGGTTTCTAGTAGTTCGATTCCTACTGTTTTCCCATCTTTTCCGTAATAAATGGCATTTTTTATTAAATTACCTATAATTCGCATAAGGCTAAGGTGATCTGCGATGATAGGACAAGTAGATTCTGGTATAAGAACCTGTAGTTCGATATTATGTTTTGAGAGTTCAGGTAAAAAATCGATTAAAACTTCTCTAGTAACTTCAGAAAAGTCGAGTTCTTCTTCTTTTAGTGGGAATTCATTGGCGTCTAGCTTTGCCATATTGAATATTTCATCAACTAGATGTTTTAAGTTATTTGATTTCATATAAAGTATTTTAAGATATTCTTGCTTTTCTATTTCAGAAGCAGCTACTCCATCTTTTAAAGCATCGATATATCCAATAATGGAGGTGAGTGGCGTTCGGATATCATGCGAGATACTAGACAAAAGTTGTTTTCTAGATTCCTCGTATCTTTTTGCTTCAATCCGAACCTTTTCTAATTCAGCTATTAGTTCGTTTATTGAAAAAACGATATGATGTAAGGAACGGTCATTGCTTGTGAATAATCTCGTTTGTAAATTTCCGTTTAATACACGACTTAATTTAGTATTCATTGATTTGTGATTTTGAATAAATTGTATCCTTGAAAAGAAGAGATAAGTTGTAATTAAGATAAGGGTAATAAATAAAGACATTTTTACTCTTGGGCCCATTTGTATATTTAAAAGTCCGCAAATGATAAGTTGTAATGAAATAAGGAAGAGGGTTTTATCAGTCTTCAAGCTTTTCACCTACAAACTTATAACCAATTCCCCATATAGTTTGAATGAATTTTGGATTAGAAGGATCGATTTCTATTTTCTTTCTAAGTTTTCGAATATGTACCATAACGGTATTGTCATCTTCTATATAATTATCGTCCCACACATTTCGGAAGAGCTGCGTTTTTGTAAATACTTGCCCTGGGTTTGAAGTAAAGAATTTTAATAGTTCCAGTTCTTTTCCGGTTAAGTTGATTTCCTCTTTATTTGTATGAACTGTATATGTATTTAAATTGATAGTGAGTCCTTTAAAAGCTAAAGTTGTTTTTTCTTGAACGGTATTGTTACTTCCAAGAACTAAAAAACGCCGCATAAGAGCTTTTACTCGTGCAACCACTTCGTGAATGCTGAAAGGTTTCGTAATGTAATCATCAGCGCCAATGCTTAAACCTAAAATTTTATCAACTTCGTGATCTTTAGCGGTCAGCATTAATATCGGTACGTTAGTTTTATCTCTAAGCTTTCTACATACTTCAATACCATCTACTTTTGGCATCATAATATCTAATATAACGAGGTTATAATTGTTTTGATTAAATAACTGCAAGGCTTCATCGCCGTTAATCGCAGTATCTACCATATATAATTCTCGTTCTAAATATATTTTTAATAAATTTCGAATTTCTTTATCATCGTCTGCTATAAGAATACGTATATCTTTCATATTATCACCCGTTTCTAATAGAGTTTTATTGGTAGTACAACATGATAAGCAAAGAGGTACATTAGGGAATACAATAACTCTCTAATTATATACTAGTATTTGTTAAAATAAGGTTGCTAGTTTCTTTAGGGAAAACATTCTTATAAATTAAGTAAGGTTTGACGAATGAAGTATTTAATTGAACATGTTTCGGAGGATAGATTTAGTAAAGGGAAGGAGAAGAGAGTTTCTCGTTAATGAAACTATTGTAAGGGCTTATATAGCCTAAAGGGTATGAACATATTTAAATTAAATTTCTTTGTAAAAAGGTGTTGACGATTAGAGTATAGGGGTGTAATATAGAACAAGTCGCCGATGCAATAACGCAGAAAACGACAAACGAAATAAAAAACTTAGTTGACATCAATTAACGAAAATGTTAACATAAGGGAGTCGCAAATGAGCGACCAAGTAGTTCTTTGAAAACTGAACGAAACAAACAACGTGAAACGT
>NZ_JAAMNK010000066.1:0-7211 GCF_011066025.1 Bacillus sp. EKM202B | reverse complement strand
CTTTTGCTAACCTATGATTCTTTAACATATTCGATACTTGCAAATCCTCTATACCGATAACATCGTGGTTTTTGATGATTTCAGTCGAGATTTTGTCCAGGTAATCTTTTCTAGCCTTCGTCATGTATTCATGAATTCTAGCTACCTTTACTCGCTGTTTATTCCAGCTAGAAGATTCTTTCGTTCTTCTAGAAAGAACACGCTGTGCTTTCGCCAATTTCTCTTCTAATAATCGAAAAAACTTCGGATTTTTATAGGTTGTTCCATCTGACAAGATGGCGAAATCTTTTAGTCCTACATCCATTCCAATATAAGATTGTGTTTTCGGAAGTTCTTGCACTTCTGTTTCAACTAACAATGACACAAAGTATCTGCCAGAAGGGTTCCGTCTAACTGTAGCATTTAAAATATGTCCCTTTACTTCACGACTTTTGGCAAATCGAACAAGACCTAGTTTTGGCAACTTCATTTTGTTTCCTACAACGGCAATGTTTTCATTTGTTTGTTTTGTAGTATAAGAGTGCACGTTGTTCTTCTTAGATTTGAAACGCGGGGCACTGTTTTGTTTTTTGAAAAAACGTGTATAAGCATCCGCAAGGTTGCGAACAGACGACTGGATCGCAATACTATCCACTTCTTTTAGCCAAACAAGCTCTTTCTTCATGGCAGGAAGTTTGGCAGAGCATGCACCATATGTCAAACCTTTTCCTGTTTCTTTGTATGCATTATCCCACAGAGATAGGAAATGATTAAATACAAAACGAGAACAACCAATCGTTTTATTGATTAGGGTCGCTTGTGCTTAATTTGGATAGATACGAAATTTATATGCTTTATTGATTATCATTCATTTCACCTCCATTTCAATATGTGTCTATTATAAAACAAACATACATTCGATAGGTAGCGAAGTAACACTTTATGTATGTCGTACAATTAGGATGGCTTCCTGCCATCCCTTGTCCGAAGCCAATGCGCATCTCCAACCTACTCACTTCGCGTTCCTTGAGGAGGGAGTCTTCTTGGCTAAAATGATAAAAAAAAGAAAACAACTTGGATAGGAACAAATTGTTTTCTTATGAAGGGTACAACAAAGAAAGAGTAGGGAAGGAATACACAAACATGCCAATCTAACGGAGTGGAGTAAAATAGCCAAAGACTGAAAAATCAGAAAATTTACAAAGCGAAGTTTCCTATTTAATCTCTTTCTTTGTAAGTATAAGTTTAACATCAATAACAAGATAAAACAACAAAAAGATACAAAATTCTGATAAATCCGACATTAAATTAACTGCTAAATAAATCTTTTACGTTAATATTTGAAAAGTTTCCTATTAAAATGTATTGAATGGATTTTGTAACATCTACGAAAGTGTTTTGGAAGATATTTAAATTAAAAGGAAACTCAAATTATGAAGGACTTGGAATATCACCAGAGGGAGCAGAAGCAACCCACTTTAAGTGATTTGAGTCCCATTATAAGGCGTACGCGTTACTTAATAAAACGATTGTCTTATTTATTTTTGTTATCTAAGTTGAATACTGACAGGTATTCTTTTTTCAACTGTTCAATTGCTATAGGATAAGCTAGATTCTTATCGACTGTTATCACGTGAGATTTAGAAATGTACGAAAAAGTGTTTGTTTATATCTTGATTTTTTAATTTGATATATGTTTCATCGACTCTCTAGGGGGCATTTGGCTGTTTTAGGTTATGTCGGATTCTTTTGTCCAAGACTGATGAATCCAACGCATAATAGATATAGGAAGTAATAGATAAGTTCCGTTACTCTAACGTTTTCAACAAGTTGTGGAAACTTAATATTGATGTAGCGGTAGTACATAATAGTTATTTGGAAAATTATCACTTATGACTATATATAATAGTTAACCTTCCTCTATATGGATATGCAATTTTGCATATCCATATAGAGGAAGAAATAAGTGAAGAACATTGAAAAATTATACTAAAATAATTTTTTGAAATGAAAATTCACCTAGTTAAATTAAATTGGGTACCTTTTTATCGGTATTATTAAATTATAATTATTTTAATTATAGGAGTAAAGATCCATAGCAATTTTAGAAGTATAGTATTTTAATTTGTACACATATTAAATAATTAAGATAAAAAAATAAAAAAGGACAAAATTATACAAAAACCTACAAAATTTTACTATATACGCACTGAAAATTTGATGTTTTAATAAGGGCACAAGATGTTAGTTACATTTTAAGACATATAAAATCAGGATTATTTTCGTATATGCCTTTTATGTAATGACTTAGGGATTAAGTTTATAGTAGGGCATTATGTACAAATGTTTACAATCTATATTTATATTCCTTAAAATTCATCTTTAAAATAATCTATATAGATTAATAGTTTTAGTGTTGGATTTTAAATTAATTAAAATTTAGTCCAACTATTTTATCAAAAGACACCAATAAATGGGAGGATTACTATGAAAAAAGCGTTAGTCGCAGGGTTATTAGTTACAGCAGTATCTACAAGTTGCTTCTCACCTGTAAATACTTTTGCAGAAAGTAATACAACTTATTTACAACCAAGTAGTATACTTGGACCCGCTATGGATAGGTTATCAAATTCGATTACGAAATTAGGGTCACAGACGCCATTAATTCAAGGATATGGGCTAATCATATTACAGCAACCAGACCTTGATGTAAATACTATATATGGAATAACAACTGATCAAGGTACTGCAAGAAACCATGTTCGAGACTGGCTGGATACATATAATCCCAAATTATTCAAAGTAAATCAAGACATACAGAGTTTCGGAATAACATTTACAAATTATTACAATACATTGGTTGAACTAGCTGGAAAAATGAATGAAGATCCGCAAGCAAAAGCATTATTTGTACGTATTTTTAATTTACTTCAAGGTGACGTGCAAAAAATTCAGTATAATATGAAAATAAATTCAGAAGACTTAAATAATTTTAAAGACGATTTGGTTGAAGATAGTAATAAATTTTCTATTAAAGTTACCAGAGCGTTTGAATCTTATAAGAGTTCAAACGGAGACATTGAAAAATTAAGAACAGAAATGGGACAACTTAATGCAGGCATTCAAGAAGATTTTGAAAAACTTCTAGCTCTACCAAAAGAAAATCTAGACGGTTCTTTAAATATTACAAAGTCGGTTATTAATATTTTGAAAGACGGAGTTAAAGATAAAACTGTAGACGTGTCTAATTTGGAAGCGATTTATAACCAATATGGACAACTCAAAAATGATAAAGTAACAGAACTGAATAAAGCTATCGCTCAGAAGCAACAGAAACTAATTCAATTGGTACAAAATTTATCGACTATTGAAGTGCAAGCAACTCAAATGACACTTATTGAGCAGCAATTAAATAACTTTACAAGAACAGTTAAAAATCAAACTCAGAGTTTTGACAATCTAGTAAGTAGTTGGAACACCTTTAATAACATAATGATTCAAACGGGGACAAGTCTTAATGCTGATACGAAAATAGATTCCAATTCATTACAAGCACAATTAAAAGAGCTTAAACAGTTTACGGATGAATTGAAAAAACAAACAACGGAATATCAAGAGAGTGTTACAAAAATAAAAGTAACAGGATGAAATTTGTAGAATATATAACAATAATATAATGTAAGGAGAGAAAAATGTGATGAAAAAACCTTATAAAGTAATGGCCTTATCTACATTAATAGCAACAATCGTAGCGGGTGGCATTATGCCATCATATGCCTCAGCAGAGGAACCAGCACCTATTCATGCAAATCAAGACCTTAAATACCCTAGTTATTACCTTGGACCAACAGGGCTTGATAATGCGATGAAGGATACTAAATCCAATATGTTGGTAATGGACCTGTATGCTTTAACTATACTTAAACAAGCAGATATTAATTTGGATGGTTTACCTTCAGTTGGCGATGATTTAAAAACAGACATTAAAGCCAACCAAAATATTACTAGAGAAAATGCAACATACTGGTTAAATAATTTAAAATCAGGAATAATTACGACGAATCAAAATATTATCAGTTATGATACAACATTCCAAAATTATTCTCGTTATTTATTACAATATAAAAATGATCCAGTCAAACTAACAGCTTTGCTTACAAAGTTGAATGGTGAAATTTCACAGAATAAAGCTCAAGTTACCAAATTAGTGGATGATTTGAAAAACTTTCGCGGCAAATTAGAAACAGATACACAAAAATTAAAAGGGAATGCTGAAAAAATCGTAAATATTTTAACTGGTGAAGAAGCTGGAATTCCACTGTTCCAGCAACAAATCGAAGCAAATAAAGCATTAATTGATGAAAATAACAAAATTTATATTGGATCGTCGGTTGCAACTGCTTTCAGTGTATACTTAATTCTTTCACCTTTTGCGCCTCTTGGTGCAGCTGGATTAGGAGGCTCGATATTCGGAGTTGTTTCATCGCAGCAGCAGATAATCAAGGCACAAGAAGAAATTATAAAGCTAACACAAGATATTTCAATGGCGAAACTACAGTCAGGTAGGTTAACGATAGTGCAAGGTGATATTAAAAATTTAACAGATACAATTGATAAAGCTATTGTTTCTCTTGAAAATATAAAGACTACGTGGGATGTAATGGGTACAAAATATGATGCATTGATTGATAAAGCTAAAAAGGTTGACCCAGAATTCCTTGCTATGGATATAACAGCAGATCTGGATACAGCGAAGGAACATTGGGAGCAGATTAGAAAGTATGCTGAAAATATTCAAAGTAGTGAGATTTCGTTCTTGAAATAATAATATTACATCAAGAAATTGCCGAAGTAATGAAAAAGATAATATACTAAGTCTCCCTTTTGAAGAACACATAATATGAGTCTCCTGTTCAAGTTTGAGCAGGAGACTTCCTATATAGTTATGAAACTTAATAAAGATTATAGAATAAGAAAGTAAGAGTATCTCTATTTTAATATGTTGTTTTATTTGCAATAATCTTAATTCATTTGAAGTAAAGAATAGAAGCTTATGAATTTAATAAAATATGTGATGCATGTAAAAGAGTAGGTGAAAAAGATGAATAAGAATTTATATAAGAAGATTATTTTGTCAACAATCATTACGGGAATGGCAGCGAATAATGTAATTCCACTTCATACTTTAGCAGCAGAACCAACTGTGTCCCAACAGCAAGAAAGTTTGAAGAACTATTCCCTTGGTCCTGGTGAATTTAAAGAAGTAATGGGAAAAATGGTGGCAAATATCCTTACAATGGATTCATATGCCAATACAATCAGTAATCAACAGCTGACAGATTTAAGTAAAATAAGTTCTATAAATGGTGATTTACAAGCAAACATGATTAAGCATCAACGGGATGCAATAGAGAATGCCGACTTTTGGTTCATGTATTTTAAAACTCGTATTATGTACACGCATCAGAATATTGTAAGTTATAATGATACGTTTCAAGCAAGTTATAAGCTTTTACTAACTGCTATAGAGCAAAAAGATACAGAGAAATTAAAATATGAACTAGAAAATTTGCACAATAGTATTTTGTACAATAGTCAAAAATTAGATGTACTGTTAGAAAAATTGAAAAATTTTCAAGGTGAAATAGCAGAAGATACAAGAAATTTCAAAGAAGATTTCAATCAATTGGAGAATATTCTAGAAAGTACGAACGCTGGTATTCCGCTTCTACAACAACGAATTGAGAATTGTAATAATACAATTAAAGAAAACTATGATAAACGTGGTGGCTATATAGCTTTATCTGTATTTATGCCTCCGATTGGTATACCATTGATTGTCACTACTGACAAGAATATCGCATCTGCACAACAAGAAATAGAACAATTAAAGTCCAGAATTTCTGGAGCAGAGGCAGAAGTAGTTATTTTGACTGATGCCAAAAATAAAACGGAACATATGGCTGCAACAGTTGGTACAGCTGTTACTGCTCTTGAAAATATAAAGACTCAGTGGGAGACAGTGGAGAAAAAATATAAATCATTGATTGACAGTGTTGACAACATTAATCTAGACTTGTTTGATGAGATTATAAGAGCAGATCTGGATACAGCGAAGGATAATTGGCAGGACCTTAAAAATTATACGGATAAATTATATGAAGGTGCTAAGATTGCACAAAATAAATAGATTGTACAAATAGGACCAGATTGCAACTGAATATGAGTAAAATTAAATAATAAAAGCTTATCGTAAACTAAAAGAAGCATAAGATGGACAAAATGGCCATCTTATGCTTCTTGTTACAGCAATATTGTCGTACCCCAACAGAGTATTGACTCGTGCAACTTCAATATATTATTCATATAATTTGTTTGAGGATTTATTCCATGATTTTATAATTTCAAAGCTGCCATCATCATAATCATTTCCCCCGAGTTTCATAACCGCTACATAAATTTAGTTAATAACCAGAGTCTTCTGAAGTAAGATTATCTATCATTTTATAATCGTATTTTTGTAATGGTTTTTCAGCAGGCCCTTCAAGTACTTCCCCTGTATACGAGAATCGCGAACCATGGCATGGGCAATCCCAAGAACGTTCTCCATTGTTCCATTCAACTTCACATCCAATGTGGGTACAAGTTGTATCTACAATATGAAGTTTACCTTCTGCATCCTTATAAGCTCCTTTTCTATGTCCATCAATATCAACGACAGCTCCTTCATCGTTAGATAAATCACGAATACATTTTTGAGGAATCTCTAACTTTCCTTTAATTAAGTGTCCAACAACATTGGCATTTTCGACTAAGAAATTCTTTAAACTAGGATTCATGTGGAAACGAGAGGGAGTATATAATTCCCGATATTTGTTTTTTTCTTTTAATATGATGTCTCGAAATAAAAGCGCCGCTGCAGTTCCGTTTGTCATACCCCATTTTCTATATCCAGTAGCAATTAATATATTTTTCTGATCGGATGTAATTTCACCGATATAACGAATTTTGTCTAGTGTAATTAAATCTTGAGCTGACCAGCGATAGGGGATATTTTCAAGGCCAAAAACTTGTTGCCCGAATATTTCTAGTGCTTCATAATGTTTTAGTGTTTCTCCGCCTTGTCCTGTTTTATGACTTTCTCCAGAGATAAGATTGAACTACCCCCACTTTCACTTCGTTTAGAAGAGGGGGATTCCTAAGTAAAGAGTTCTATCGAACTCTAATTTATT
>NZ_JAAMNK010000065.1:0-8162 GCF_011066025.1 Bacillus sp. EKM202B | reverse complement strand
TACAATCAGGTGAATTAAAAAATATTTTTGATGCTGGATTATCTGTATTTCCAATTTACCAAGCTAATGGTAGAGAGTCTTCAAGTTTTAGTGCGGACCAAGGTAGTTCAGATGCAAAAGCAGCATACCTTGCAGCCAAAGAATATGGATTCCCATTTGGTACGACTATTTATTTTGCAGTTGATTTTGATGCATATGGGACAGATATTACAGATAATATTTTTCCTCATTTCAAGGCTTTGCATGAGACAATGCTTGAGCTTGATGGTACCTATAAAATAGGTGTTTATGGGGCTCGAAACGTATGTATTCAAGTTTCAGAGAAAGGTTATGCGAAGGCAAGTTTTGTTAGTGGAATGTCCACAGGATTTAGTGGGAATTTAGGATATCCACTACCAAAAAACTGGGCTTTTGATCAAATTTCAACAATTAAAGTTGGATCAGGCAGTGGTCTTATTGAAATAGATAATAATATTAAATCAGGCCGAGATAATGGTGTTAAGGAAATAGCAAAGGATAGTAGCGAGTTATCCTTTACAAATCAACTTATTGAAATGGCGAGAAATTCGTATAAAATAAAAGAAGTTGGAAAATTTACGAGTCCAGGAAACTGGGTATTATACCAACAATATACAAATTCACGTACTTCTTTTGATGTACAGGTGTATAGAAAGCTAGTTTTCAAAGGGGAAAAACCTGAAGAAGATAAATTTGTTTATACAGTTGCATTTAGAGGTTCACAAGAGGCGATGGACTGGGCAGTAGATGTAGCACAAGTAGTGGGGAATATTGGAGGTTTGCAAGCTGAAGACGCTGCAAGTTTTGTTAGACAATTAATACGTACTGATTATTCACAGATGACTCATATGTACATTATAGGCCATTCACTTGGTGGTTATTTAGCACAATTTGTACAAAGTGAAATAATTGATGGGAATTTACCTTGGGTTGAATCATACGCAGTGACATTTAATGCACCAGGTCTTAGTCCTTTCAAAACATTTGACGAAGTTTTTTATAAAAAATTATCCGATAAAATTTATGAAGAACATGAACATGAAAAATATGATGGCCGTATACTTAATCATCAAATGATATTTGATGCTGTAAGTGGTGTAGGTGGAGATAATTTAGGAAGAGTGATTAAATACGCAAATAAGGAGCTTCATGATCCGTTAGATTTAAAATATCATCATAGTCTAACTCGCTTTGAAGAATTAAAATTATAATAAAAATATATTTAATTGATTTGCTATATCATTCTAGGAAAACTTGTTTTTATAATGATAAAAAATAAACAAAACAATGCTAATTTGTATTGTTGGTATAACGTAAGAACAGAAATGTACTTATATTTTGTTACATTGGTATCTAAGAAGTCAAAAGGACTGAAAATAAAAATGAGTTTTACAAAACTAAGAAAATAGAAAATTGATAAAAACAAGCCATATTGTGCGTACTCCGCATAAAATAGCTTGTTTTTTTATGAATATTTAACAGAGGATTTATTTAACTTCAGTTATGACTCAATACACTCAGTTCTTTAAAAATAAGTTTAAAAGTGATTAAAAAAAGCTGCCAAAAATGTTACAAACGGTATGTCTTCTGGATTGGTAGTATTAAGAGAGATGTTAAGAACAGTAAATTCTGGTATTCCAGTGATGTTTTTGAAAATTAAATATTTTTACTCCCGCTTTGAAATTAGAGCGATCTATTTGTGTGGGAGGTCTAACTTATTTACCTTACGTGTAGTAATAGCAACGCTAGTTTCAGATGAAAAGAATGCTTATATTTTCTTTTCAAGGAATATATTTGAAAAAATACAAAAAATATTATAATATTAATAGGTGAATATATAAATTTAAAAATTATCATATGAATAAATGGGAGGAATAATAATGAAATTAGGTAAATTAGCACTTATCGGAGCATTAACATTTGGTGGCTTTACAGCAGTAGAAATGATTAAACCAGCTACACAAGCTGCTGCAGCATACCAAGAACCTTATACAGATCCATCTAAAGATTTATGGGGGTTCACTAATATTGGACAGTTACCTTATGCAGGTACACAAACTTTAGGTGTGATGAAGAATTCTTATGAATCAGGTGATGAATTTTACTATACTCAAGATACAGTAAAAACAGATGATAAAGCTATTTTAAAAATATACAAAGTACACGCAGATGGTTCAATGCAACGCTATAAAACAATTTATCCAAGTTTTGGTGAACCTGGACATGTATATCCATCATGGATGACTGAATTTACAGATGTATATACTTCTGGAAAATATGTAGCTGTTTTCCGTGATGGTTTTGAGTTCAAATATAGTAAGCAATTTCAAGTTAATTAATATTGTATTAAATAATGTACTAGAGGCATACCTGAAGTTTTAAAAAATTATATTAGGGAACTCAGGAAAAGCAGCTCTTTTCCACTGTAGCGTTATGTGGTGGAGTGTAAATTAAGATTGATAGTCAGGAACGAGAATTTCCCCTAATATCTTGCCATGGAGTCAGTTATATCGTGGTTCAAATCATGTCGTTGTTTATGGGGTTGCTTGTTGAGATTGCAAAAGTTATTTAGTCCTACTTAATGTAGGGCTTTTTTATTTATAGGATAATAGACATCTATCGTTTATCATTTTAGTCAAGAAGACTCTTTCCTCAAGGAACACGACGGGAGAGTGGGGTAGTCCAATCGTTGGAACAAAGGAAAAGTTCACAAGTAGAATTTTAAAATGACTTCTACTAACGAATTTTACGTTAACTAGTCTCTCTTGTAGGGCTAGTTTTTTTGCTTAGCGTGGGGTTTTTCCGAAATGCTGGCGTTACCCGCTGTATGTCTTTCCTTTATTTTTGGAGTACTTTTGGATTTTTTTAATAGAAATGTAGAAGGATTCTTTAAAGCCATATTAAGCATATAGTTATACATACAATGAAGGATTAGATTAATCAAAATCCATAAAATCTAGAGTGGTCATGATTAGATAGTATATAAATCTCTAATCAATAGAATATACCTACTTAAAAATTTGATTTTTATTACTTTTAGGAATTTTATATATTTGTATATCTTAAAAATATATATATCGTATATTTCAGATTCTTATTATACAATATATTATCTGAACTATATATAAGAATGGAGAGTTTCGTTTGGAATTATTGAGAAACAGTAAGGTTGGTACAAAATTAAACATACTAATAGCTATATCAATTATCGCCTGTATAGTATTATCCCTAATAGGATTTTGGGGACTGGAAAGAGGGAAGAGTGCTTCTACTAGCATGTATGAAGATGATTTAAAATCAGTTGAGTGGATAGGAACGATAGAATCTAATTTTTATCATGTTAATATGAGTTTTATGGAAATAATGATATCCAAAGATGAAAAAAGAATGAATGATTTGATAAAAGAAATGGATGGAATTCGTAAGGAAAATGATCGGTTATTAAAGCAGTTTGAAACTAAAATTACTTCTAATAAAGAAAAAAAACTATATAGTAAATTTCATGAAGCGTTTAATGAATTAAGAATTCAGATGAAAAAAGCACAAGAATTAGGGAAATCAAATAATGAGGAAGCGTATGCCTATTATCTAAAAGAAATTGAACCTAATATGAAAAAAACAATCCAGTCAATTCGTGAACTAATTTTATATAACAGTAATAATGCAGAGCAGTTACAAAAAGTTAATAGTAACAGTGCTCAAAATACAATGATAATGTTTGTGGTTATTTCAATTTTAGCAATTATCATAGTTATATTCATTGGATATATTATTAAATTTACTATACGACAACCACTTTTATTATTACAAAATGATATGGAAAAAGTAGCTGCAGGTGATTTAACAATACGAACTTCTTATAAAGCAAATAATGAGTTAGGAAATATTGTACAGTCTTTTAATAGTATGTTAGATAACCTACAACAATTAATTGCTAATGTTAAATTGACAACACAAGAAGTGATTTCTTCTACTGATGGTGTTTTACAAGATACAAAGCGAGCATCTAATATTTCAAATGAGGTAGTTCAGACTATTTCTGAAGTAAAAGAAAAAATAGCAGGACAGGTAACTAGTATTCAAGAGAGTTCATCCTCAATGGAAGAAATAACAATTGGTGTGCAAACAGTAGCCGAATCTTCAGCTGTAGTTGCCGAGGTAGCAGTAACAACCACAGAACAAATACATACAGGTAGTCAAGTGATAAAGAACTCTATTCTTCAAATGAATAGTGTTCATGATGTGGTGGAGGAAACATCAAAAGTAATAGATAGACTTGTTACTCGTACACAACAGATTGATACAGCTCTAGATGCAATCACTAATATTGCCGAGCAAACTAATCTTCTTGCCTTAAATGCCGCTATTGAAGCTGCACGTGCTGGAGAGAATGGAAAAGGATTTGCAGTGGTTGCGGCAGAAGTTGGAGATTTAGCTGAAAAGTCGAAAGGATCAGCGAATGAAATTTACCATATAATTAAATCTATACAACAAGATACTCAAGATACAGTTCATGTCATGCAAAAAGGACAACAAAAGGCAGCAGAAGGAAAAGAAGCGGCCCACAAAGCGGATCAAACATTCTCATCTATTATGAGAGATATTGATAAAATTACAAGTCAAATTCAAGAAGTCTCTGCAGCAACAGAAGAGATGTCTGCTGGTACAGAAGAAGTAAATGCGTCTCTTTCACTAGTATCTGATACTGCAACACAAGTAGAAAGAGAAACAATTCAATCAGTACAATCAATTCAATCACAAGCAGTTTCAATCAAAGAAATTTCAAATCAATCCAACAAGATGAAAGAAAAAGTGGAAGCATTAACAGAATTGCTTTCAAGATTTATTATTACGGAACAAGAAAAGCATTAGTAAATGTGGATACAGTTACAATAATAAATTCATATTTTTATCGAAATAGAAATTTATGTAGAATATATAGGATGGAAGGGAAATAAATGAATAGAGGGCTAAAGTATAAAATTTACGAATTACAACAATTCATTCAAAAGACTTATTCTGATGTTAAAACAGCATGTGATATAGCTATTTATCAAGAAAACACTTCTAAATATCAAATTTCATTAGGATTTTTAAATAAATCATATATGACTTATATAGAAGCAAAAAGATTTTATCGTGAAAATGAAGAGCTCGTGAGTGTAGAATTTGATAATTTTTTTGATGCGTATGATCATTTAGAGCAAGAATTAAAACAAGTTATTTCAAAAGAAGATAAGAATCCTTCATTGCTACATACCAGACTTGATAAGTTTCAGCAGAAAATTGAAAATGTAAATGACTTAATAAAAGTATTGGAAAATGCTCGTTAATAAATGTTTTTCTTTATTATATAGAAAATATACATTAAAAACCCCTTAGAGATAATGCGTATTACGAATGTGAGAATGGTTTGCAGATCGGTTACGAATAGAATAACTGTTACTTTTTACGAGAGAGCACGTACTGAGGAGTGCTCTCTTTTTATCATTTCAGCCAAGAAGACTCCTTTTTCAAGGAACGTAAAGAGAGTAGGTAGGAGATGAATTAGTTTTGGACAAGCGATGGTATAGTTGAATTTACTGATAATAAATATGTAATTGTTTAGTTACCTTTTTGAAGGAACAATTAAAGCATTCGGTCGGATAACTTTTCTTTATGAATAGAAAAATTTCTTGATGGGAATTGAATTGCATGAAAGTTATATATCTAAACATGGTTCGACTTTCTGCTTTTATTAATGGATGAGGAGCAACATAATCCAAGTCGATATTTTTCATGCGGTAAACCTGTATACTAATATCTTTCGTTTGCACAGCTAGCATGTTTAATGCCTAATCAGACGCCTGTAAATCAGCATCACTGTCTAAATTTTTACCAGAGAGTAATTGATTGGTAGAAAAAAGGAAGGGTCCTATTTGGCTCCTTCCTTTTTCTCATACATAACGCCTGTTGACAACTTATGAAATAATAGCATTCATCGCTATTAAAATATAACATTAAAAGTAATTAATTAGATATGTAATTATGCATACATCGTACTATTTCATGAATGGGAACAAAACTATTTATATCTTTCGGGTTGGGAAACAAATAGACTCAGGTATACTTAGGGTAAGAACACCTGATCATTGATTGCTGGTTAAACCATATTTCTACGTATCTGAAACAAATCATTTCACTGGATTGCATGTTAAAGAGGGTGAGGGCTTTATGAAATGTAGATTGTTCTTTGGTTTCTTGCTTGTGATTTTACTAGGAGGATGCATCGCAAAAGAAGTTATGTTATATAAGATTCCAAAAGGGTTATTAGTCAATGCCCTCAAAGACACGCTCCGTTTCCTGTTTCCTATCCTATTAAATTACCATTCCAAGCAAATTCCTTCTCTTTCAAACAATTCATCCATTAAATAAAGATAATTTCACCATACGTATTGCGTGGCATGAAACTTTCTCAATATCATTTGGAATATATTTCAATATACTTCCGATACTATAACAGATTTAAAATTTCTCTAATGGAGGTATATAATGACATATCCATTTCGTAATTTAGTATTTGAAGGGGGCGGGGTAAAAGGGGTCGCTTTTATCGGCGCCATCCGCGCACTAAACGATGAAGAGATTTTGCCAGAAATACAACGATTTGGGGGGACTTCTGCAGGAGCGATTACTGCATTACTTTTAGGTCTTTCCATTCCATTCGCAGATGTCGTAAAAATCCACAAAGATATGAATTTCAAAGCATTTAAAGATCATGATTTTTTGTTTATTCAAGATAACATTCGTCTATTTTTTGATGGTTTTGGCATTTATAAAGGGGATTTCTTCACTGAGTGGATAGGAGCGATAATTGAAAAATGGACAGGGAGTAAGGACACAACCTTTCAGCAGTTATATGACAAAACAGGAAAAGACGTGTTTTTCCAAGGAACAAACGTTTCTACACATCAACTTCGCACGTTTTCTCGTGAGACTACGCCTGATGTCCCGTTAGTAGTCGCTGTGAGGATTTCGATGTCCATCCCATTCTTTTTCAAATCTGTGGAATGGGAGGAAGATTATTATGTAGACGGAGGCGTACTCGATAACTACCCAATCCGTTTATTTGATCGCAAAAGTTTTGTGAGTAAAGAAGAACACTTAACGACCACAGAAACAATTAATGAGGTTAATAAACTGGTAAGTAATACGGATCATCATTCTGCATTAAGAAGCTTACATACGAACTACAATGTATCTTTTTTTGATCCTGCAGATGAAATTGTGTACAACAAGGAAACACTAGGTTTCCGTTTAGAATCTCGTGCTGAGATTGCTATGTTGAAACATATAGCAAGTGCAAAAAAACATCATATTGGCCATTCACTTATTGATTTTGTATGGAATTTGTCTCAAACTATGATCAAGGGACAAGCGAGCGGAAAAACAACAAAAGAAGATGCCGCTCGCACTGTATTTATCAATACGTTCTTTACGTCGTCAATTAATTTTGATATCACAGAAGAAGAAAAGAAAACACTCATTGATTCAGGCTATACTTGTACTAAAGATTATCTACATCAGTTCAATAATTCTGAAGTAAAATTATTTAATCGACCATAAAGTCGAGTGCAATGTACTTGGCTTTTTTCAATCATCTTGTAAACTATTCTTAAGTCTTAGGAATATAAGTCGTTCTGGAAAATGAATCTCCTACAAGTTTCTCAAATCGTGTGTTCTTCTTTAATTGGATCTAAATTTTAACATTTGTTAGTCATCAATCAGATATATTTGTTAAAGCTTTCAAAACGTTTTGATTGTAGATGGGTATATTTAAGTGAATAGGGATTAAAAAATTGTAAGTATATCCAGAATTCCCCCTAAAATTATTGCTATTAATTCGTGAGACATCTGTCTTACATCCCTTTACATCGCTTCAATAACCTTGTCAATATTGTAGACATAGCTAATGCGATGTCTGTTGCTACTAAAGAACTTTTATTGAACTACCCCCACTTTCACTTCGTTTAGAAAAGGGGGATTCCTAAGTAAAGAGTTCTATCGAACTCTAATTTATTAGGCTAGCTCCACAGTCCTTGCGGTTAGAAGCCTTATCGCTTCATTCTTTAGATTGATACTTGCGTTAATATCCCTATCATGGT
>NZ_JAAMNK010000064.1:0-8464 GCF_011066025.1 Bacillus sp. EKM202B | reverse complement strand
TACAAAATCCCCCCATACGTAAACAGATTAATGTGCTTTCTTTCTACTGTCTACTATGAGGGGATCATATCAATATTTTGGGTGTTATTTATGAGTATACCACTTCTACTCATCAGGTAGCATAGTAAAAAAATTAAAACCCGTCAGGGTTTATTTGATATGCCTACTTTTATAAAATCTATAAAAGATAATAAAAAACTATATGGAAAGACCGCATTTTGTATAAAAATATACCTTAAGTTGATGGATGTGTGGCGCTACCCCATGCCCATCAACTTAAGAATTTTATACCCCCAAAAACAAAAAAATTGTACATTTCCACATGAAGATGTCAATTTTCTCGCTTTGGGGGTATTTGTATTTCTTAGCTTGATAGCGATGTATGGTGACCCCTTATATATACTTTTACTAAAAATATGTAGTGGGAATTGTAAAATAACAACACATTTTCAGTTTTGAAAATACCCAAAATAAGTAATAATAAATGAAAATTGGTCTCGTATGAGTTAATATGAATGAATAGTATGCAACAGTTTCATACATTCATTAATTTAATTAAAGAGGAGAAAATAATGGCAAAAAATATATCAGACATTGCTAAATTAGCAGGTGTCGCAAAAAGTACCGTTTCTCGTTATTTGAATGGTGGGTATGTTAGTGATAAAACAAGAGAAAAAATTGAAGCGATTATTCAAGAAACAAATTTTTCTCCTAATACATTCGCGAGAAGTTTAAAAGCAAAAACAACAAATTTAATTGGAGTTATCGTTCCGCGTTTAGACTCTTTTGCTACGACAAAAACTCTTATTGGAATAGACAATTCACTTCGTGATCAGGGTTATCAAATGCTTGTTGCAAACGCAAATCAAAGGCAAAAAATAGAGATTGAAGCAATTCAAAACTTTGCAAAACAAAAAGTAGCTGGGATTATTTTATTAACAACAAAATTAACAGAGCAACATAATAAAATTTTGAATACATTAAAAATTCCTGTTTTATTCGTTGGTCAACAATACGAAGGTCATTATTGTCTCATTCACAATGATTTTGAGGCAGCGTTTGAATTAGGATCATACATTTTATCACAAGGTCACCGTCATATTGCTTATTTAGGCGTAACGGAAGAAGATGTCTCAGTTGGGGTAAAGAGAAAACAAGGTTTTCAAAAGGCAGTTCAAACTTTCGCTCGATCGTGCAATGTTACGTATTATGAAACAACTTTTCATGTCAAAGATGCAATGGAGCAAGTAGCATGTATTTTGGAAAATAACCGTCCTACTATTATTGTTTGTGCAACAGATAACATTGCTATTGGTGCAATAAAGGTCATTCATGAAAGTAACCTTTCTGTACCAGCAGATATTTCTGTTACAGGATTTGGAGGTTATGATATTTCTGAAATGATTCATCCTAGTTTAACAACTGTTTCATTTGATTACCATTACGCTGGAACGGTTGCTGCTACATCTATCATACAGTTAGTTGAAAATCAAGATATTCCAAAAATAGTAAGTTCAAGATATGCATTAAAAATTCGAGAAAGTATTGACAAAATGTGAAAGCGTTTTATAATTCTTTGTAGAACCGGTTCCGTATTTTGAAAAATGAAGACAGGATTTCTTTTGTATATGAAATACCTGTCTTTTATTTTAACCATCTACGGAACCGGTTCCCCAAAAATGGATTAGGGGGTATTCGAATGGATATGAAAGAGACTGCCGCTAGTGTATTACAGCATATCGGCGGAAAAGAAAATGTTATAAGTGCAACTCATTGTGCAACACGTCTTCGTCTTGTTTTAAAAGATGAATCAAAAGTAACACAAACAGAAATTGAAAACATAGAAGGCGTGAAAGGTGCTTTTTCTACAGGTGATCAGTATCAAATTATTTTTGGAACGGGAATTGTTAACAAAGTATATGAACAATTTGCAAATCTTATCGGCTTATCTGAAATCGATCCTCAAACACATACAGAAGCTGTAAAGAAAAAAATGAATCCGATTGCTCGGTTAGCAAAAGTATTATCAAATATTTTCGTGCCAATCATTCCGGCCATTGTTGCCAGCGGTTTATTAATGGGCTTACTCGGAATGTTGAAGGCGTTTAAATTAGTACCGACTGATCATGCTCTCATTCAATTGCTTGATATATTTTCAAGTACAGCGTTTATTATTTTACCGATTTTACTTGGTGTTAGTGCTGCAAAAGAGTTTGGCGGTAATATTTTCTTAGGAGCAGTCATCGGGGGTATTTTAACTCACCCTGCATTAACGAATCCTTGGACACTTGCGAATGCCAAACCGACAGTATTACATTTTCTTGGTATGGACATTGATATGATTGGCTACCAAGGAACAGTTCTTCCTGTTTTATTATGTGTATATGTAATGAGTTTAATAGAAAAAAAGTTACGAAAACATGTACCAAATTCTTTAGATTTATTAATTACACCTTTTTTAACTGTTATGATTACAGGTTTTCTATCATTAATTATTATCGGTCCGATCGGTTATAAATTTGGTGATGGTATTACGTACATTTTAAATAATGTATATGAAGTTGCTGGGCCAATTGCTGGATTTATTTTTGGCGGGCTATATTCGACTATCGTTTTAACAGGTCTGCACCATAGTTTCCACGCTATTGAAGCCGGGTTACTTGCAAATAAAGATATTGGTGTAAACTTTTTACTACCGATATGGTCTATGGCAAATGTTGCACAAGGCGGGGCAGCTTTAGCAGTTTATTTTAAAACAAAAAATGCAAAAACAAAAAGTATTGCAATTCCTTCTGCTGTTTCAGCTTTCTTAGGAATTACAGAACCTGCAATCTTTGGTGTGAATTTAAAGCTAGGAAAACCTTTTATTGCCGCAGGGATTGGCGGAGCTTTAGGCGGGGCATACGTTGTGTTTACGAATGTTGTGGCAAATGCCTATGGCTTAACAGGGATTCCGATGCTTACGATTGTGGCCCCGTTAGGAATGATGAATGTAGTTCATTATGTAATTGGGTTTGCTATTGCTGTTATTACAGCGTTTATTGCAACAATGCTTCTATATAAAGAAAAGAACTAATGTTTTGAGGTGAACTCCCTATGGATAAATATAGAACAATACGAGAGGCAAAAGGGTGTGAATTGACTTCGCTAGAGAAAATTGCAAATCAAGACTCTTGGAAGCCCACTTATCACATTCATCCGCCATATGGATTAATGAATGATCCAAATGGTGTATCTTATTATAATAATGAGTATCACGTGTTTTATCAGTGGTACCCATTTGCTCCTATTCATGGAATGAAACATTGGGCGCATGTAAAATCTAAAGACTTGATTCACTGGGAACGTATGCCTGTGGCAATTACTCCTACTGAAAGTTATGAATCCCACGGTGCGTATTCTGGAGGAGCTTTCGTAAAAGATGATATACTTCACTTGTTTTATACAGGAAATGTAAAACATACCGATGGCTCGCGTGACGCTAATCAATGTGTTGCTTTTATGAATAAACAATATGAGGTTGAAAAAGCAGAATATAATCCAATTATTCGGAGTGTTCCTGCTGGATATACGGGACATGTTCGTGATCCTAAAATTTGGAAGTTTGATGATTTTTATTATATGTTGCTCGGCGCACAACGGGAAAACGAAACAGGTACACTTCTTATCTATAAATCAGAAGACTTGTATGATTGGAAGTTACAAGGAGAACTACAAACAAATTTAAAAGATTTCGGCTTTATGTGGGAGTGTCCGGACTATTTTCATTTAGATGGAAAAGATATTCTTATTTTTTCTCCGCAAGGTATTCAAGCAACAAAGGATAGCTATCAAAATGTTTATAATGTTATTTACGCCATTGGGACATTAGATTTAGAAAATTTATACTTCCACGTTGATTCTTATTATGAGTTAGATAAAGGGTTTGATTTTTACGCACCGCAAACATTGCAAGATCCCGCTGGACGCCGCATTATGTTTGCGTGGGCGGGATCAAGTGAAATTACGTATCCTTCAGATGATTTTATGTGGGCACATTGTTTGACGATTCCACGCGAGTTAACTCTTGAAAATAACGTGTTAAAACAACGTCCTATTTGTGAATTAAAGAAATTACGTACATCTTCTAAAACAGTGTCAGGTTGTTTACAGAATGAAACATATGTATTAACTGACCTTTTCAAAGAACACTCCTACGAATTAGAAATACGATTACAATCTGAAAAGGCAAATGTTTTTGGTATTTCCTTATTCCATTATCATGAAGAGTCATTTCCGATTACTTTTCAGCGCGATCAAGGGATCGTTTCTATTGAGCGCGGAAGCTTTCATCACCGCTTTGGAGGAGAATATGGTTACAAACGCTGTAAACAAATTCCGATCCAAGATACAATGGAAATGCGTATTTTCGTAGATCAAAGCATTGTTGAAATCTTCCTATGTGATGGAGAAACTGTGTTTACATCACGAGTATTCCCTCGTAAAGATATAGGGTACAACATCTCTCTTTTCTCAGATGAAAAGATGGAATTTCATATCACACAATACAAACTTGGGAGAGGATTGGAATGAAACAAGTATTTTGCATCGGTGAATTATTAATTGATTTTATTTGTTGTAATACACATGTACCATTAGCAGATGGAGTACACTTTGAAAAAAAAGCTGGCGGAGCCCCCGCGAATGTTGCTGCAGCAATTACAAAATTAGGCGGAAAGGCTTCATTCATTGGACAAGTCGGAAACGACCCTTTTGGAGAATTTCTAGGAAAAACATTGCAAGAAAACTGTGTTGATACTTCTATGCTTATAAAAGAAAACCAAACGACATTAGCTTTTGTCTCTATTGACCAACATGGTGAACGTGACTTTACTTTTATGCGTGGCGCTGATGGAGAATATCAGTTTCATAAAATTGATCTTTCTAAAATGCACAAGCATGATATCATTCATTTTGGGTCAGCGACAGCTTTGTTACCTGGGCATTTAAAAGAAACTTATTTTCAGCTGCTACAATATGCAAAAGAACAAAACCACTTTATTTCTTTTGATCCAAACTATCGTGATGCATTAATTACAGATAAACAGCAATTTTGTGAGAATTGCTTAACTTTCATTGCACAAGCCCATTTCGTAAAAGTAAGTGAAGAGGAAGCGATCATGCTTTCTAAAGAAACAAATATGAATAAAGCTGCACAGTTTTTACTTGCAAAAGGCGCAATGGTAGTTGCGATTACACTTGGAAAACAAGGTACACTTCTTGCAACTAGTGAAGGGGCTGCTATTATTCCTTCTATTACTGTGAAACAGGTAGATTCAACTGGTGCAGGAGATGCGTTCGTAGGTGCAATGCTTTATCAACTTTCTAAAGAAGAAAATCTATTTGACTTTAACTTTGAAAAACTTTGTACATTCGTTGCATTTGCTAACAAAGTTGGAGCAATTACGTGTACAAATTACGGAGCTATTCAATCCTTACCAACATTAGAAGATATCATTAAGTTTGGATGAATATTTTCTAATAGGGGTCACCATATTGGTCCCAAAACAAAAAAATGAACTAAATCCTCATAAACAACTGTTGAGAGCACAAATTTTCATTTAGGTAGTGATTCAAAACCTAAGCTTGATGGCAATGTATAGTGAATCCTATTAATAATAAAAAGCTTTGCGAGATTTTCCGCAAAGCTTTTGTAATGCCATGTAATTATAATAATAATTTTCGTATTTCTTCCGTAGTAAGACCTGTGAATTTTGCAATATCTTCTAATGGCATACCATTCTTATGCATACCACGGATTAATTGGATTTTTCCTTCTTCAATTCCTTCTTTTCTTCCTGTTTGAATTCCTTTTTCTAAACCTTCCTCTAATCCTTCTTCACGAGCGTGTGCCAACTTGGCTTGTTCATCTAAAAGTAACTTTTCACGAGCTTCATAAGCTGTTCGGAATGAGGAGTCATGGCTCATATTTTCCCATTTATTCATTGCTTTTTGTAAAATTGGATCTTGATTCATCGCAATCTCCTCCAATGTTTGAGTTAAATGTTCATCTTCATGTGCTGGTAGCAATAACATCCAGCGAACAAATACATTTTCCCATGGATTTACTTTTTCTTCATGCCATTGTTTGACCAATTTTGGAATTTCAACAAAATGAATTTCAATATCATCACTTAGTATCTGCTGTTTTTTGCTATTCCATAATTGTCCTATGGTATGAAATGAATCATCCTGGGAGAATAATATAAAATCTAATAAGTTAATGGTAATTGTTTTCCGAAGTGAACGATAGGGCATCCCCTCTTGCATTTGGGATGTATAGAGTTTACTCCAGCAATATAAAGATCGCTTCACCATATCATGTGTATTGCGAAGTTGTATCTCTATATTCACTTGCGTTCCGTTGTCTAATGTTGCTAATAGGTCTAATATGGATAACTTGTCATCTTCATAAGATTTATGAAGATGTGGATCTTCGAGTTGTAGAGATGCAATAGGTGCATCTAAAGATTCTTCTAGGATAGCGTTTAGAAATCCAGTTAAAATTTCTTCGTTTCCCTTCGTTCCGAATAACTGTTTAAAAGCGAAATCAATTCGTAAATTTACTAATTTTGTGGACATGGATTTCCTCTCCCTGTCTTTCTTTTCTTCTTATTATTTTATAATGTAATTCTTTATATAAGCAAATGCTACTTTGACCATTGTATCTCCAATTCATCACAGTACACATCTAACTCCGTAAAACAATTTTGTAAATCCGCTTCAAAATCAATTTCACGAATTATGCTTTCTACCTTTTTTTCTAAATCTGAAATTGTGTTGTAAGGAACATAGAATATATATTCTCCTGAACGTTGTTCCATATTATATTGTGATATAAGGAAGGATTCGATATTCTTTCGAACTTTCCCCTTTCCTCGTACAAATTTATTATTATTTTCTACACGTAACAACATACGAATAGTGGCTGTTTGTTCTTTGGTTTGTTCGCCTTTTTCGGTTTGCTTATTTTTTCGTAAATATCGATAGAGTGTAGCTTGACTAATACCTGTCATGTTTACAATTTCTTGGATGCTATATTCTTTAGAATCATATAACTTCAATGCTCTCTGAATGAAACTATCCTTAACGCGAGGGCGTCCACCTACTCTTCCCCTTGCACTTTCAAGCCCTTCGTGAGTACGTTGAGCAATTAAGTCTCTTTCAAACTGGCTGAATGCTTGAAATACAGTTAACATCAATTTCCCTTGAGGTGTATTAGTATCAAACTGTTCTTTAATACTAATTAGCTTAACTCCCTTATTCTCAAAAAAATCAACAAGTTCAATTAAATCTTTGGTACTTCTTCCTAATCTAGAAAAGCTTTCAACAACTAATGTATCACCTGGTCTAATTTTATCTTTTAATCGAGTAAGCTCTGGACGATCACTTTTCGTACCTGTTATTTTTTCAGTTAAAATTTCAGTACAGTTATAATTTTGAAGCATGTCTAGTTGACGAATCAAATCTTGTTGTTGGGTACTTACCCTTGCATAGCCATAAATGGGTTCTGGTGCAAGAAATCTAGAAAACTTGGACATACTGATAATATTACTCTAAAAAGGTGTGTGATCGGTATGGAAAAGGAAAATTTGTTCAAATGGAAGCATTATCAGCCTGAACTAATCTTACTAACAGTAAGGTGGTACCTACGGTACAATTTGAGCTTCCGTAACCTGGTGGAAATGATGGAGGAAAGAGGATTATCCATTGCTCACACAACGATTATGCGCTGGGTTCATCAATATGGACCTCAATTAGAAGAGAAAGTACGACAACACCTTAAATCAACAAATGATTCATGGAGAGTTGATGAAACCTATATTAAAGTAAAAGGGAAATGGATGTATTTATATCGTGCCGTTGATTCAGAAGGGAATACCATTGATTTTTATCTAAGTAAATCAAGAGATAAACAAGCAGCCAAGTGCTTTTTCAAGAAAGCCTTGGCTTTTTCGTACGTTTCTAAACCTCGCGTGATAACAGTCGATAAGAACCCTGCCTATCCTGTAGCAATTCAAGCGTTGAAAGAAGCAAAACATATGCCTGAAGGCATAAAGCTAAGACGAGTTAGATATCTCAATAATATAGTGGAACAAGATCATCGTTTTATTAAGAAACGTGTGCGTTCTATGTTAGGGTTCAAGTCTTTTGGCACAGCTACATCCATTCTTGCAGGAGTAGAAGCCATGCATATGATTAAAAAAGAACAGATTGATTTACAGGATCAGTCTGTTCAAAACCAGAAAGAATTCATCCATCAATTGTTTGGGCTAACAGCATAAAATACAATTCCGCTAGAAATATATGCGCTATATTCTCTTTTATTTTACCTTTGCACCAGAACCAAATAAGTTATCTGTGCCTGTCTTTTCCCTCCGGGAAGCCGTGAAATGTGTGAGAGCTAATTGATGTGCGTCGCTTC
>NZ_JAAMNK010000063.1:0-8605 GCF_011066025.1 Bacillus sp. EKM202B | reverse complement strand
CTCTCTAGCGCCGATGGTAGTTGGGACCTTGTCCCTGTGAGAGTAGGACGTCGCCAAGCAAGCTTAAGACGAGTCAGGATGACTCGTCTTTTTTGTATGCTTTCATACCTCTATCGATTGCCTTTTTAACCGCTTCTAAATAGGAAAATCCATATTTTTGATCTGGTTCTAAGTAGGTTCCTTCTGCCCATTCGTTCCACGCATTGATAAATAAAAACTCACTGTTATAAAGAGAGTAAGTACGATGAATTTGCTTACTTAAATAGATTGCGAACTTTTCAGGAGTAGAACCTATAAAAATACTGCTATTTGAATTTTTGCGTCGTGCAGTGTTATCCCAATCAACGAAAGCTCCAGGGAATATTTTTTTCTTTGGAGGAGATCGTTTTAATATATACATCCATACTTTATCGTAGTCCCAAGCATTTAATTGCATACCAGACTCATATATTGTTTTATTTATGTCTGAAGAGCTATCATGGGCAATTGTATAAAATGGTTCAAACTGAATGCTAGCATCGAACCCATTTATATCAGGGAGTGGAAAACTGTTTAATGTTTCTGTAAAGTATATACCTTTTAAACCGTTTTCTCGTGCTAATGCATTCCAATAATTAAGCATTTTTTCACAATCAGGAATATGTCCCGGGCGATAAATAATGAATAGAGGTTTATCATCTATACGAATATATCTTTTATCTTGGAACGCTTGTAATAAATATTCAAAGTGCTCTTTCCAATCTGATACATCTCCATAATCTTGAGGCATTAATATATGTTTATCAAGACCATCCCAAGATTTTGTCCATGGCTCATTTGCCCAAGAAAGGCAAAATGGAAAATCTGGTTCCCCTATCTTAAGTACCTCATTAAAAGGTGTTTCTAATAGCCTCTTACCTTTAAACCAGTAGTGATAATAACAAAAACCATATATACCGTATGCTTTCGCGATTTCTGCTTGCCATTTTCTTACGGATGGGGTAGTTAAGTCATAATAAAAATCTTGATAAGGTTCCCTAGGTTGATAATGTCCTGAAAATAAAGGTTGTGCATTTTTAGTATTCGTCCATTCAGTAAAACCTTTACCCCACCAGCGATCATTTTCTTTTATTTGATGGAATTGTGGTAAGTAAAAAGCGATTATTTTCAAGTTATATCCCCCTTATGTTCTTCGAAGTTCAAGTGGTGGGAAGTTACTTTTGATTTTGTGGAGCAAGTTTAAAACGAGAGATTTTATATTCTCTTACTGTTTTTGTATGCTACGTATTGGATTTAGTTTTATAGTTTGCTTAATACGAGAGTCTTGGGTGCTCTCATATATATGTCTGAAATAAAAAGTATCATTCATCATGAAATTAAGCGGATTACTATGAACGAAAGAAGTTAATCTTTCTGGAGAACAAATAGGGCCTGTGGTAACCGGTTTACATCATCAAAAAAATCCCGCAGTTTTAGATACTTCTCATAATGCTTTTTAATATAGGTCATAGGTATAACAGTTTCTCCATAAAAGCTGCTATCTCTAACATCTCCTGCACCAGTAGGACTGTGTACAAAATTCCCATGTTCATAATCCGAGATAGCGCGATGTATATCTGGAAAAGCCTGAGATAAAGTTTTATGCCATCCTGTTTGAATTAATTCAGGGTGTTCCTTGAATTGTTGACAAAAATCGAGAAAATATCGTGCCTGTGTTGTTGCGATGAAGATTCCACCTGGACGCAGAATTCTTGAAAATTCTTTTATCCAATTTTCTGCAGTTTCTTCGGATAAATGTGAGAATACAGAATAAGCGAATATGATGTCTAATGAATTGTCACGAATAAATTCTACAGGAGGTTGTGGGCTTGCGGTTTTATATATCCCTCTTCCTAATGTTTCATTGCAAAGAGCAATCATGAAGGGGTCTACATCAATCCCAAGCAGATTTTCATCCCGAACATCTTTGAACAAGAAGCGTATAATTCGTCCCCAACCGCAACCAAAGTCTAAAACTTTACTTTCTTTATTCAAGGGAACCCCTAAATTTTGAGCGTATGTTTTTATATGACTATAAAACAAATATGCTTCATATAGGGCGTGTTCATAGGAAGCACCTACAAATTGTTTTTGGATTTCTTCAGGGGGGAACATAGGTACGGGTACACCGTTTATTGTTGTTTCTGAGCAACTTTGTATAAATAGATTTAGAAGTTCAACGTCAGATAATGGACTAACAAGGTTATCAAAATCACTTCCTAACTTAAAATTATTCATTTGTTAAACCTCCAAATTACATAATGATAAAATTTATTTACGATTTTTTTGTACTAATAAAAACATGCAAAAATTCAGCATCTAACCCTAATGATCTATCCTTTTGTAAATAAACAGTAGTATACATATTTGCCTGTGTGTAAATATATTCAATCATATCTAGCCCCCAATCAAATGTTACTAAAGACCCATTCTCATCGATAGGGTTTCCATGATAAATGGGCTCTTCAATATGCTCAATTACTTCTTTATTCACTCTTGCTCTTTGCACAGTCTTTGTGAGTGTATGATACCAAGGGACAGTAAATACATGAGCACCACCAGGTTTTAATACTCGTTCTATTTCTTTAAATGCCTTGTTTGGCGTCATGACATGTTCAAAAACATCTTGAGTAATGAATAAATCAAAAGATTCACTGGGGAAGGTCATGTCTTCTAAATTTTCACATCTAATTCCTTGAAAGTATTGGCCGAGAGGATAGTTTTTAAAGTATTGAGAATATGTATAGTTTTTACAGTTTTTTATTAGTAGCTGAGTTGTAATTCCTCCAGGAGAGGATTCGTGGATATTATAGGAATTCCATTTTGGAAAAAATGTATTTAAAACATGGATTAAAGCTCGCTGCCTTGGTATAGATTGGCATGTAGAACATAAGTAATGATCTCTAAGCCAATCATTATGTTCTATAAATGTAGTTTCCTTCTCGCAAATAACGCAGTACCCAGTATTGTGTTTCAAATTGTCTTCCACATGACATCACTCCTGTTTTAAATGCAATGTATTGATGGATAGTATGACACACTTCAACAATCAAAGGAATCAAAGAGAGTGGCTGAAAATTAGGAAACTCATACAAGTACGATTGATAGAAGGGGATAACCAGCTGAGGGATAATCTCGCGCGAATTACAGTGTCAATTTATGCTATGCGAGACATTCGCTTTTATTCATTGAAGAATGTATAGACTTAAAATATCCCTTTCTTGTATGGATACATTTCAAAGTCCTGTGCATATATTTCTGTAACTAAATCCATAGTTTCTTTATCGTAAAAGCTTTTATATGTTGGAAATCGGGGGAAGGCTTCATCTGTAATGCTAAGTTCTGCATAGCTGCCTTCATACATCATCTTATGAGTGCGATGATGATCTGAATTCGTAAGTATGGCTAGGTCGGACTTAATTAAACCGTATTCGTCTTCTATTTTGGGAATTTGCTTATTAAAATCTTCTAAAGGTATGTAGCGTTGGATGAAGGCTTCTTCCCCCTGAACATATTGCTGACTAAAATGTATATCCATTACTAGGGAGTTGGGACCAAGTGCTTGAACGTAATATAAAAATTGTTTAAATGATATTCCTTCATTACTATATTTGTCATTATAAAAACATTTTCGGATACTTTCCCATTGTGGGCTAGCATATGGATTGTCAGCAAGTAATAGAAATGAGCTAACGGCCCTTGTATAGGGATTTCGTACGAGTTTACAAACATCTTTTTTCCCTTTTAGAAGAACATTTTGTAACTCAGGTATGTAATTTTCTTTGTTTTTGTATACCCAGAACTCATAGTAATGAATAAAGTCATTGTATTTCTTTGCTTCAGTATATAATCCAATTTGAAAAAAGAACCAATTAGCTAATGCGGTGCATCCACTTCTATGACTCCAAAATAGTATAAGGGGAAAGTCTTTATGGAAGTGTGGAATTCGATCTTTATGTAGAATTACATGGTTTAAAAGTTTTTGATTTATATTTTTCATGAGTTCTGTACTCCTTTTTCGAGAGTTTTGTGTATGTAGAAGCATCTTTAAATGGAATACACGAGTGGAAATATAGGAAGAGAAGGTTGATTTTTTATTAATAAACTATATTCATGGGGGTGAGTAAATATTATAAGTGTTTTTTCGGACATTTTAGATAAGATAGTGATTCTAAAATGAAAATATAAAATAAAGATAATGAAAATGTATAAGGGGCATACAATTACAAGAGTATGAATAATAACAATGATCGAGTTCATGTATTTGCATTTCTAGGTGTGAAGAGTAAAAAATTTGCTTACTAGAGAGAGGATATTATGAGGAAGAATAATTATTTAATAGTAGGTGGAAATAGTTTCATTGGTATTAACCTCACGTTAGGTTTATTAGAACAGGGACAAAATGTAAAAGTATTTTCCAGGCATATAAATAATTTCCCTCGAAATATTATAAATGAAGTTGAATTTATTAAAGGTGATTTAGAAAATGTTGAAGATATATATAAAGCTTTAGTGAATGTGGATATTATTATTTATTTAGCTGCGACGTCTAATGTAGCAACTTCCATCGAAGATATTTTTGGGGATATTAACAGTAGCCTTTTTTTTCTTAATTTCATGGAAAGTGTTAAAGATTTTCGTATTAAAAAAATTGTATTAGCATCTTCAGGGGGTACAGTTTATGGGGAACCTGAATATTTGCCTATTGATGAGAAGCATCCGTTGAAACCACTTTCTCCATATGGAATCACAAAAGTTTCGCTTGAGAATTATTTGTATTTTTATAAGCGAAACTACGGCATCGACTATGTTGTATGTAGATACTCTAATCCATATGGGAAATATCAAAATCCTTTAAAGAAAGTTGGGGCAATAAATTGTTTTTTGTACCAACATCTTAGTAATGAAAGGATTAATATATACGGGAATCCACAAGAGATTATTAGAGATTATATTTATATCGATGATTTAGTTGAAATTACTATACAACTATCACAATTAAATCGATTGAAATCTTGTGTATATAATATAGGAAGTGGCAAAGGTCTTTCTTTAAAACGAATTATAGTGGAATTGGAGAAAATAACAGAAAGAAAAGTAGACTTTATCTGTTATAAACCAAAACAAGAAAATGTTCAAAAAATCATTTTAAATATAGATAAGGTGAGACAAGAATTTAATTGGGAACCTAAAATAGATTTCAAAAGTGGAATTAGATTAAATAAGTTATGGATTGAAGAGTTCTTATATAGTAAAAAATAATAAACCATGCTCTACTTATATAAGCAGAGCATGGTTTATTATTTTACTTCTTTTTTTATTACCCAAAGATCTTGATGATCCCACCAAAACCCTTCAGTGTATTTTTTAATGATAGGGTTATAGGGTAATAACTTAATTTTGTCACACACGTAAGAGGGGCTAACTATCGTTTGGCCATATTGGTTAACATCTAAATCGAATTGTTCACTAGAAGGAAGGAACCAATAGCCTTGTTCATTTAAATTTGGAAATCCAAAGTATTTTTTACTTTGATACCCATGGGTGGTGAAAATGAATAAACCACCAGGTGAAACAGCACTATACAATGTTTGAAGCCAACGAAACCAAGTTGTATCAGGCATATGAGAAAAAAAGGATAAACAAAAAACAATATCGTACGTAGAAGTTTCCAATTTTAAATGTTCAGGTTCAGGATGAGATAATATAGAAGAATGATTTAATGTGTTTTCAATAAAAGTAATAGCTTCTTCATGTATATCACAAGCAGTTATACTCAAGTTTGCTTGTAGATTTAATAAATGGCGTGTTACGCAGCCATATCCAGATGCAAATTCTAATAATTTAATTGGATTGTCTGCAGGAGGATAAAAGGAAGTAATTAAGTCTAAGAGTATTTGTGCTGATTTTTGTCCATCTTTAAAATAATAATCTATCGCTTCTTTTTTAGAAGGAAAGACTGGATTAGTGACAAGGAACTGAAAAATGTGATCCTCAGGATGGATATTTGCGTTTACATTGTAGTTGTTTGCGATTTGAGAAATTAAGTTTTTATTTTCCTCTATAAATGCTTTCAAAGAGTATTCCCCCTAAATAATAGTAGCGTCTTATAAAAATGCGGATAGTAAATAAAGTTCAAGGTTAAATGTTCAAGTATGTTTTTAGGTATTTTCTATATGTATACATCTTCATTTTAGAAATATCGTCGATAGTAAAGTTCTTTTTAATGAAATTCTGCATTTGTACAACTTCATTATAATGAGAATATGAATCTTCTGTTTTCGTTACACTATTTGTATGTCGTCTATGATAGTTTAGGGACTTTGGATTAAAGTGAATATGTCCCTCTTGCAGGATGGAAACATAGAAAAACCAATCACCAGCAATTTTAAATTTTGCTAGTTGTTTTTCTGTGTTTTTTATATCTATGTTTTTAAACACTACACTTGAGACATTAGGTATAGTGTTTTTAATAAGTAACGTATCTTGTATTTCATCTATGCCTTTTCGAAAATAGGGGGTTTTCCATTTTTCTTTATCGATATCATTTGTGTAATTTAAATAATGATCAGCTATTACATTTCCTTGTTCGTCTATTTGTTTTGATTGTGTGTAGCTTAAGGTAACCTTGTTATTTATATGAAATCCATGTATCACCTCTTGTAAAAATGTCTTCTCACATAAGTCATCTGATTCTGCGATCCAAATATAATCACCGGTTGCTGCGGAGACTCCTTTTATCCATTGTTTAAATACAGAACCAGAGTTTTTTTCGTTAATAATTCGTTGAACTTTCAGATGAGGCTTATTTTCTTTTGAGAGCAGCTTTTCAAATGTTGATACGCTATTGTCAGTAGAGGCGTCGTCTAGGAAAATTAGTTCGTAAAGGGGGTAGGTTTGGTTTAATATTGATCTGACTCGGTCAGGTAAGTAGTGTTCATAATTATAGTTTGGTACAATTACACTTATTTTTTTGTAATTATGTTCGAGAAGCGCTAATAATTGATAAATGTAATTAAGAAAATTAAAGTTTTTTTCAATGAGCTCTTGGCCAAAGCTCCCCTTTTGTAAGCGTAACTCTTCATCTCCAATAAGTTCATATATTCTTTCGACCATTTTTGGTAAGTTTAAAAAGTCTACTAAGGCACCGGTTTTTTCTGTAACAACATCCTCAAAACCTCCAGCGTTTTTAAAACCTATAACAGGAACCTTTGTATCTAATGCTTCTAAAACAACATTTGGAAAAGGGTCTTCCCTTGAGGTTAATAAATATAAATCAGCCCCGGCATTATATAAACCGATATCTGGAGTAGGATCAACTAATGTGAAATGTGCTTTATATCTTGGTGATAGAGTATCCATAAGGTGAACATCTGTTCTCCCTACCCAAATAAAATGAATATTAGTATGAACCTTTCTTACTGAGTAAGCAATAAATGAGAATAAATCTATTCCTTTTCGATAATCGGCGAAACCTACACCTAAAATAATTTTACTATCTAGAGGCAGGTTGAGTTTTTTGCGTAATTCATTTCTAGCCACTGTAATATTATTCTTATAAGGATTGTGGTTAAATAAACCTTGAGGGAGAATGTGACATTTTTGATGATCTAATTGCGTGATTGTAAGGAATTTTTCATATACGTATTGTGAAGGGAAGACAATTTTGTAAGCAGATTCAGCGATGTTTCTAGCTTTTCCTTCGGCAGAGTACTGTTGTATTAAATGCGGTAATTCATGTATTAACGAAATAACTTTTATATTGTGCCTAGCTAGTAATGCAACCATATCACCACTTATGACCGTACTGCATATGGCAATGGTATAGTCTTGTGATAATAAAGTCTTTATTAATAATTCGACCGTTTCTTCCGTGGGGTAGTCTTCCTCTAAGCAATAAACAGGACCATATTTTTGAAAATCGGGGATTAAAATGCCTGATCCAATAGAAATAATTGCGACGGAGTAATCGAAGTTTTCTTTAAGAGCTTTAATAGTATGTAAAGAAAGCAGCTGTGCTCCGTGGAAATGGGCATCATGGGATACATAAATGATTTTCTTATTAACATGCATTTCATAACGCCTCCTAAGTTTATTAGATTTCTTTACTTTTCTATCGACTTAGTAAAGGAAAAGAAGATAAGGAAGTATTTTATTTATAATCCCCCTAGAGATAAGCGAGAGGGGAAAATGGTAATCTTAGCTCGGGTGCACTACTACCCTTAATATATATTTACTTAGCCTGACATTCATTCTTTAGAAAAGTATTAGTATTAAGCTAAAGGTTATAAATTGCCGATTATTAATTTGACTAAAGGAGTTTTAGAATCTCTAGGGATGGATTAGAAATTAAGAGGTTTATAATTTATAAAATAAAAAACATAAAAGGTATTGACGATTAAGGGTTAGAAGTGTAATATAGAACAAGTCGCCGATGCAATAACGCAGAAAACGACAAACGAAACAAAAAACTTAGTTGACATTGAAACATGAAGATGTTAACATAAGGGAGTCGCAAATGAGCGACCAAGTAGTTCTTTGAAAACTGAACGAAACAAACAACGTGAAACGTCAATTTTTATTTTTA
>NZ_JAAMNK010000062.1:0-9534 GCF_011066025.1 Bacillus sp. EKM202B | reverse complement strand
GGAATAGCAATTATAAATAAAGATTATAAGGTAAGCACCTATAGCTTAATTCTTTCTATTATTGGAATATCTATATCAACTTATCATTACTTAATACAAAAAATACCACAATTATCAGATATATCAACATGCGGTAGAATACCATGTACTGGTGATTATTTAAATTGGTTTGGATTTATTACTATCCCATTCCTTTGTTTAATAGCTTTTCTAATTATTATTATTTGTAGTACTTCAATAATTAAAATCAACAAAAAATAGTATTAAAATAAAAACATAGTTATAACAAGGGAATGCTTGTAGACTGATCTATACTGCATTCCCTTATTGTATGTATGCTATATTTCTATTCTTCTTTTTCCGACATTAGAACCATACATAAAATACCGGCCAAATTTACTTTTTAAACAAACCGAAAAAACCTTTCCGTTTTTGTTTCTGATTTTGTGCCTGCATATCTCTAATGTTTTCAAGTAATAACTGATCTCGTTTCTCTAGCTTCTTCTCTATAAAAACTTCTAATTCACTATTTTTACCTTCTACTTCAGTTAACTTTTTCTCTGTATTCGCTAAATGCTCTTTTGTCGTAACCAATTCATTCGTAATTTCTTGCAATTTTTGAACGAGTGCTTGATTAAATTGATTTTGTAACTGTTGATTTTCTAATACTTCATTCAATTTCTTTTCTAATTCTGATTTTTCTTCTTTTGAAACAAACGAATCAAGTTCTCCGTTTCTCCATGACCGAACTTGATCGTAAGACCATTTTTGAGCCTGTATTTTTTCTTTTATTGCTTTTAATTCTTCTATATTTTCCTTCGAGTATCTACGATGCCCTCCCTGGCTTCGCTCCGTTTGTATGTTAAATTCGTTTGACCATACCTTTAACAAATCGGGTGTAATACCCAAAAGATCTGCAACAATTTTCGGTGTATGCATTTCCGATTTTAGTTCCAATTTTTATTCCTCCCCAAAAAACGGAATACGTTTTTCACTTAAAAAACACGATTAAATCAACATTCCAATCAAAATCGGAATGTACTTACAACCGATATGAAAACCGATTTTAAAAACGATTTAATTTCCGAAATACATTCCGATTTTACCACCGATATGTATTACTTCTCGATAATAACATCAAAATCTTTTTTATTTATACAAGATTTTATGCAAAAAAAGAATAGCTGGAATCCCTAGAATCCTCGCTATATCAATGATGTATAAAATCATGTATAAGAGATAAATAGACATAGAATCAATAATCCCTGTAAATACAAGGATTCTATCAAAGTATTTGCTACCGATAATGAGACGTTATGTTAACCTCACATGTATAAAATATACATCCAACTTTCAGCACCTTATTACTCTTCCCAAATGGTACAATTAGGAAAAAGGGAGAGATATTATGCTGTCTGTATTGTTTACAATGGTTCCACTCGTTTTTCTCATTCTGATTTGGGACAATCTTCGGCTGATTAGAAATAACTCCGAGCAACAGATCAAGCAAAATGAACAGATTATCAAACTTTTAGAAGAGAACAAACAGAAGTAAGAAGCGTTTCCCTCTTCAAAACGGGAGGGGTTTGCTTTACTTCCGATATCGAATTTTACGTTAACTAGCCCTTCTTGCTCTTTTTATTGTATATAGTTAATATATTTATGGGTAAATTTTACAGGAGGGGTTCGATGAAACTGCATGTAATTTGGGAGTTTATTTATATTATTATTCAAGCCTTGAAAGGACATTTTGTTTGGGGTATACCTTTGTATGTATTCTTGCTACCTTTGGCAATTATGATCGTTTTTTTATTAATTTCTCATAAAAAATCAAAAAGGAAAAAAATACTTCAAAATTAATTTTAAAATTCCTTGTTGAAAAAATAGCCATGTTGCATTCACATGGCTCTTTTTATTTCTTTTCCCCTTGTTTTTGGGTGTGAGTGCTGGCTCGTCGTGTGGGGGCGACACCCCACGAATTTAACGTAACTACATATAGAATAAGTTTATTACTTTAGACGATAGAACTAGCGGTTCGGCTGGTATAATTGCTAGTCCAAGTCGAGCAACTTAACCCCGTTTTTGGTCTGTTCGGCTTGGCGAAAGCTAAAAACCAGCCGAAAAAAGTTCTGCAAGGACAGAAAAAAAGAAAAGGCGATAGCCTTTAGGTGAGGATTAACGAACCAACTTTTTTCCTGAAGGTGGAGATTTTTGAGCGTTGTTTGCTCAAAAATACTACCTGTTCCTTGCGGAACTTTTAGCTATATATATAAGAGTGAGAAGAGCAAAGTGAAAAAAGTCAGTAATATCAAGGGTTTATAGAAGATAAGGTGTCAAAAAAAAGTGACACCAGTGTCAAAAAAAAGTGACACCTAAAAAAAGGTAAATGGAAACAAAAAAAAGAACGCAAGATAATTTTTGCATTCTTTTAAAATAAATAAATCGGTAATTTATGTTTTTTCTTTCCTTGATCTTCAACTTTAAAATTTCTTAATGAATCCCTAAAAATATGTTGAGTTGCTTTATCTATTCCATCTTTAGGAGAGCAGCACATAACATTTGGATTTACAAACCATGTACGACTAGTACAAACCCGTCCATCTTCAGTTGTAACACCTGATTGTGCAACCGCTAATACTCCCTTTTTTAATAAACCATTCATAACACTAGAAATACTTTGACGAGTCATTTTAAATTTTTCAGCTAAATATGTAGGTGATGCTGGATTATTTGTCTCACGTTCTACAAGAACATTGGTTTTAAATTCAACAGATGAAGTTAGTTTGAATAAAAAAGCTTCTTCCTTACTGCTTAAATAACCTATTTCAATCAGATAATCTATATTATCCATTATAATCTGCACAAATCTCACCCGATCTGTAGGTTTTTTCTTTTTACCTATGAAATATTCTTCGCCACCAGACATTTTACTTAACATCTGTAAAAGCATAGCTCTTTCTTCTTCTGAATAACCACCAGTTTGCAACTGATCATAAATACTATCAATCTTACTATCTCTTATTTTCGCTTTTTTTTCAGCTTGTCCAAAATCTACAACTTTTGTCATAAAATAATTCTCTCCCTTAGTGGAAGGAATCAACTTTTATATGTTAGAATGTATATAGAATATATATTGGTTGATTCCAACCTTATTATGAAAAACCGCCTGCCGTCCAAAGCATGGGCGGTTTTTCTCGTTTATACGTCTTTCTTTATAATAACATGAAACACCTTGTTAAAGCTTTCCATCTCTTGCAAAAACATAACATTCAATCCTATCTTTCTCTATCAAGATCTCGATGTCTACTTATTTCTCTCTTATGTTCACGTTCAAATTGATTATCTACTCCCTTGCTACCCAATTCATTTTTAACACTCTCTCTAAACGCCTTAAATTGCTCTTTAAAAACTTTTTTCGTTTGTACATACAAAACTCTTATATTCATCTGTAAATCCTTTATATAAGCTTTTAATGAGCTAATTTCTCTATTTAATACCCCAACCTCTTTTTGCAACTTACTTTTTTCTTGTTTCAACGTTCTATTTTCTTTCATCCATCCCTCTGCATGTACTTTTAAACTCTCATTCTCTTTCACAAAGTCTGTCTTTTTCAAACGCTCATAATCCTTTTTGATAGTAACCGCTGCATTCACTTGCTTTATTACTTCTTGATATTGTTCTGGTGATAACACATAATTTCTTGTCTGTTTCTTCGTGATCTCAGCTTTTCCAAACATTTTATCCTGTACTTCTACTACTACTTCTTTACTTAAAAATGGAATTTTAACAGGTTCATTTGGTACTTGATCCGTAGCACTATCTAATTCTTTTTGCATTTGTGCTACTCTTTTTTCTAACTCTATATGACGCTGGCCAATTAACTGGAGCTTTTCGTTTTCACTCTCTACTTGTTGCCTTACTATCTCTAATTCTTTATACGTATCAACGACATCACTTTCCAAACTCGTTTTCGTTATTTCTAATTCGTTTGTTTTCTCTTCAACGTTTTTTAAATGATCGTCAATCGTTTGTAACTGTGTTTCTTTTTCTTCTACTTGGTTTTCAATAGTTGACTTTGCTTCTGCATACTCCTTGTATTGACGGACTTTCATGTACTTATGTGAACCAACATTAGCACGTTCAAAATTCGGAATGTGCTCTTTAGCCAAATGTTCAATATAGGCGGTTTCTAATGCTCTCCAATGTGCAATTAACTTTCTTCCCGTTCCTTCGACACCCTGTTGTTGCAAAGCTCTATCCATTCCGACACGCCTCGTTAATCCTCGACTACTTTCGAAATTCGGTACATAGTTAATATGTAAATGCGGATTCGCTTCATCATCGTGTAAAACCATGTTATAAACCGCTAGGTTTGGATTTCTCTCTTGAAACACCTCTGCATACTGTTTTAACGCTTCCTTTTTGGCTTCCCTATATTTCGAGTCGTCTTTACCTTCCCCAATTGCCACGACTAATTCTCGTTGCTCATGTGTCTTATCATCTTTATGTATTTTGTCATAATAATCATCAATTTTACGGTCATTCCGTTTTTGTTTCTCGTTATATTTATCCACTGCTTCTTGAAAGACATCCTTATATACACTTCGAATGTCCTTTTGAACAAAATAAATATTCTCATCTAACCTGGATGGATCGATGCCAGGATTCCCATGAATATTTTCCCTGTTATTATGGCTCAATGAACTTTGGTAAGATTGATTAAATGAGATAGAACCCAACATAAAGTGCCACCACTTCCCCTAGATTAATTGATACCATCAGTCTAGCAAAGCGACGAAATGATGTCAATTAACGTAACCCTATACGTATTTTGACGCTAACGCATCAAAATCGATAGGGATCTGCGACGCTTGTCGGCTTTGCCGAGCCATGCCAAACATGGCAAAATCAAACCTTGGGCTTTGCCCAAACCCACTGGGGAAATCTTCCCCAGACCCCATTTATCGAACTCCCCATCCCCTCAATCCTTGAGGGACTCCCTCGCCGGTAGGCAAGAACAAACAATCGTTTGTTCAATGCCAAGAGGGTTGGGTTGTAGACTAGTTGGTCAAGTCAAATACTCCCTTCGCTTCGCTAGGTCCGTTTTGATTGACCAACACAAACAGCTACCTCTAATCTAATTCCTCACTAACCCTTTTTAATTCTTTTATAAAATCCTATAGATTTTAATAAACAAAAAAATAAACAGCCAAAAAATATATTAATTTTTTAACTGTTTATTTAAAAGAACTAATGCTAGCCCAAATCAATTATTCTAGAAAATGAATTTTGTAAATCAATATCATGAGTAACAACAATAATAGTTTTTCCTTCATTATGAAGCTTCTTTAACAATTTAATTACTTGATCACGATTCTCTCTATCCAGCGATCCTGTAGGCTCATCGGCCAAAATAACATCACATTTTTTCAATAAAATTCTAGCTAACGCAAGTCTTTGTTGTTCACCACCACTTAAAGTATAAACTTTAGTTGTTAAAGAACAAGATAACCCAACTTGTTTTAATGCATCTTCCATTAAAATCTTTTTCTCTTTTTTAGAGATCTTCTGAAATTTAAGTGCAACTTTCAAATTTACCTCAACTGTTTCATTATCCATTAAAGCATAATTTTGAAATATATAACCTAACTTATTTCTAAACAGATTTTTTCTATTTTTATATGGATTATCATCTCCTTGAATAATAACTTTACCACTATCTGGTTCATCTAATAACCCAATTATATTAAGTAATGTAGATTTTCCCGCACCACTTTTTCCCATAATACCAACAAATTCATTATTATAAACACTAACATTAAAATCTTTAAAAATATATTGATCTCCATATTTTTTGGTAATATTCTCTAATTTAATACCTATTTCTTCTTTCATATACTCATCCCTCTTTAATAATTTGTACCATTTTCTTTTGTTCACTTTTCTTAATCAGTAAATAAATGAATAAATTCTCTAAAAGAGAGATACAAAAAATAAGACCTATAAAATTAAACTTCTCTAATATACATAAAATTAATATTGAAACAAACCAAATAAAATTAGTAAACAATAAATAAAACTTATGTCTTTCAAAATAAGAATAACCATGTATTCTCTTAATAGTATGTTTCAGTTTATATTGTTCTAAATAATTTAATGTTGTAAACATACTTATAAACAAATAAGCTAACAAAACAACAAATAAAACAACTAAAGATTGATATGCTCTTTCCAAATGCATTTGAATTATACTTTCAATATTATCGTAAGCATTATAGAGTTCTGGATAAAATTTTTGTAACCCTAAATTTTCAATCTGATCCTTAATGCTATTATATGGTTCTTTTTTATCTAATAACTTTATAAAATAACCACTATTTCCAACAGCTGTATCATACCATGCAGCCTCATTACCATTTGCATTAGTTAATATCATCGCGATACCATCATAAAAATGATTATTAGTATCTGCTGCTATATCATTAGAAAAAGTAAAATACGATTGATTGTTCTCTATCCAAATTATATTTACCGTTATATCCTCTTTAAAAGGAAGCTCTTTACCAGCATCTCTTAAAAAAGTGTTCTTAACTTTATATTTTTGAAGATAATATTCTTTTTCAAAATATCCTCTTAATTCTTTTTCTTCTTTTTTATACTTTTCTGGAACTAAAACCGTAAGTTTATCATCATTTTCTTTAATATCAATTAACTTACCATCTAGCCCATATATTGGATTTAATTTTAAATAATTATTATTTATGAGTATTGTTTTTTCTTCATAAACAGAGACACCTTTAAGTTCTATTCCATTCTGTTTTGCTATATAGGAATCAGAAAATTGTATTAAAATTGCACCTCTGTCATTTGTATACTTAAATAATTTATATTGTTTATCAAACATTTCAAGAATAGCTTTAGGATTATTACCATTTGGTAAAGGCGCTTTAGTTGGCATAATTCCATACGATTTCATTTGTTCCCATTCATTTGCGTTTTTATAATAATATCGATAAGAATCCAGAAAAGTAATATAAGAAACAAAAAGTAAATATAATATAATTACTGAAAAAATCACTTTCATCAGACTATTTACAATTTGGATTTGCTTTAAAGGTTTTTTATTTTTTATACTTGCAGAAATAGAAATTCTACCAACTCTAAAAAAAACAAGAGACATAATAAAACAAACTACCATACCAATTATAAATTGGTAAAAAAAGTAATTCGTTATTGTCTTAAACCAATACAAATTAAATAATAAATTTTCTACTGTTATAAAAATCACAACAATTATAGTAGAAATAATTAAAGCTGAAAAATATAATTTAAATATTTGTAGAAAATATTTCTTCCAAATATCTAAAGGCATATAACCGTTTAATAATCTAATAGCGGAATTTTTATACTCTAAAAAATAATAATAAATAATCATAAATAATGATAAAACATACAATAAAATAATAGGAACTATTCTTAACCAAGATGAATCAATAACAGGATTGTATTCATAACTAGAATAATTAATTTTCATACCTAAATCTTTCTGTAATTTATCTATATAAAGATTAATTTTATTTTTATCTTTTAACAAAACTATATAATCTCCAGCCACTGATCTATCTTTAGGAAACGATTTTAAGGGTTTAATACTAAAATCAATTCCCTTTTTATAAGAAAATATTTCTCCTGTTACACTCTTATCTTTTAATGTGGAAATATTAAATTTATCGGATTTATCATTTGGAAACACTCCATCTAACAGTGAAAACTGTTTAAAATAAAGGTCTATATCATGTGTAAAATAAACATATTCTACTGATTTGTTTTCTGGATATATAGATTTAAATACATTCGCATTATAATCATCAGAAACCCTAAATAATATTGATAAAAACTTCTCTGAATCAATTTTCAAAGCGTTCTCATCAATGGTCATAACAAAACTATCTTCTTTTCCTGCTTTTTTCATTGAATCTTCTTGTTTACTAGAAATCAAATCAAAATATACAAAAAATGAAAAAGAAAAAATAACTATGTATAAAAGAAATATAAATCTTTTCATATATACTCTCTTTCTTCAAATTAATTAGATTAATTATGTTACTAAATTAATAAAAAGAGAGCCTAAAGTCATTATAAAATAAGACTTTTTTATACTCTCTTTTTCTTCTATCTAATTAAATTAAAAATAAATTATTGAACATCATAGTATGATTTGTAAGTATTTAATTCATAAAAATATGGTGATGTAGTATAAGCTTCTACTCCTGGATCTTTCCATTTACCATAACCATATTTCCCATTTGCCATAGCTGATGCTTTGTGTACTCTAGAACCATGTTCATATTTAGAATATTGAGCCCAATCACGATTCCACCCCATTGTTTGACCTTTACACCAATATCCACCTTCTATATTATCAAAACATTGTCCAGCTTTTGGTGCCCATCCTCTATATTTAGAGTTTTCGCCTTTAATTACAGGTTGTTCACCATTCTCAACATCTGTATAACCAAATTCTGTATAAATCATATTTGGTGTAGAAGAAGATGTTTTTTCTTCCGCCGCAAAACTTGTTACTGGTGAAACCAATACAGCACCACATAAACCTAAAGATAAAATCCCCTTAGATAAAAAACCTTTATTCGACATACAAATACCCCATTTCTCTATATTTTTCACTGATTTAAATCAGCACAAAACAAAATTTAGCACAATTTTCAATAAAGGTCAAATATTTACAAAAAATAAAAAATAAAGTAAAATTTAAAAAATCAGATAAATACAAGTGTGTTAAAATACATTTTTTCACCAAAAAATTAGCATGAAGTAATTATCACAACCACTAAAAACAAGGAGAAATAAAATGAAAAAAATTACTATCTTTAGTTTTATTTTCATCATATTTTTAATTATTTTATTTATATTTACAAATAAAAAAGAAACCAAAACAAACATTACGAACAATATACAAAACGAAATCAAAGTAAATGAATTACAAAATAATCTCTTAAAACAAGATGAAAAATTTGTTTATTTCTATCAAACAAATTGTAGTTATTGCAAAAAAGTTTCTCCTATAGTAATTCCTATAGCAAAAAAATTAAATATAGATATGAAAATGTTAAATTTAGAAGAAGAACAAAATGGCTGGAATCTCTTTAAAATTCAAGGCACACCAACTATTGTTCATTATAAAGATGGAAAAGAAATAGATCGTATTGAAGGGGAATATAAAGAAGAAGAATTTAAGAAATGGTTTAATAAAAATAAAGAATAAATAGGAGAAGAAATGAATACAACAAAAAAATCAGAAAACATCTTATTTATATCATGGGCAACATCATTCATTGCAACAAGTAGTAGTTTATATCTCTCTGAAATTATGAAATATGAACCTTGTACCTTATGCTGGTATCAACGTATCTTTATGTATCCATTAGTTATAATACTAGGAATAGCAATTATAAATAAAGATTATAAGGTAAGCACCTATAGCTTAATTCTTTCTATTATTGGAATATCTATATC
>NZ_JAAMNK010000061.1:0-11187 GCF_011066025.1 Bacillus sp. EKM202B | reverse complement strand
TCCATTAAAATCATAACTGATACTTACGATTTAGAGAGGTGTTTTTTATCGTCTCATTCTCAGGGTTCACTCCAATAGGGAAGGATAACGTTTTTTATAATTCATCCAATAAGAGATATCGATTTATTAAAAAAGTAGCATCCTATAAAACTTGAGGGGTATGTTGCGAATTATCTTTTTGGACATTTCCCTTTATTTTTTTACGTTCTAAATTTTGAACAAAAAGTGCCTGAACAATACCTCCAACTATTAAGAAACATGCACAAATATAAAATAGCATATTACCGTTTAGTTTACTTAATAATACTGCACCAATAACAGGACCGCACGTTCGAGATATATCCCAGTGTATGCCATAAATCGAAAAATACAATCCACGTTTATCTGTAGGAGCGATCTCTGAAACGAATCGCAATAAATGGTTTAAAGCCATACTTTCTCCAATGACTAAGAAGAGTAATGTGAAAAATAGTGACGAGATTGTTGCTGAAAGCCCGTAGCCAATTGCGGCTATCGTATAGCAGGCGTAAGAAATAAG
Source organism: Bacillus sp. EKM202B (assembly GCF_011066025.1). Lineage (NCBI taxonomy): Bacteria > Bacillati > Bacillota > Bacilli > Caryophanales > Bacillaceae > Bacillus > Bacillus sp. EKM202B. Next base: position 10,649 of record NZ_JAAMNK010000061.1, on the reverse strand, counting down.
GATGATTTTCGTCATGGAAAATCGTTCAGACCATTTTACGAGGAAAATTTGTAGAATGATTTCCAAAATGGCTTTACAAGTTGAAATAAATGCGAGTATGAATACGAAATTTGGAAATACATGTTCTGCGAAAATACGATAATTTGTTTCCGTTTGTGCATAGAAAAAGCTAATAGGAAGTGTAGAAGCCATAAGTCCAAATACAGCGTAATGTTTGTGTACAAATTGTTTTGGAGATGATGCTACTTCAAGTGTTTGTTTTGGCGTTGTAATTGCTGGAGCAGTTTCTGGGAGCTGCGTCCAAACAACTATTGCATATATCATAAGTGTAATACTTTGCATCATAAATAAATATTCAGGGTGAGTAGTATAAAAGATAGCACCAATTAAAGGACCGATTACGGATCCAATTGCTCCCATCGTTTGCAGGAGAGCAAAAATTTCTGCTTGCTGCTTTTGTTTTGTTAAATCGGCAATTTGCGCACGTTGAGCTGGAATGTATAAAGAACGACCAATACCATTAATGACGTATAACAGTGCAAATATAAAAATGGATTGAGCAAAAATAAAACTACCGATTGCAACACCTTGCAGCAATAGGCCGAGTAACATAATTTTTTTTCTCCCATATTTATCAGTAACGCCTCCAGCAATAAGTGTAAAGACAATGTCTGAAAGTGGTTGTAGTCCGAAAATAAGCATAGTCATCATTATATTGCCGTTTAACATCTTATTAACGTATATAATCATAATGAGGGCTAACATTGATTCCGTTGTTCGGGTTAATAATTCACCACACAGTCTAATGATAATCGGTTTATTGTAACGTAGTAAGAGATGGTTCAATATGATTTCCTCCTTTCTATATTGAAATGATAAGATGAAAGGAGAAATGGAAAAAGGGTAGAAATAAAAGGGAGTATTTTTCACCTTTTAGGGGGATTATGATGTTTATATTAGATCAATACATTGAACTATGGATTGCCTATGGGAAAGGGAAACGAGAAGGAGAACAATTTGAAATAACAGTGCAAAATATATCTGAAACTTTATTTTGTACAGAGCGTAATAGTAAATTAATTATAAAAAAATTAGAAGAGTTACATTGGATCGCTTGGTTTCCAGGTCGCGGGAGAGGAAATCGTTCTAAGTTAATATTTAAAAAGCATCCGGCACCATTGATTTTAGATAGAGGAAAAGAAATAACGAAAAAAGGGGATGTGAAAAGCGGGATCTCATTTGTGGAACGCTATAGCGCACATTTTCCATCAGTAAAGGGAGAATATCAGTCTTGGGTTGATTCTATATTTGGTCATAAAATTGAAATGACATCTGAAGGGAGAAAAGATGTACTCCGTTTACAAGTACAAATGAATCTGGACATCGTTTTAGATCCAGTTTACGCTACAATGCGCTCGGAATGTCATATGGTTAAACATATTTTTGATACACTCGTATATATCAATGAAGAAAGAACTGCTATTGAGCCGAGACTTGCTTTTCACTGGGAATATAATGATGAAGAAAAAATATGGACATTTTATTTACGAAAAGGAGTTCACTTTCATAATGGAAAACGCCTTACTGCACATGATGTTATATATTCATTGAATCGATTCATGACAGCTGTAGACAACCCGCACGCATGGATGTTACAGCATGTGGAAAGTTTTCATGCAGTAGGTGAATATGTTTTAGAAATTAAATTACATACGGAAAATATGATGTTTTTACATATGCTAAGTTTAGAACAGTGTTCTATCGTAAGTGAAGATGAAGCAGGAAAATTAATGGGGACAGGACCTTTTCAGTTATACAAAAGTAATGAAGATCTGTTTATACTGGAAGCGCATCATTTATATTTTCGTGAGAGACCTTTTCTAGATCGCGTTGAGTTGTGGAATGTAGAACAAAGTGTAGATACATATGATGTTTTAGTAAAGGCACAGTATAAAGATAAAGAGAAACATAATAAAGAACTGTCTCGACTTGAGTCGAACGTGACTTATGTAACATGCAATCTTACGAAAGAAGGACCAATGCAAGATAAGTTATTTCGGAAAGCGTTATATAAAATCATTCATGGCGATATAATCGTTCAAGAACTCGGTGGAGAACGTGGAGAAGTGGCAAAGGAACTAATATCAGCAAAGGCCAGCATAGTAGAGATAGAGGAAGATATAGAAAGTTTAATGAAAAGAAGTATTTATCATAATGAAGTGCTACAACTGTATACATTTAAAGGACGAGATCACGTTGAAGATGCACAATGGATACAAAAAGAGTGTGCGAAGTATGGAATTTGTGTAGAGATTAATTTTCTTGAAATAGAAGAACTATTGCAAATAGGTACGATACAAAAAGCTGATATCATGCATGATAGCGCAACAATTAGTGAACGAATAGAAGATAGTTTGCTATATATGTTTCTGACAAAAAACAGTTTTATTCATGGGCATAGCAGCATGAACTTTCACGAAATGTTGTCCCCTTATTTTAAACAAGAACAAGTAGAGAAAAGAGTTACACTGTTACGCGATCTTGAGGACACATTGTTACGTCAAATTCATATTATTCCTTTATATCGTAACAAACAAGAGGTAAGTACTCATGAAAAAGTACAAAATATAATGATTAATTCGCAAGGTTGGATTGATTTTTATGAAATATGGTTTAAGTCTTGATATATATAGGTTCTTACGCATTTTTCAGAAGATGTGTCAGAGCCTTTTTTCTATGTGAAAGAAGTTTGTTTTACACATTGTTACGCTACTTGTAGTATAATTCCATTTACAGCGTAACAGTGTTATGTTACATTGTTGTTAGGAAGGAGTGTTACACAGTTGAGTACAAATTTAATTTCAAAAAAAGAATTATTAGAGCTTACAGGTATTTCATACGGACAGTTATATAGGTGGAAGAGAAAAAATTTAATTCCGGAAGATTGGTTTGTACGAAAGTCAACATTTACTGGTCAAGAGACATTTTTTCCGAAAGAAAAGATTTTAGAGCGTATTGATAAAATCCAAACGATGAAAGAAGATTTATCACTAGATGAATTAGCAAATATGTTTTCACCGAGTGTGACAGAAATCCTTTTAACGAAAGAAGATCTCATCCGTAAAGGGATTACATCAGAACCTGTTTTACAATTTTTTATTGAGCAAACGAACAAAACGGCAGACTTTCGATTTGTAGATATTCTTTATGTGTATATGTTAGAAGAGTTACTACAATCAGGAGAAGTTAGTTTAGAAGAAGGTAAAATGGTTCTGCAAGTTTTACGAGAAAATTATGAAGCAATCAAACATAAAAATTGTGATTTAGTTATGATTCGAAAAATAGGGATTTCTACATGTTTCTTAGTATCGAATATTGAGGATTTAATTTTTGAAAAGGGAACGAAGATTATTTTACGAGAAGCGATTATGAAGTATACCGAAGCATTAAAAACTAAACTGTTGTAGTGGAGGAGAAATAATGCGTACAGAAAATTTAATTATAAATGGTTACGGTTCATCCAATGGCGGTGAATTTCATAAAGTACAACTAAATGGAAAAGGCACTGTAAACGGAAATGTTGAATGTGATGAATTTCAATGTAATGGTTATGGTGCAGTAACTGGTGATTTGAACAGTAGCAACGCAAGAATTAGTGGATCAGGTAAAGTCGATGGTACAGTTAATACAGAAACGATGCGAATTGATGGGAAAGCAACAATTACACAAGATGTAAAGGCGAATAGTTTAAAAATTGCAGGAAAAGGTACGATAGGTGGAAACGTTAAGGGTGAAGAATTTAAAATCAACGGTCAAGCGACGATTGATGGGAATTGTGAAGTTGATATTTTTTCTTCAGAAGGACAATTTACAATCGGTGGTTTATTAAGCGCAGATGAGATTAATATAAATATTCACGGTACATGTAGAGCGAAAGAAATTGGCGGCCAAACGATTAAAGTAAGACATAGATTGAGTACATTTAGTAGACTATTTAAATCAGTATTTGGCTTGCAGTTAGAAGCTGAATTGTTAGAAGGTGACAATATCGATATTGATTATGCTCACATAAAAACAGTAAGAGGAAACAATGTAACAGTAGGACCGAACTGTGAGATTGAACTGATTGAATATAGCGGTGTTATTACTGTTGATAAAAGCGCAAATGTAAAAGAAATTAAGCAAGTTTAACGGAGGGGGGAAATCAGTATGGAACATCAACATAGTCTCACAGTAAATGGTTCTGGTAATTCAGCGGGCGGAGATTATAACAAAGTGAAGATTCGCGGTGAAGGGACAATTGCGAATGATATGAGTTGTAATGAGTTTAAAACATATGGCACAAGTGATGTGCGTGGCAATATGAAAGTTAAAAACTATGTCGTGTATGGAGATAGTGAAGTACAAGGAAATGTAGATGCAGCATATGTAAAAGTATATGGTAATACACAAATGCATGGTGATGCTCATATTGAAAAAACAAAAATTAGAGGTATGATTGATGTTACAGGGAAGTTTTCAGGTGATTTCGTAGATGTGAAAGGTGCTTTAAATGTGAAGGGAGATATTGAAGTAGAAGAATTATCACTAACTGGTGGTCTTGAAAGTGATGGTTTGCTTAATGCTGAACATATTGAAATCTCACTTCGTTATGAAGGAAGTAAAGTAAGAGAAATCGGTGGCAAAAAGATTACAGTGCGTAAGAAATCAAGATTTATTCCTTTTACTAGTCATGCTGGAAACCTCCAAACTTTAATTGTTGAAGGGGATGATATTTATTTAGAACATACAATTGCTGAAGTAGTAAGAGGAAACAACGTTACCATTGGTCCTGGATGTGAAATTAGTGTTGTAGAATATCATACTAGTTTTAATCAAAAAGGTAATGCAGTCGTAAAAGAACATAAACAAATATAAGTAATGCGAGGGAGAGCAAGAGATATGGTTGAGAAGAATAATAAGCTTGGCTTTATTGTGGCGGGCTTATTGCTAGGTATTTTAATGGCATCAATGGATAATACCATTGTCGTAACAGCGATGGGAACGATCGTTGGTGACTTAGGAGGTCTTGAAAACTTTGTATGGGTCGTTTCTGCCTATATGGTCGCAGAAATGGCAGGTATGCCGATTTTCGGTAAACTATCAGATATGTATGGAAGAAAGAGATTCTTTATTTTCGGTTTAATCGTCTTTATGATTGGTTCGGCACTTTGTGGGACTGCTGAAAATATTACACAATTAGGCATTTATCGTGCCATTCAAGGTATTGGCGGCGGGGCATTAGTGCCGATCGCGTTTACTATCGTGTTTGATATTTTCCCACCTGAAAAGCGCGGGAAAATGGGTGGATTATTCGGAGCAGTATTTGGATTATCAAGTATTTTCGGGCCATTACTTGGCGCATATATTACAGATTATATTAGTTGGCACTGGGTATTTTATATTAACTTACCGCTTGGCATTTTAGCACTTATTTTTATTACATTCTTTTATAAAGAATCACGAGTTCATAAAAAACAAAAAATTGATTGGTTCGGCGCAATTACTTTAGTTGGTGCAGTAGTTTCTTTAATGTTTGCACTTGAACTTGGCGGACAAAAATATGATTGGGATTCTAGCTTTATTTTAAGTTTATTTGCTGGATTCGCTATTTTAATAATCGCATTTATTTATATCGAACGAAAAGTAGAAGAGCCAATCATTTCATTTGAGATGTTTAAACAACGTTTGTTTGGAATGAGTACAATTATTGCATTATGTTACGGAGCTGCATTTATGTCAGCAACTGTGTACATTCCGTTATTTATTCAAGGTGTATATGGTGGGACTGCAACAAACTCAGGATTGTTACTTTTACCGATGATGTTAGGGTCAGTCGTAACAGCACAGTTAGGCGGATTTTTAACGACAAAGCTTAGCTACCGAAACATTATGATTATTTCTGCTGTTATTATGCTAATCGGATTATTCTTATTAAGCACGTTAACGCCTGAAACAAGTCGGGCAATATTAACGGTTTACATGATTATTATCGGATTCGGAGTTGGTTTCTCATTCTCGGTACTAAGCATGGCTTCAATTCACAACTTTGGTATGGAACAGCGCGGATCTGCGACTTCAACGAGTAACTTTATTCGTTCATTAGGTATGACACTTGGTATTACAATCTTCGGAATGATCCAAAGAACAGGTTTCCAAGAACAATTAGAAGAAGCATTTAAAGGTATGGGCGGGGGAATGAATTCAAACGCTTTAGGAGATTCAAGAGCCATTTTATCAGAATCGGCTAGAACTCAAATTCCGCCACAAATATTAGATAAAATTATTGACGCTCTTTCTAGTTCAATCGTTCAAACATTCATGTGGGCATTGGTACCAGCTGGTTTAGCATTCGTATTCATTTTCTTTATGGGAAATGAGCGCATGGTGTTGCAGAAAGAACAAAAGAATATAAAGAGTGAAACATCAAAATCTTAATGAAAAAGCTCCTTTCAAATTTGAAAGGAGCTTTTGTCGTATGTACGGTGTTAAATTAGCCTTCGATGATTTCGTATTCTTCGTCTGCTAATAATAAAATTTGTGTTTTCTTACCTTTGTTTTGAACTTCGATTACATCATATGTACCTAAGTCTCTTAGTTTGCTTTGAGAAGCATTAACCATAACTTCCATAGAATCAATTAAGATATCTTCTTCAATGTATGATTCAGGCAATGCCATATCTTCAGTTTCTAATACACATGCGTATAGATTTTGTAAGTTTTCAGCAGTTGGGTTTTGTTCCTCAACATCAATGATGTTTTTTACTGCGTCCATATTTTCTTCTTTTGCTTGATATACTTTAATTTTAGCCATTGTTTTAATCTCCTTTATAACGTAATCGTAGAGGCTACACCTTATTATAACGTTTTTTTCATGAAAGATGAAATTGTTATACGTATTTATAGTAAAAAATATGTGTTATTACTTATAATTGGTGTAATTCCCTTATTAATCTAATGAGTAGTTAACTATCTCCTTACGTTAATATTATATTGTCCAAGCTTTTCTTATCTTCCGCTCATATTATATGTATTAGATAAAAACATATAGGGAAGGGATTGAATGTAAGTGGATTGCGAGCCGAAACGAAATTGTGGGTGTTGTCAAAATAGTATATGTGAATTTTTACAAAGTCTAGAACCTTTTACTCAAGTTGAAAGTATCGTAATAGCTGGAAACGAAATCGATGTATCTTATTTTCTTTCATTTAACAAGAGGAAGGGCATTGTATCATTTGTACAACAAGACAATGAGGTAATATTTGTAGACTGTTCAAAGATTGATGCAATTCGAATAGGAAAAGTGTGTAGTTGTAAATCGAAAGTTAAATATATTGAAGAGGACTTTAGCTTGCTAGGAAATGTTTGCCCGCAATGTTTAACGGAGGGTAGTACAATCTTTTTTGATTTTAACAATCCTGAATTAAATGTGTCTTTCCAAGCAACCACAATTAATCCACCTAGATGTACTGAATTTACAGATGAACTCGGGAATGTAGTAAAGCAAATTACTATAGTAGGTGAGGCAATTGTTTCTAAAGATTTCGTTCAAGTGCCTGAACTGGTAGGTTTTCGACTGCTTTTATCGCATCCAGCTGGAGATCCTTTAAACTACGGATTGTTATTTATTAATTTTCCTGATACGATTTTTATTTTTATATTGGCATCAAGCGGATACCTTTCCATTTCGAACTGCTTAAAAATAGAGAGTGGAACTGGTAATGCTGAAATAGAAGAGCTGAAAAAAATGATAAAGGATGACGATAACACGTACAAATCAGTTGTTAAATTGACTAAAGTATATAAAAATGCTGAGACGGAATCCTTTATTTCTAAGAAGGAGTTATAACGTATCTATTGATTAACCCTCTTAAAATACAGGAGGGTTTTTACATATAATAGGAGCGTTATAGCGGCGGGAAAATCACTTTTGTCGTATGTACGGTGTTAGAAGTAAATAGAGTGGTTAGTTGTACTATGATTTGTTATGGATAATCTCCTATAATGCGGTCTTTTGCAGCAAAATATGAAAGAAGCCATTACAGAAAAGCTAGGGGAATAGTATGTAATTGATTTAAATAAAGTGACGGAAGAGCATACAATATTGATAAAGCAATTAAGAAAAGGGCTATTGAAGCAGCCCTTTTCTTAATTATGTACATAGCTGTTGCTATTTTTATTGTGTTTACATAGTTATCCAAACTTGATAGCATGTTTAATCAAAAGTTGAGTAATTTATTTACTAAATTCCTTTTGAGCTCTCATATAGCTTCCTATGATATTTTGATAACTTGGAAGGTGTTTAGCAAGTAAAGCTCCAAAGCCTTCAACATCATTTCGCCAGTCACGCTGTAATTCTGCTGCAACGCTAAACCAGTTCATTAGTTGAACCCCGCCATGAGCCATACGCATAAGAGCGGCATCACTTTTTGAAAGACGAGAATAGAAATCAGTCATTTTATAATCCCCCTTAAAAAGCTTATTTATAAATCAATCTTACAGTGATTCGACTGGATTGGGTATATGTTAAAATTTTATCAACAAATATGTTTTATTTGGATAATAAGATATATATTTTAAAATTGAAAAAGTGAATTTTTATTTTTTGATTTGATGTTATAATGATTTTGTATTTGTGAATAATTTATAATTATATGAAAGTTAAGTCTAAGGGGTGTTTGCTTATATGCCGAATAAATGGATGTGTAAAAAGGGTATAAGTTACCTCATGAAAATGTAGAGTTATATTGATTTGTAGAAAGCAGGAATGTAAATGATATATGAAGCGAATATACATACTAGAAGAAAATTAGTTTCCATGTTCGAAGATTTTAATAATGTTATATTACTTTCTTATTTACAAGGACATATGGGAAGAGCCTGGGTAAACGATCTTGAAAATCCAACAGTAGCACAAGTTACAGTAGGGATTTTCACATTTTATACTGGAGATCCAAATGTGAAAGAAACAGAAGAGTTATTACGTAATATTCCTGAAAAAATGTTAGTAATCGTAAATAGTGAAGAATGGAAAAAGCGTTTAGAAACATTTTATGAAAGAAAAATAGATAAGTTTTTACGCTATAAATTCAAACGTAATTCGGAATTTTTTAATCGTTCAAAATTACAATCTTTTATATCAACACTTCCAAAAGGATACGAGTTAAGAAGAATAGATGAGCATATTGCAAATAATTCTACACTACATAAGCTTTCTGAAGACTTTACAAGTCAATTTCAATCGGTAGAAGATTATTTAAATCGAGGTATAGGTTATAGCATTTTGTATAATGGAGAAGTTATATGCGGTGCATCCTCGTATAGTATTTACGATAAGGGGATAGAAATTGAAGTTGCGACGGATCTGAACCATAGAAGAAAAGGTTTGGCGACCGTAGTGAGTGCAGCGTTAATATTGGATTGTTTAGAAAAGGGAAAATACCCAAACTGGGATGCAGCGAATACGACATCTGCCAAACTAGCAGAAAAGCTAGGATATGTTTTTGATAAGGCGTATGATACTTATTTTGTGGATAATAGATGAATGAGCAGAGATTGTAAGAGTTGTACAAAATAAAGAATTTAAAAAGGGAAAGACAAATGACTGGAATGTTTCGATAGCATTGTTAAAAACTCCTATGGAAATATTAGGGGATAAAATGATTATTTCAATAATAAGGAGATTTTATAATCTATTGAGTACAAAAACCGGCTTTTTTAGCCGGTTTTTATTTTTTATAAAGGGGACAATAGTCGTGATGTTCTGTTTTGTGGATAGTATTAAGTTGGCAGATGGTTCTTATTAAATGTATTCTTTGTTAGGTAGAATAAAAGACTCTTGAAAAATTAATTTTGGAACACCTATTAGCTCTATCATAAAAAAGTCGAGAAATTCTATTTTATATAGGTAGATATCAGTATAGGCTCCATATATTAATTTATGTATTTTTAACTATCAAGAGGAATTGAAGCTTTTACTATGCAATTGATAAAAGTGACTATGATACAAACCCACGCATTAATAGAAAAAGTACATATACAGTAAAGAGAGTTAAAAAACTCTAAATTTTATTATAAAGGAGATTATAAAATATGAGTGAACAATGTCCAATTAATGTACCATGTCAGGTAGTAGGACAAACCCAAACACCATTAAGTGATGCACCTGCAATGCCAATTACTACTCCGGGAGCACCAATTGTAAAAATACCGGTTGTATTAGCAGAAAGAACAATTCAAATTGTTGTAGAATCTGATATTTCATTAGATCCTCCAGCGGTTGAAATTAAACGTATCTTAAAAAATGCATTTTTAACACAATGTAAGTTAGTTCCTGTAGCATTCGAACCAGTACCAGGAACACCTTACCGTCGAGTTACAAGAGCAAAGTTATTTGTACAAGGATATATTCGTAAAAATATTGAATATGCAAATGACGAGTGTAATGGAGTGCTATATGACCGCATTGCTAATGTTCCATTTTCTGGTTTTGCTGATTTAACAGCTGGTGATTTTCTATCACTAGCTATAGTGGCTGCTTCCTCAGATACTACTTCTCACTTTATTAATCCTAAAAATGGTGATCTACCACGTTTAGACAAATACTTCTT
>NZ_JAAMNK010000060.1:0-12867 GCF_011066025.1 Bacillus sp. EKM202B | reverse complement strand
ACCGGTGGATAATCGGTGTTCGCAGGAATCTCCCACTTCAAACAGTCCGTTAGGACGTTAAGTGGTGAGTAGTTCAAACTTAGCATTAATATAAAAGATGGTTCCACTTAAAAATGATTATGTAATCCTCCCCCACATGAATCCAGCGGTTTCATGAAGCATTTGTTTTGTCATTTCCATTGTGAATTCTTGGGCCTGCTTTTTGGAATGGATATCTACAATTCCATTCGAAGCAATCATTTCTTTCACCCTTTCGTAGTTATGGTATTTTCATATAACTAAATACAATACAACTAACCAAAATGGCATTACCATTAAAAATCCATTTCTAATCCCTATTGCAAAAGCCAAAGGATCAACATTACAGTATGACGTTGCCTCTTTTTTAACTCGCTGCAACATCTTTTTTTGGGTGGGAAGGCTCATAGTGAATCTCCTTATCTTTCAATCTGTTTTCGTTTTCCATAACAAACTACCACCAAAACAGCCTATACAATAAATCACAATGAATTTCATAAAAATTTCTATAATTGCATCCGTCATTCCCCATTCTCCTCTCCCAAGGCCTGTAATACACAAGCTATAATTAGCAAAGTAAGAATTAATAATAAGCTCCCTATATTTCGGCATTTTCTAAGCACCGGCATTCTCTCCTCATAATTAACGTTTATTTCAGAAAAAAACCAAGCTAAGAAAATTCAGAGAAGAAAAGAGCCCACTTTCCCTCGTTGTGAGCAAATCGGCTCTTTAATATTCAAAAGACATAAGCAATGTAAAGTTATTGGGTGTAATCTCCCAAACTTATATTCTCCTAAGAAATTAATATCTTCCTAGCCTAAAGGCGAATATCGTACGCTAGAGATCTTTTCATTTAAGAAGCTTGGTTGTTCCAAAATGCTGGCGGTAGCTCCAAATAGTACATAATATCCTCGAATGATATTAATATAATCTCCATGCAATATCAATTCTTTTTTTATAAAAATTATAAAAAAAGAATTGATATTGGTTTTTTTATGACATTTATCGACAAATTATTTACTTTTATCAATTATCAATTTATAATAATTACAACTTAATATACATACTACATAACATGTAATAATTACTTAGTTGAGCATATAGTCACCACTGCAGGGGTTTTAAAAAAATTCTAAAATGATGGACGAGTACTCATGCGGATTAATTTATATAAATATAAGGAGAATGAAACAGCAGAAAAGATGTGTGATTAATTAGTATGCTCTAGTTTAGAAGATTACTAATCGGTTGGATAATTTCAGATGATAAAACAGAGTCATGGATTTATTGCAGCGTATTTTAGGTTGGCTATGGTAAATATACAAGATATATTTATAGATTGATTCGCGGACCCTATCTCAAAAAATGAAATAAAAACGATTTTTAATTATTGACAAGCAATAAAACTAAATATATATTAAATTATAATAATTATTATAAAAAAATTATTATCGCTTATAAATAGGAGGTTCCACTTCATGAATCCAAATAATCGCTTAACAACAAACCAAGGTGCTCCAGTTGGAGATAACCAAAATTCTCGTACAGCTGGTCGCCGTGGGTCGGTATTATTAGAAGACTATCATTTAGTAGAAAAGCTTGCCCATTTTGATCGTGAGCGTATTCCAGAGCGTGTTGTACATGCACGTGGTGCAGGTGCTCACGGTGTATTTGTAACTAAAAACAGTATGAAGCAATATACGAAGGCAGCATTTTTACAAAATGAAGGAACTGAAACGCCTGTATTCGTTCGTTTCTCAACAGTTATTCATGGCCAAGGCTCTCCGGAGACAGCACGTGATCCGCGTGGGTTCGCTGTTAAATTTTATACAGAAGAAGGAAACTACGATATCGTAGGTAACCATTTACCAGTTTTCTTCATTCGTGATGCAATTAAATTCCCTGACATGGTGCATTCTTTAAAGCCAGCACCTGATACAAATATTCAAACGCCAGATCGTTATTGGGATTTTATGACGTTAACACCAGAATCTACTCATATGATGACATGGGTATTTTCTGATTATGGTACACCAGCAAACTATCGTGAAATGGAAGGTTTCGGCGTCCATTCATTTAAATGGATTAATGCAAAAGGTAAAATTGTTTACATTAAATATCATTGGAAACCACAGCAGGGTGTACGAAATTTAAGTGCAAAAGAAGTGGAACAAGTACAAGGTAAAGATTTCAATCATGCAACTCGCGATTTATTCGATGCGATTGAAAAAGGAAATCATCCAAAATGGGATCTATACGTACAAGTGATGCAATTAGATCAAATGGATTCTTTAGATTTCGACCCATTAGATCCAACAAAAGTTTGGCCAGAAGATTGTTTCCCACTCATTGAAGTAGGGACAATGACACTAAATCGTAACCCACAAAACTTTTTTGCGGAAGTAGAGCAAGTGGCCTTTACACCAAGTGCAACTATACCTGGTATTGAACCGTCTGAAGATAAGCTATTACAAGGTCGTTTATTCTCTTACCCAGATACACAGCGTTACCGACTTGGTGCAAATTATTTACAAATCCCTGTAAACTGCCCATACGCAACTGTTCGTAATCAACAACGTGATGGTGCGATGCAAGTAAATCAAAACCCATCTACAATAAACTATGAACCGAGCCGCCATACTGAAAATCCAGTTGAAGACTCAACATACCGCGATTCAACTATGAGAGTAGGAGGCTATGTATCTCGTGAAAAAAATGAGAAACCGAACGACTTCAAACAAGCCGGTGAGCGTTATCGTTCATTCTCTAAAGAAGAGCAAGACAACTTAATTGCAAACTTAACTAATGACTTGAAAGACGTAAATGAGCGTACGAAACTACTAGCTATTTGTAACTTCTTCCGTGCAGATCGCGAATATGGTATTCGCTTAGCAGAAGCATTAAATGTTGATATTTCATCGTATGTAGGAAATTCTACAAAATAATAGCATGCTTAATTTTATTTTACTCTCAAATTTAACTTACAATATGTAAGAAAAGAAGTTGTCTCAAAAATCCGTTTAAAAACGACTTTTTAGGGACAACTTCTTTTTTTAGTTCTCTTCAACAATAGATAGGATTATTAATATTTGTTCATACAATTTATGCAGCATTTCCAAATTATTATTTTGTTTTTGCTAATCCTACAATTGCAATGCAGGCATATAGCTAACATATATTGAATGTATTTTCTTATTATCGTTATAGCAAGGTTCTACACGCTTCCCTATGGATATATTTTCATTTAGGGAATCTTGGCGAAGAACTAATGTATACTTGATCTTTATACTTTATACTTTATGACTTTATAAGAATAAAGATCGAAAAACAGATAGTTAATCAATTTTAATTGTGTAAAAACTACATACCTATAAACAGTATTAATAATGGATTAATACTTCTCGTCATGGGAAGTACCTAATATCTTGAAGAGAGATTTCAAGGCATCTAATGTTGAGGAGGATAATTTGTGGGTATGCAAGGGAGATTAATTTGCTTTATGGAGTAGGTAAATAAGATAGAATAATAGATTATGAAAGAGCCCTTAGGAGATAGGGACTCCTTAGGGCTCGCCTAATCACATGAATTGATTAGGAGGAATATAAACATTTTAACATATAGCTGATTCATTTGAAGGTAACAAAAAAATTACAGAATTTACGATACGAGAAAGCCCACGCAGGACTTTAGTCCTTCTTTAGACGTGGGAGTGTCAATCTCTCTATTGTTTCAATTTGAACTCCTGATTCAGTCTTACTTTTATTCAATGCACTGAGGTACAACTATTTTAGTACCTTTTTAAATTTGCAACCAAAAGTAATTACCATACCTGCAAGAACCATCAATATGCCTATTGCTGCACTGTTATTTATAGTTGTACCTGCTTTTGGAAGCTCTTTATACATATCTTCTTTTTCATCAGAATTACTGTTTTTAGGGATATTATTAATACCATTTTCTTTATCTGTCACTACCACTTTTTGTATTGTAGTTACCTCATTACTACCGGAGTCACGACCAAGGAATTTCACCTCGGAAGTACCCGTTTTAAATATATCTATTTCACCAAAATGTCTTACTTTATCAGTAATATTACCATCTTCTTTCTCAATAGCTTTAACCCCAGTCATTGGTGCGAATTTGTCTTCTACATTCATATACCCTTCAGTAGGTACAGTTAACTCAGGCTCTTGAATCTCAATAGGTTTTTCTTTTTCTTTAACTGTTACAGTTTGTATTTGAGTTGCCAAATGACCTGCAGAATCTCTAACTATATATTTAATCGTGCAAGTGCCAGGTGTATTTGTATCTACTTCACCTTCATATTTTACTTCTGATGTAAGGTCACCATCTTCTTTATCAGTAGCACTTACATCTCTCATTGGATCGAATTTATCCCCTTCCGAAATTGTAGTTTCTGAGGGTACTTTTAGTGATGGCGGCTCATCTTTTATTTCTTCTTTCTCTTTAACCGTAACCGTTTGTTTCGCGTTTACTTTATGATTTTTAGAGTCTTTAACTGTGTAAGTTAACTCGTAAGTGCCTGCTTTAGAGGTATCTACTTTACCGTCAACTGTTATTTTAGTAGTAAGGTCTCCGTCTTCCTTATCAGTAGCAGACACTCCTGACATTGGGTCGAATGAATTACCTATATTAACTGTCGCTCCAACAGGTACTGTAAAATTCGGTTCCATATCTGGAATTTCTTCTACAATTACAGGTTTAGAATCTGTGGCTTCCCAAATAGGTGCGGTTAATATCGGATAGTTCAAAGCTTCTATTTTTTGTCGCGTTTCTTGCGATGCTTTCAGTCCCCATTGATCAAAAAACGGGAGTACATTTTGTTTCGCTACTTTGGATGTATTGTAAATAAATGCTTGAATTTTCTCTTCATCCGTTTTTGGAAGTTGATCCTTTGGTAACTCTCGATATAGTTTGTGAAGATTCGGATAAAAATCCTCACCATATGCGAGATGAAGTTGCCAAAGCATAACAAGTTTCACAAACAAGTCATTTATATTTTTATATTCTTTATCTGTTTGCTTTAAGTATACAAAGGCTTTATCGTAATCACCGGATTTTTCTAAACGCGTCGGTTGATTCGGGAATAATCGCTTTTGTGCAGCTAAAGAATATAGATTAACAGTTACTTCACCCATCCCTCTTAAATCATTCCACGTCCATGGGTATTGTTGTCTTGCATGTCCCGCTTCGTGCATTTGTCCCCATCCAAATTTATTTACATTTAAAGCACTTTCAATTGCGTTACCAGCAGTAGTAAATGCAGCTCCATCTAGACTTGCATACATGCCCCATGTTGGTTTGTTAGGATTTTCTATAAAGGACCAAATACGTTCAGTCGAACGATGTAAAGGATTAGGATCTGTTTCAGATAATCCAGATATTTTATCTTGCGCTCGAATCATTTCATCATATGTTTCTAATAACGGGATAGGATCTTGATTAACTATATGCTTCTTAGCACTATCTTGAGTAACCGTAAGCACTGCTTTCTTTGATTTTAATTGAACAGCATGTGCATTTGGATACTTGTCCATCATCGCAATCCAGTCTGCTTTCGTATGCTTTCCTAATTCAAAGAACGGGACATGGCTCCCGCCTTGTGTGAATTTCACCTTAACTGTTCCTGTAGTTTGATTATTATCAAGTCCTAATAACCCACCATTTGGAGAGGAAATCTTATTCGTACCAGGAGAAAGTTTAATTTCTTTTCCCCATTCTTTATCATAGCCATGTGTTCCAATAATTGCTCTAATCTTATTCGTTCCTAATACTTCAACTGTAACTTCTTCATTCGGTTGTATATAAATTCCAGTTGGTATATAGGTTTTTTGTTCACTTCTTCTCTCTCTTGTTGCTTCATCCTGATAGCTTCCTGTAGCTGGTAGGTCAAACTCCCTTAGTTCATATTGATTTGTAGTTGGTTGATTAACTGTTTCAGCGTGTACATTTAAATTGTTTGTTATAATAGGTGTAAATAATGTAGTTGTCAAAATAGCAGATGTCGCAAGTACTTTCATCGGTTTTTGAAATATATAATGATTCCTTTTCTGCATATAAATAATCCTTTCTTTTTCAATTTTTTCTGTTAAAATCCTTTTGTTGAACGAATGTAATTAATTTCAATCTCCTGGCGAGTTTATATTTCTGAAATTTCAGAAATATAAACTCAGAAATCTTCCTATAGTTTAATAAATATAAAACATATTAGAAGAAAGAAATTTTCAACCTTGTTTATACTAAATAATTACAAAAGATAAGGTATGAGAATGAAACGAGCCCATTTCCTTTTTTCTTATTAATAAGAATTTAACATCGAACAAGTCTTACTGCAACATAATTTGACAATTATATCTTTTTTTCGACAATTTTTCCCCTTACTAAAGGAGTAGTCTCACATCTCTCAACAAAAAAATATAAGCGACTTATCATAAGTCGCTTATACGTAAAAACTTATTTTATTTTGGTCAATACATCTCAATTTACTTACAGGTCTTCCCACATGCTGATACACCATTTTATTCTCTAATATTCCTATTTCAGTCAAAAACATAACATACTTTCGAATAGAAACTCTTGAAATCCCTACTAATTGCGCCATTTCATCTGTTGTAAACGTCCGTCCATTCAGTGACTCTATTTTCTCCCAAATTAATTGTAACGTTTGTTTCGTTAATCCTTTTGGAAGCTCTTTAGTGACAATAGGCTCTCTTTTTTCCTTTTGTAAAATTAACGAATCTAATTCCGATTGACTAATTTTTTGTTGTTCTGTCATGAAAGTAAGCTTTTCTCGATATATAGCTAATGCCTCTTTAAATCTTTCAAATGTAAATGGTTTAATTAAATAATCTACTACGCCATAATGTAATGCTTTTTTAATACTCCCCATATCATGTACAGCTGAAATCATTATAATATCAATTTCTTTCTCTTGATTTCGAATATACATTAAAAGCTCAAATCCAGTCTCTTCAGGCATAAAAATATCAAGTAAGACTAAATCTACTTGCGATTTCTCTAATACTTCTATCGCCGATTTTACTGAGTTAACTGCTTGGACAAGTTCAAACCCTCCTACTTGTTCTAAATAATGTGTATTTAACATTGCTACCATCGGATCATCTTCTACAATTAAAACTTTAATCATATTTGCCCCTCATCCCTACTATTAGGTATTTCAATTGTTATCCTTGTTCCCTCTCCTAACGATGAATGGATATAAATCTCCCCATTTATTCGCTGTGTACTTTCTTTTACAAGATATAAGCCATAACCCCGATTATCTCCCTTTGTGGAATAACCTTTTGCAAACAATTTATCCAGCATATCTTCTGGTATTCCACTTCCTGTATCTTGTACTGTTATCATTAAAGAATCTCCATGTTGTATTCCGACTTCAACTTGTTTTTTCTCACAATTCATTACTGCGTCAAATGCATTATGGATTAAATTCCCAACAATTGTAATAAGTTCATGGATGATACAATCATCATATATATCTGGTAAGTCCGATTCTTCACTTATAATTAACTTAATATTTTTCTCCCTAGCATAGCTAAGTTTACCTAGTAAAAAACCAGCAAATACTGGACTTTTAATTCTTTTCATAACCCCACCAATTTCATATTGATGCTCTGATACCATACGACTTACATATTTCTGCAATTCTTCATACTGTTTCATATGTGTAAGCCCTAAGACGACATGCATTTTATTCATAAATTCATGAGATTGTGCCCGTAATGCTTCCGCATATAGCTTAATACCAGTTAGTTCTTCTGCTAATTGTCTAATCTCTGTTTTATCACGAAATGTTGCAATTGCACCAACTATTTCTCCTTTTACATATAAAGGAACCCGATTCGTAACAATTGTAATCCCATAAACAGTTTGTTCCTCGTTTAATTGTACATCTCCTGTTTGCAACACTTCTTTTATACGTGAATTCGGCGTATGCATTTCAAGATTTTTACCGATAATATCTCCTGTAAGTCCACCTTTCTTTAATATTCGTTTTGCTTCATTATTTATTAAAGTTACATTGGCATCTTTATCTACAGCAATAATACCCTCTTTCACCGAAAGTAACATCGCATTTCTTTCTTCAAGAATTTTCGCTATCCTATGTGGCTCAAGACCAAATAAACTTTTCTTTATATGTCTAGCTAGCAATATCGCCCCCATAATACCAACTAATATTCCTACTCCAACACCGATATAAATAATATGTCTACTTTTTTTCACACTCTCTTTCACATTATCAGCTGAAATGCCAACAGCGACCGCACCAAGTTGCTCACCTGTTTCAGCAAAAATAGGTACGATTACTCGCATAGAAACCCCTAAAGTTCCTTCTGCAAGTGAAACATGTTCCTGCCCCTTCAATGCAGGTCCCTCATCTCCTCCAATAAAATGATGACCTATTTTCTTTGGATCTGGATGAGACTTTCTTATTCCGCCCATGTCCATAACGACAATAAATTGAACATCTGTATTTTTTAATAGCCTATTTGTATACGTTTGGATTGCGGAAGTATCTCCTTTGCCTGTTAAACCATCGATTACAACTGAATCATTCGCCACAATACGTGCAATCGTTTTTGCTTTCTCTGCTTGGCTATCCTCCGTTGCCCGTTCTACATTATGACTAATTAATATATCTGTCACAAGTAAAGAAAACATTACAACTGTACACACTAATAATGTGATTGTTTTCCATAAATCCAATAGTTTTTTCCTTTTTTTCATCTCTTCATTGACTCCTCTAATTCTTCTACGCGATCTTTGGTAAATATACAATGAGTAAGCTGTTATGATACTTTAAATTTACTCGTTATTTTTTGGAGTTTTTCTATCGTTTCTTCTAAGTTTTGATTAGCTGCAAAATTTATTCCATAATAAAAAATAAGAGAAATTTAATATTGTCATTTCTTTTGTAGCAAGGAGTATAAGATGGTTATGTTAGTCAACTTATACTTCTCACAAAATACTTCTAAATTACTCATAAAAGTTAATCTATCGCATTGCCATCAAGCTAAAAAATACACTCCTCCCTAAAATACAAAAGATGAATTGAATCCTCATAAATAAATGTAGAGTTATAAAGTTTTCTTTTTTGATTTTGGGAATATCTCAAAATATTAAGTTGATGAACATATGACGGATTCCTTAATTAGAGAAAGTAAAGCACATATGGATCTACTTAATAACCTAAGGAAAGTGGATTATTGCATAAAAAAGGCTCCATTTCTGGAGCACTCAAAAAAATGAATTAAAAAAAATAACAGACAATTAAACTATACAAATAACTCATAAATAAATCTATATATATTTTTAAAATTACATGTGAAATTGATAAAAAAAGCTCCATTTCTAGGGAACTTTTTTATCTTATTCAATGGTATATCGGCTATCTTCTGAAACATATAAACTTTTTGAATTAATTTCTATACTACAATCCCCTAATCGCCGCTTTACTTCTGATAGTAATTTTTCATTTGCTTCCTCTAAAGAACTTGCTGGAATCACCGTAGATTGTGAGCTTGATACTTTACCACTATACATCACTGAAAAATTCAATTCATATTGATGTATCAAGATTTCTCCACTCCTTTTTTCCCTAAGTTTTCTCACAGATCGTTCTTATTTGTTGTTTACAATTATAATTTTTGAAGATAGGTACACACTTTGATACATATAAGATTTTTCTTGGTTAGGTGATAGCACACCGCAATCTTGCACGTCAGCGATACCAGAAATGGGCTTCGCCTTTGGTAGCAAGAATCCCACTGATGTTAGTCAGCTGGTCCCTTTAGGGGTGGGAGTGTCAATTAATAAAATATATGCAATAACTTTTAAAAAAATCATTGTTACATCTCACTAAAAACACAATTATTTTTTCCTGACTTTTTCAATGATTGCACCGATATATGCGCTCCCCTTTACCATGCCACGCGATACGTATGGCGGAATTAACTTTATTCAATGAAATGAATTGTTTGAAAGAGAAGGAATCTACTTAGAATGATAATTTAGTAGGATAGGAAACCGTAAACGGAGCGTGTCTTTGGGCACACTGACTAATACCCCTTTTCGAATCGTATATAACCTAACTTCTTTTCCTATGCATCCTCCTAGTAAAATCACGAACAAGAAACTAAGGAACAATCTACCTTTCATAAAGCCCTTACCCTCTTTAACATGCAATCCAGTAAAATAATTTGTTTCAGATACGTAGAAATAAGGTATAATTAGCAATCAATGATTAGCTAATTATACCTAAATCTATTTGTTTCCAACCCAAAAGAGATAAATTGTTTTGTTCCCATTCATGAAATAGCACGATGTATGCATAATTACATATCTATTAAAATGCTTTTAGTGTTATATTTTAATAGCGATGAATGCTATTATTTCATAAGTTGTCAACAAGCGTTATGTATGTATGAGAAAAAGGAAGGAGTCAAATAGGACCCTTCCTTTTTCTTCTAACTAAATAAATTACTCTCTGGTAATAATTTAAATAGTGATGCTGATTCACAGGCGTCTAATTATTGCTGGTATGATCACTTTACCTATTGTGGCAATACTTACGAGAAGTAAGTACTCTTTTATTTACGATACAATGGAATTATTATCGTTTATTTCTCAACATTTAACATATTGAATTAAATTCCCTTTATTGCTATTATAATGGTGACAGTTTGTTTTCTAGTGCTTTAATTGAAGGACCTGATGTAATACATCAGGTCCTTCTTAATTTTCTCACTAATAAGATAATATTTTTTAACTAGATAGACATATGTTATTTTATACAGACACTTCACTCATAAAAATCTACCTTTTTTAAGAGCATGCTTATACGCTTATTCTTCCTACTTAAAGGTTTCGTTTTTTGTACACCTAAATTTTCATAAACACCCCATTTATTTCAAATTCATTCTAATCTTTAATCAGATATAGCCTTAATAAGCTAGCAAATCCCTAAGTCTTAAATACCAGATATGAATATGAACAATTAATAATATATTATTAAAATTAAGATACACAAATGTGGGACAAATTAAAATTTTACACAATGCCTTAGGGTAACAAGATTGTTTTCTTCTCATTTCTATAGGATTTTTGTCCGTTTTTCTGCAAAAAATTAAACTGCTACGATGATTGCCTTGTTAATTCTTTAGTTTCTTTTATCAAATATTTATAAACAAATGGAGAATAGTAGGAAAACAAATAAGACTGCTAATCAAATGCACGTGTAAGTGGCATATTAGTTTTTCTAATTTTACAGAATCACAATAATCAATACCTTAAAAATAAACTTCATTTTTAAAGATCTATTAAATTTGCAACAAATAAATAAAAATCATGTATTTGTTCCATCTAAACCTATCCCGTAGGTATAATCATTATTCTCACATACTTCACCTTAAAAATTTCTCACTATACATGTCATATTTTAATTGAATTTTTATATCTGCTACTTGTACAAAAACACTTGATTAGAATACAAACTCGCTAAATATTCTAATACTTGAAAATAGTTATTAACAAATTTAAAATGACTGAGATTCTATAGACCTTTTTAAAAGTAATAAATAATTATAAATAAAAAGAGAAGAACCCACCATAGTTCTTCTCTTTTTATTTATAAATTTAGGGTTTTCATATCTGTTGATATGAATAGCAGTAAATTAATGGATGAATAATTTACTAACAAAATTATAACATGTTAAACAAAGACTTTTATATGCAATATTACATATAAAAATTCAATTTTCAAACACTCACATATTATAAAATAACAACCCAATTAGTTGTTATTTTATAATTAAACAGATAATAAAAAAGCAACTCGGATTGGGGTTCGAGTTGCTTTTTTAAATAATGCTTATATATGTATTATAACATTTCGCGTAATAAATCCAACATCAAGTGACTAACTTTTCTTATTTCTCAATATTTTCAGTTTTATGAAATTGCTCTTTAGCGTTTGGAAAACTATTGTAATTACCAAGATCTATTAAATTTTTTCAATAATATACTTCTTAATGAATGATAGAATGTTATACTATTTCATGAGTATAATTGCTTTTACAATTTGTTGAAAATAGATACTCAATAACTTTTGATCATCCGATGCTTTTTTCATAATATAAATTCCTCCTTTTAAAATTTTTTACCATATAATATTTTATATCTATATCTGAATACCTTTATAATACTAAACCCTACTTCGACTTACCATTTCACCTGTAATGGAAAAAGGTTATATTTTTTCTATTTGAAACTAATTTGAAAGGATTTTTTATCAAATGAAAAATACCGTTATTCAAACTAAATCCACTAACATGATTGGAACGGAAAA
Source organism: Bacillus sp. EKM202B (assembly GCF_011066025.1). Lineage (NCBI taxonomy): Bacteria > Bacillati > Bacillota > Bacilli > Caryophanales > Bacillaceae > Bacillus > Bacillus sp. EKM202B. The sequence continues at coordinate 461 of NZ_JAAMNK010000060.1, read as the reverse complement.
TAGCAATAAGGAAACAACTACAAATTCTTTACAAGCAATATTAGAAATAAAAGTAAAAGAAGGACAATTCCAGGAATTTATGGATTGTATACAGCTTGAAACAAATATTGAATTTTGTTATAGAGTTACAGGAAAGACTGACTTTATTGCTAAAATCATAATAGCTGATTTGAGAGAATTAGAAGAATTTGTTGATAATTATATTTCTGTAGCTCAAATAGTATCTAATCTTATAATATTCAAAACAAATACTAATTATGATTTGACAGAGAATTAAGGTTATAAGCGACTTTTCCTAATAATAAACATCGTAACTAAAAACTACACTCCTAACAATTTGGGTGTAGTTTTTTGACAATTTGAACTACCCCCACTTTCACTTCGTTTAGAAGAGGGGGATTCCTAAGTAAAGAGTTCTATCGAACTCTAATTTATTAGGCTATCTCCGCAGTCCTTGCGGT
>NZ_JAAMNK010000006.1:0-251940 GCF_011066025.1 Bacillus sp. EKM202B | reverse complement strand
AGTTGTAGAAGAAGGGCCAGTCGCTGAAGAACAACCAGTTGTAGAAGAAGGGCCAGTCGCTGAAGAACAACCAGTTGCAGAAGAAGGGCCAGCCGCTGAAGAACAACCAGTTGTAGAAGAAGGGCCAGTCGCTAAAGAACAACCAATTGTGCAAAAAGAAGAGCCAAAACGTGAGAAAAAGCGTCATGTACCATTTAATGTTGTTATGTTGAAACAAGACAGAACGCGATTAATGGAAAGACATGCGGCTAGAACGAGTGCAATGCAATCTTCTATGAGTGAGCGAGTAGAGAATAAGCCTGTACACCAATTAGAAGAACAACCAACGCAACAAATGGTAGTAGAACCACGAGTGGAAGAACAACCAACGCAACAAATGGTAGTAGAACCACGAGTGGAAGAACAACCAGTGCAACAAGTGGTAGTAGAACCACAAGTGGAAGAGAAACCAATGCAGCAAGTGGTAGTAGAACCACAAGTGGAAGAAAAGCCAATGCAGCAAGTGGTAGTAGAGCCACAAGTGGAAGAAAAGCCAATGCAGCAAGTGGTAGTAGAACCACAAGTGGAAGAACAACCAGCGCAACAAATGGTAGTAGAATCACGAATGGAAGAACAACCAGTGCAACAAATGGTAGTAGAATCACGAGTGGAAGAAAGACCAGTACAACAAATGGTTGCAGGGCAAGTACAAAAGCCAAGTTCAAGTACAGAACCACAAGAGAAAGCATATGTTGTAAATCAAAGAGAGAACGATATGCGAAATGTATTACAAACACCACCAACATATACCGTTCCGCCATTAGCATTATTGTCAATCCCGCAACAGTCAGCGTTAGATAATACGGAATGGTTGGAAGAGCAAAAAGAATTGTTAGATACAACGTTTAATAATTTCCATGTTGGAGCACATGTTATTAATGTATCGCAAGGGCCGGCAGTAACTCGTTTTGAAGTACAGCCAGATCCAGGTGTGAAAGTAAATAAAATTACAAACTTAAGTGATGATATTAAGCTGAGTTTAGCTGCGAAAGATATTCGTATTGAAGCACCAATTCCAGGGAAGAGTGCGATTGGAATTGAAGTTCCAAATAAAGAAAGTAAGCCAGTATTTCTTCGTGAAATTTTAAGAAGTCCTGTGTTTACAAAGAGTGAATCACCACTTACTGTTGCGCTTGGACTTGATATTTCTGGTGATCCAATTGTAACCGATATTCGAAAAATGCCACACGGACTTATTGCGGGTGCAACGGGTTCTGGTAAAAGTGTGTGTATTAACGCAATTTTAACGAGTATTTTATATAAAGCGAAGCCACATGAAGTGAAGTTAATACTAATTGATCCGAAGATGGTTGAGCTTGCACCATATAATTCTGTTCCGCATCTTGTAGCACCTGTTATTACGGATGTAAAAGCAGCTACCGCTGCATTAAAGTGGGCAGTTGAAGAGATGGAACGCCGTTATGAATTGTTCGCGCATGCTGGTGCTCGTGATTTAACGCGTTATAATACGATTGTAAGCGAGCGAGAAATTCCGGGTGAGACATTACCTTACATTGTTATCGTCATTGACGAGTTAGCTGATTTAATGATGGTGGCACCTGGTGATGTTGAGGAAGCGATTTGTCGTATTGCCCAAAAAGCTCGTGCTTGTGGTATTCACTTATTAGTTGCGACGCAGCGTCCATCGGTAGATGTTATTACAGGTTTAATTAAATCAAATATTCCAACGCGTATAGCGTTCACTGTATCATCTCAAGTTGATTCGCGTACGATTATCGATATTGGTGGCGCGGAAAAATTACTTGGCCGTGGTGATATGTTATTCTTAGGGAACGGTACATCTAAGCCAGTTCGTGTACAAGGTGTATATGTATCGGATGATGAGATTGAAAAAACAGTTGATCATGTGAAAAAGCAAATGAAGCCGAATTACTTATTTAAGCAAGAGGATTTATTAGCAAAATCAGAACAGAGTGAGTCGGAAGATGAACTATTTTTAGATGCATGTCAATTTGTTGTAGAACAAGGGGGAGCGTCCACATCTTCTGTACAGCGAAAATTCCGCATCGGTTATAATCGCGCGGCACGTCTCATTGAAGAGATGGAATCGCAAGGGATTATTTCTGAAGGAAGAGGAACGAAACCGAGAGATGTCCTTATTTCTGAGGATGAATTCGCTGCTATGCAGGAAACAAATATATAGTAAACGGTTTTGCTGTATACTAAGAGAAAATGTTGGATAGTAAAGTAGGGAGTAAAGCGACATGAAAGAAATTGAATTAAAATTAAAAGGTGAAATAAATAGACTAACAAATAGAACATTTAAATTTGACGAACGTGTTGGAGAAGGTTGGTTCTCTGCCGTTTACTTTTTAAAGACTAGAGAAATCATTGAAGAATTTCGCCCGAAAAGTATTGTAACGATGCAATTTTTCCAAAAGGAAAATGCAGTTCTTTGCGGAACAGATGAAGTAATTGCATTGCTGCAAACATTCGCTAAAAATCCTGAGGAACTTGAAATTAACTCTTTAAAAGATGGCGATAATATTAGTCCATTTGAAACAGTGTTAACAATTCATGGTCCTTATGAAAATTTCGGATTTTTAGAAGGTGTCATTGATGGGATTTTAGCTCGTCGTACATCGGTTGCGACAAACGTATATAACGTTGTCCAAGCTGCACGTAGTGTAGATAAAGAAAAACCAGTTATTTTCATGGGAGACCGTGACGATCATTATACACAACAAGCTGGTGACGGTTATGCAGCATACATCGGAGGTATGAGCGCACAAGCGACGCATGCGATGAATGAATGGTGGGGCAGAAGTGGTATGGGGACGATGCCTCACGCATTAATTCAAATGTTTAATGGTGATGTTGTGGAAGCCGCAAAAGCATATCATAAGAAATTCCCAGAAGATGAATTAGTTGTATTAATTGATTACAATAATGATGTCATTACAGATGCACTTCGCGTAGCGCGTGAATTTGGATCAACATTAAAAGGCGTGCGTGTCGATACGTCTCGTACAATGATTGATCAATACTTCATTCGTCACCCAGAAGTACTTGGAACATTCGATCCACGTGGTGTAAACCCATCGCTTGTATTTGCACTTCGTAAAGCACTTGATGAGGAAGGATTCCAGCATGTAGACATCGTTGTAACTGGTGGATTTGATGAGAAGCGTATTCGTGAATTTGAAGCTCAAAACGTGCCTGTGGATATATACGGGGTAGGAAGTAGCTTATTAAAAATGAATATTGGCTTTACTGGTGATAACGTAGAATTAAATGGAAAACCAGAAGCGAAAGCTGGCCGTAAATATCGTCCAAACCCACGTCTAGAGCGTGTTCAATTAGAAACAAGAGAAGATATGTAAAAGAGAGAAAAACTGATAGGTGATTGACCCTATCAGTTTTTCTGTTATCATAGTATAGCGGCTTCTTTTTTGCTATAATGGACTTGATATGGGCATACAAAGAAGTACGTACGAGTTTATCCTGATAAGTGAAGAGAAAGAATAACTTCACTACATCAAAATGTATGATGATTACCAAAATAAGAAAAGATTCATATACTGTCTTATAGATAGGCCGTTGTATTAGTTCGAAATGTTGGAGGTTCTTTAAGATGACAGTTTACCATTTTGTAGGAATTAAAGGAACAGGAATGAGTTCATTAGCACAAATTCTTCATGACATGAAGCATACTGTTCAAGGGTCTGATTATGAAAAGCGTTTCTTTACACAAACAGCGTTGGAAAAGCGTAATATCTCAATCCTTCCTTTTGATAAAAATAATGTTAAAGAAGGACAAGTGATTATTGCAGGAAATGCATTCCCTGATACGCATGAAGAAATCGTAGCAGCGAAAGAATTAAACATCCCAGTACATCGTTACCACCACTTTTTAGGTGACCTTATGAACCAATACACAAGTGTTGCTGTAACTGGTGCACATGGAAAAACATCAACAACAGGTTTGTTAGCCCATGTAATGCAAGGTGCACACCCGACATCTTACCTTATTGGAGATGGAACTGGGCATGGGGTAGAAAATAGTAAGTATTTTGTATTTGAAGCTTGTGAGTATCGTCGTCATTTCTTGTCTTACAATCCAGACTATGCAATTATGACAAATATTGATTTTGATCATCCAGATTATTTTGCAGACATCAATGATGTATTTGGTGCATTCCAAGAGATGGCATTGCAAGTGAAAAAGGGTATTATTGCATGTGGTGATGATGAAGAACTTCAAAAAATTCAAGCGAAAGTACCTGTTATTTTCTATGGATTTGGAGAAGATAATGATTTCCAAGCACGTAACATTCAAAAGAGAACAGATGGTACAATATTCGATGTATTCGTTCGTAATACGTACTATGACACGTTCAAAATTACAGGATACGGCAACCACAGCGTATTAAATGCATTAGCAGTAATTGCGCTTTGCCATTACGAAAATGTTGATGTAGAAGCAGTTAAACATCAATTAACAACTTTTGAAGGCGTAAAACGTCGCTTTAATGAAAAGCCGATGGGAGAGCAAGTTATCATCGATGACTACGCACACCATCCGACAGAAATTAACGCAACGATTGAAGCTGCTCGTCAAAAACACCCAGAGCGTGAAGTTGTCGCTGTATTCCAGCCACATACATTCTCACGTACAGAAAAGTTCTTAGATGAGTTCGCAGAAAGCCTAAGCAAAGCTGACCAAGTATACTTATGTGATATTTTCGGATCAGCACGTGAAAACAAAGGTGACTTAACAATCGAAGATCTGCAAAAGCGTATTGATGGTGCAGAACTAATTACAGATACAACAACGGATGTATTAAAGAAACATAAAAACGGCGTTCTAATTTTCATGGGCGCAGGAGACATCCAAAAATTCGAAGCAGCTTACGTAAAAGAAGTTCAAGTTGCAGAGAAGTAATAGAAAAGACGCATAGCTTGGCTGTGCGTCTTTTTTGTTGTGTTCATATTTTATCCCGCTATTTGTGGGCAGTAAAACTCCCACTGATTAAAGTTTCATTTTATTTGCGTATTGACCTAGAGTTAACTCTAGGTTGTAAGATAAATATGTAAAAACAAGGGGGAGAGAACATGTATAAAATCGGTGAAGTAGCAGAGTTAACAGGGATGGGGATTCATACTTTGCGCTATTATGAGAAGTTAGGTTTATTACCACCACCAACGCGAAATAGCGGCATTCGTCAGTATACAGAAGGTGATGTGCGTCTATTAAAATTCTTATATTCATTAAAGCAAACTGGAATGTCATTAGAAGAAATCGCTGAGTTTGCAAGTGATGGATGTATTATAGAGGAAATCAAGCAGCGGAAAGAGGAAGTACCTACGAAAGTAAAAAAGAGAATTTTAATTTTAACAACTCACTTAGAGCGGTTAAAAGAACAACAGGAACAATTGCAAAAAGTAGTTCAACTAACAGAAGAGAAATTAGAAATTTATTACGGTTTTTTAGAAGAGAAAAACTCGGAGGCTGACAATGAAGAATAAAGTATATGCGCAGCTGTTAGGATTTGCGATATTTACTGGTGGGACATTTAACGCTTCGAAATATGCGGTGCAGTATTTCGAAGCGATTCATATAGCGGCATGGCGCTTTGGAATTGCTGCACTTGTGATGTTATGTCTATTAAAAATACGAAAAGATTTTGAGTGGGAAGTATGGAGACAGAATAGGGCTTATTACCTTTTGCTTGGTATAGTTGGTGTATTCGGCTTTAACTTCTTTTTCTTTTTAGGAATGAAATATACAGAAGCTATGAATGGTGCACTTATTATGTCGACAAATCCGCTCGTTACGACGTTATTAGCAAGTGTCATTTTACGAGAGAAAATAGTGAAGAGCCAAGTAATTGGAATGTTACTTGCGCTACTTGGTGTTGTTTTTGTGCTTACACAAGGCTCGTTTACCGCACTACAACATTTATCATTTTCTAAAGGGGATTTTTATATTATACTAGGGAATATTTGTTGGGCGTTATACGGTGTACTAGGCAGAAGATTTATTAAAGCTGGTAGCCCAATACAAACGACGACATATACGATGACGATTGGTGCGCTTGCCTTTATTATGATATCTTCCACGCAAAAAAGTATAGTACCCGTTTCGGAGGTTCCTTTATTAGCTTGGGGAGCGATTCTCTTCATGGCAATGGGAATGAGTGTGCTTGGTTACTTATGGTGGAATAATGGAATTGTTCAAATTGGTGCAGCGAGAACATCTTTATTTTTTAATTTAGTGCCTGTTGTTACAATGCTTATTTCTTTTATAGAAGGAGTAAATATAACACCCGCACAATGTATAGGGATGATATTAGTTGTTACGGGAGTATTGTATTCTTCCGGTTTTATACAAATAAAATCAAAAGAAAGTGTGAATATTTAACATTTTTTATTTTGAGATGTTAGAATAATAAGAAAAATAAAAAGGGGTTAAAAAACATGTTCACACTCAGAGTAGATGATGAAATTGAACTACAACTATTAGAAAAACATCATAAAGAGGAATTATATGAATTATTAGATCAAAATCGTAACCATTTAAGAAGATGGCTCCCTTGGGTAGATGGAACGAAATCTGCTGATGCTTATGATGAGATTTTTCCGATGTGGTTAAAGAAATTTGCAGAGGGAAACGGTTTTGAAAGTGGTATACGTTACAAAGGAAAGCTCGTTGGAATGGTAGGAATTCATCCGGTAAGCTGGGGGAAGAAAGCGACGAGTCTTGGATATTATCTTACAGAAGATGCTGGTGGGAAAGGCATTATGACGCGTAGCGTAAAGGCTGTACTTCATTATGCATTTGAAAATTTAAAGCTGAATAAAGTTGAAATCAGGTGCGGTGTTGAAAATGTGAAAAGCCGCGCGATTCCAGAACGTTTAGGGTTTACATTAGATGGTATTTTAAGAGATGATGAATGGATATATGATCATTTTCATGATATCGCTGTATATAGTTTACTAGCTTCAGAATGGAAGGATATTCGATGAACGAGAAGATTCGTATTATTCCGTATGAAAGTACGTTTCAAGAGGAAGTAGTAGATCTTATCGTTCATATTCAGCAAAAAGAGTATAATGTTCCCATTACGAAAGAAGAGCAACCTGATTTACTTGAAATAGAAACATTCTATCAAAAGGATCACGGAAACTTTTGGGTAGCAATTTATGATGGTAAAGTAGTTGGAACAGTAGCTTTATTAGATATTGAGAATCATCAAGTAGCGCTAAGAAAAATGTTCGTACAAAAAGAGTTTCGTGGAAAAGAATGGGGCGCCTCACATATGTTGCTTCAAAAAGCAATTTCATGGGCTGAGGATAAAAAATTGAAGGATATTTACTTAGGAACAACAGTGAAATTTTTAGCTGCACATCGTTTTTATGAAAAGAATGGTTTTCAAAGTGTGAGTATAGACAAGTTGCCGAAAAAATTTCCAGTGTTACAGGTAGATAAGAAATTTTATAGGTACATTGTGAAAAAGGTCATGTAGAAATGGCCTTTTTTTATGAACTAAAATGGAAAAAAATGTTATAATTTAAGTTAGGGGGTGCGTGTATGAACATTCCGATTCAAAGAAGTAAGTCGGTAGTAATTTTCGTTTGTCTCACGTTAGTTTTTATGTTCGTATATCCACTTGTCATGCTTTTCGCAAATAAAGAGCAGTGGATGTCAGCATTAATTGGGATGGGTTTATGCTTTATTGTAAATGTACCACTCGTTTGGGAAGTATTTATTAAAAAACATAAAGTAGAAAATGGCGTGCTAAAGTACGGTATTTTAAATGATGATATCGTATTGAAAGAGATAAGAATAATTCGTCAAGTTGGGAAGTCCCTTGAAATTACGACGAATGCATACAAAGTACATATGATTGCGATGCCGCAAGATATGACGCAGTTTGTATCACTTGTAGAAAAAGAAAATCCAAATGTGAAAATAGAAATGGTAGGGAAGAAATGAAATATGTAAAACCTTTGTTTTGCTTGGAAATTTTGTTCGTGATTGTTGGCTGCACTAGAGTATATATGAAATGGGATCTGCCTTTATATGTTCCGATATTGATTGGTACTATTGCAGTGGCGCTTTTGTATTATTTTCACTTCCAGCAAACAAAAAGGGAGAAAAGTAGCTCAATATAGAGTGAAGATAAAAAAACGCTCGGAAAAAATCCCGAGCGTTTTTATTATTATTTTAAGTTCTCAGGATTTAAAGCTTCTAGTTCAGATACAACGAAGCGTCCGTCTTTACGGATTAGTACGTCGTCGAAGTAAATTTCGCCGCCGCCATATTCAGGGCGCTGGATGCATACTAAATCCCAGTGGATGTTAGAGTTGTTGCCGTTCCATGCATCGTCGTAAGCTTGTCCAGGAGTGAAATGGAAGCTACCATCGATTTTTTCATCGAATAGGATGTCTCCCATTGGATGTAAGATGTATGGGTTTACGCCAATTGCGAATTCACCAACGTAGCGTGCACCTTCGTCTGTATCAAAGATTTTGTTAATGCGCTCTGAATCGTTTGCAGTTGCTTCAACGATTTGGCCGTTCTCAAACTTAAGTTGTACATTTTCAAATGTATAACCGTTGTAAGGAGATGGTGTGTTGTAAGAAACTGTACCGTTAACAGAATCACGAACTGGTGCAGAGTATACTTCACCGTCTGGAATGTTTAAATGACCTGAGCATTTAATAGCTGGAATGTCTTTAATAGAGAATGTTAAGTCAGTTCCAGGACCAGTTAGGCGAACTTTATCTGTTTTATTCATTAATGTAACAAGGCTATCCATCGCCTTATCCATTTTACCGTAGTCTAAGTTACATACTTCGAAGTAGAAGTCTTCGAAAGCTTCTGTGCTCATTTTAGCAAGCTGTGCCATAGAAGCATTTGGGTAGCGAAGAACAACCCAGCGTGTTTTCGGAACACGGATGTCTCTATGAACTTTTTTACCAACTGTTTGACCGTGAACTTTCATGCGCTCACTTGGAACGTCAGCTTGTTCGTTAATGTTGTCGCCAGAGCGAAGCCCGATATAAGCGTCCATATCTTTCATTACGCTCGCTTCATATGCGGCGATTTGTTCAAAATGTTCTTCAGTAGCACCCATTAATAAAGAGCGATCTACTTGATGATCTTTTAAAGAAACGAATGGGAAACCACCAGCTGCATATGCTTCTTTTACAAGTGCAGTTACAAGTTCTTTTTGTAAGCCAAAGTTTTCAATTAATACTTTCTCGCCTTTTTGTAAGCGAATAGAGTAGTTAATTAAATTGTATGCTAACTTTTCAATGCGTGGATCTTTCATATGTAAAGCCTCCCTACTAATTATGTATCCTTTCTTATTGTAACCTACTTAGTGGAATTTGTTGAATCATTTATGTTAAAGTTAACGAATAAGTATGAAAATTCTAATGAAAAGATAGGGATTAGAATGAAACGGAAAATGATTGTATAATAGGATAAAGTATGAAAAAAGATAAAGGAAGTGATGAAATGCAAGTTCTTTTATATGTAAGTGCGGCTATTATCGCGGTTGCTTTTGCTGTGTTAGTAGTGTATGTATGTAGAACGTTGTTATCGGTTCAGAAGACGTTAGAAAACGTTGCGAGCACGTTAGAAGGTTTAGAAAAGCAAATGCAAGGAATTAGTGTAGAGACGGAGCAATTATTACATAAAACAAATGCGTTAGCTGATGATATTCAACAGAAGTCGCAATCATTAAATAAAGTGGTAGCAGGTGTAGATGGAATTGGAACAACAATCCATTCTTTAAATACGAAACTTCGTAATGTATCAGAGTCTGTTACGGACGAAATTGAAAATAATGCAGATAAAGTAGCGCAAGTTGTACAGTGGAGTAGTGCGGCGATTGAAGTATACAATCATTACCGTGCATCGAGACAAGAGAAGAAGGTTGAAAAAGAAGAGCGTAAATTAGAAAAAATTGAGAAAAAAGCTGAAAAGAACGAGAAGCGCTCTAGATTTCGTATGAGAGGTGAATCTTGATGAATATGACAAAACTTGAAACAATTGAAGAGCTTGAAGTCTTAGTAGAAAAGAACGAGCCTTATGTTCTTTTTAAACATAGTACGACATGTCCGATTAGTCATGGTGCATACACAGAGTTTCAAGCGTACTGCAATGAAGAAAGAGAAGTACCAGCGTATTACTTATACGTGCAAGATGCGAGAGATGTTTCGAATCGTGTTGCAGAACAGTACAGTATTAAGCACGAATCACCACAAGTGTTATACATAAAAGATGGGCTAGTAGTATGGAATACTTCTCATTGGAATATTAAAAAAGATGCTTTAGAAGAGAATATAAAGTAAAAAGAAGCAAGCTAAAGGTGCTTGCTTCTTTTTTTGTTTTTGTTGAAATATATTTAATGGTACACTATGAATAGTTCAAACTAAATAATTAGATTGTTGAAAGTGGGTTTTAAGTAATGAAGAAAATGGCATTATCCTTCGCAGTCGTAAGCTTATTACTGGGAGCTTGTAGTAATAATACGATTAGCAAGAAGGATGAAGTTATACAAAAAGATACAAAAGAAAAAAGTATGATTCCGAGAACTGCTGTTTCTAAAGATTATTATAGAACTGTTATTCCTTTAAAAGAACAAAAGGTTATTAATACAGCTAATATAAAAACAAATTCTAAATTAGATTTAGCAGAGTATGAAAATGGTTTAATGAATATTGCAATGCAACAATTTGATACAGAAAATCACGTATTACAATTAAATCAGTATATTCCAGAGAAGTTAATTGATGAACTAGTCGCGAAAGTAGAAGCACCAGTTTTAACGAATATTATAGAACAAGACTATTTCGGGAAACAGAATTCAAATGAATTAAGTTTATCTGGTGTCATGATTGGTTTATCTATGTCTACAAGTGTATCAAATGAAGAAGCCATTTCTAAAGGTACTGAAGTTGCTAAACAACTTATAGAAGCTATTAATAAAAATGATAAATATAACAAATCTCCAATTACGTTTGCTATTTTTAAACAAGAAAGTACAAGTTCGTTAAAAAATGGTACGTATATTGCTAGTGCTACCGTTCAAAAAAATGATACGAACCTTGGAAGTTGGAATACAATCGATGAAAAAGCGTATTCATATCCTTCTGATGAATTTACACAAGCACATGGAGAAGATAATACAAAAATAAGTGAATTTGGTAAGGCAATAAAAGAGTTTTCTCCTGGAGATTTTATCCCAGTTAATGCTAAAGTTACTTATAAGAAAAATCAAATGGATACATTAAATATGAATATTGTTATTAAATATAATGGTAAAACAGAATTAATGGCTCTTACTCAAATGGCTGCTCAAGGTATGTTAGAGAAATTGCCTAAAGATGCGAAAGTACAATTACAAATAAAGTCCGAGAGTAAAATCGAGGCAGTTATTGTAAAAGAGAAAAACAGCGATAAACCGTTTGTTTCCTTCTTGTAAAAAAAGACAGTTTTAAACTGTCTTTTTTTATTGTGAGTGAAAATGTTCGATGTTTTTTTATAGTAATTCATTGCGGTATATCGTGTGATAATTGTATATGTACCAGCTATAATAAGTTGTCTTTATGTGAACAAGGTATTCGCACGTATGAAAGAGCGACGTGTAATACGCTTAATATCTCCGCTGTATCGATTTTAAAGAAAGAAACACATTTACCTATCGTTGTCGATGTTACGCATTCTACAGGGCAACGTGACCTTCTGCCACCAGCTGCAAAAGCAGCGATGGCAATTGGTGCAGATGCAGCGCAGTAAATGAATATCTCACAGTTCAATGACTTTATGAAAGAATTAAAAGTATTTGGAAGTAAATCACAAAAAAGAAATAAGCATTCCAAAAAACATTTTGGAACAGTTTCCTCTCTATTATATAGTGCCTGTTGTGTTCGATTTTTGTTGGTAAATCGATATGTTTAAAAAATTGTTCATATAATTTGAGTTGTAATCGATATATGCGAAAAATCGCTCATATAATTTGAGTTGTGGTCGAAATATGCGGATAATCGCCGATATAATTTGAGGTGTGGTCAATATATTTGAAAAATCGCTCATATCAATTTCATTTACTATCGTACGGTTTAAAATACGGTTTCTACTTATGAAACATCTATATTTTTACAAAAAATACCCTTTTTTTCATAAAAAATACGAAAATACGAGAAAAGAAGCGAATTTTTTCGAAACTTTTGCGGGAAAATATTGTATGAGCCTGCGTTTTTATCGTATCATTAGTAAAAGGAAGAACTCGGGACGATTGGTGGCATCTGCAAATAGAGTTGATGTCTTTTTTTCATTCAAGTAACCGATACATAAAAATAGATAACAAAAATAGAAGGAGTGTGCGATGAGATGAACGTAACAATCTATGATGTAGCGCGCGAAGCGAACGTTTCAATGGCTACCGTATCTCGCGTTGTGAACGGTAACCCAAATGTAAAGCCTACAACAAGAAAGAAAGTATTAGAAGCAATTGATCGTTTAGGATACCGCCCAAATGCGGTAGCACGTGGACTAGCAAGTAAGAAGACAACTACAGTGGGTGTTATTATTCCTGATATCTCAAATACGTTTTATGCAGAACTTGCTCGTGGAATTGAAGATATCGCAACAATGTACAAATATAACATCATTTTAAGTAACTCTGACCAAAACAAAGAGAAAGAGTTCCATTTATTAAATACGATGCTTGGAAAACAAGTAGACGGAATTGTTTTCATGGGTGAAGATATTACAGACATTCACATTGAAGAATTTAAAAAGTCTCCAGTACCGATTGTATTAGCAGCATCATTTGATGAGCAAAATGAAACGCCATCAGTAAATATTGATTATACACAAGCAGCTTACGATGCAATGAAGCACTTTATTGAGCAAGGACATAAACGTATCGGTTTCGTCTCTGGTCCTTTCATTGATAAAGCGGGAAGCGCTAAAAAGTTACAAGGTTATAAAAAAGCTTTAGAAGAAGCAAGTATTTCATATGATGAAAATCTTGTAATCGATGGAGATTACACATATGATTCAGGTATCGAAGCATTCGAAAAGCTTTGGAGTATGGATGAAAAGCCAACAGCTATCTTCGTATCTTCTGATGAAATGGCACTAGGTGTAATCCACGCAGCTCAAGATGCTGGATTAAACGTACCAACGGATATAGAAGTACTTGGTTTCGATAATACACGCCTTGCACTAATGGTACGCCCGCAGCTTTCAACAGTTGTACAGCCAATGTATGATATCGGTGCAGTAGCAATGCGTTTATTAACAAAGTATATGAACAAAGAAAAAGTGGAAGATCACACTGTTATCTTACCTCACCGTATCCAATTTAGAGATTCAACGAAGTAAGTATAAAAAAGCTCACAGCGATTGCTGTGAGCTTTTATTCATATTCAGGATAGTATTTTTTAACTACTGTATCTACAGTTTCATTTTTCTTAACGTGTAAAAATCTTGCGTACAATTCTTTTCCTGTTTCAAATGGCGTTTCATCTAACTCAAAAACATGAAGTACTTTTTGAAACTTCCATGTTACTTGTTGATCGTATACATTATCGTACGTATTTTCTGATTGTATAGCGATCTTTTTCCCTAGATCATGAGCTTCCTCTAAACTGTTCGCTTTAACGAGAATGATACTTTCTTCAAAAAGCGTATCGTGATTCTCTTCATAATGCTCATCTATCTTACTAGGATTAGGCTCACCTGAATGAACAGATTCAAACAATAATTTTACAGCGTACATTTGGGAAATCTCCTTATGCCGAATGTTTCACTTTATAAACAATACTTGCTACAAGTGAAGCTGGTATTGTAAATACGTTACTTTGATAATGGTAATGTACTTGGGATTCTTCATAAGACATTTTGTCGTATAGTTCATTTTGTGCGACATTCATTTTTTGCTGTTTTTCTTTGAACATCTTAATGTAGTTATACTGTATTGGGACGAGAATGATGAAATAGGCTAATACGATTAGTGAAATCCATATCATTATGAACACTCCCTTACAAAGAATATTTCTATATAACAATTATATCAACAAAAGGGAAAAACAACCATTTATTTGTAACGAAAATCGATTTTCTTCCTGCAATGTTATTCTAGGCTATAATATAGAATAGGATCCCTTGTTATATGTCACATAAGTGCAAATTCAACTATTATAGGGCAATGTCATGTATAATAGAAAGAAAAGGTTTGTGAGGGGGGAGAAAAGATGATCATTCTTTGGATAATTACGCTTTGCACGACTGCTTTTTTTGCATATATGACGTTAAAACAAAATGGCTTAAAGCGATTTGTTCCAGGAAGTATTCTTGCAGGAATTGCCCTTATCACGTATGTAATTTCTATTTTTACTGAAAGTGTATCAGTGGACATGAGCACAAGTTTAATGTTCATCGGTATTACACTATTTGCAGGTAGTATTATGGTACTTATGGTTGCTGGTATTATTTTATTTATTCATATGAATTCGGAAACGTTATAACATATAAAAAAGGCATGTCCCGAGAGGGGCATGCCTTTTTATCCGTTCAATTATGCTCTATCTTTAGAAGAATTTTGTTGTTTTAATAAGTCGCGAATTTCGCCAAGAAGTTCTTCTTCTTTTGTTGGTTCTGGAATTTCTTCTGTTTTTTCTTCTTCTCTTTTAGAAGTTAGTTTGTTGAATACTTTAACAAACATAAAGATAGCTGCTGCAATAATTAAGAAGTCAAAAATTGTTTGGATGAAGTTACCATACATAATAGATGACTTACCAAATGTGATTTTTAAATCTGTAAAGTCAACGCCACCTAATACCATACCAAGTAATGGTGTGATGATATCTTTTACTAAAGAACTAACGATTTTACCGAATGCAGCACCGATTACAACCCCGACAGCTAAATCAATTACATTCCCTTTGAAAGCGAACTTTTTAAACTCGTTCCACATGTGTTAATCCCATCCTTTCCACGTTTCATTATGAAATTTATAATTCCTATCAACATATTCTATAGAAATTTACGAGAGAAATAAAGGGGAAATGGGAATGAAAGTAAATTCTGAAAAATGTATCCGTTTTAATTTTTATTTACTTTGTCAAGTAGAGTTTGTAGCATTTGTTGCGTTTTTAATCCTTCTAATCCATCTACAACAGGCTTCGTATCTCCGTGTACACATTCAATAAAATGATGAACAGCATCTTCAAAACCACGCTGCTTTAACGTCGTTTCCCATGAGGGAGAACCGCTTTGTGAAACGGAATTTTCCTGTTCGATTTCAAATGTATTCATATTTTTTACGCGAATGATTTTTCCTGCTGTTACAAGTTCAATTTGTTCTAAATTTGTACCAGCATGGCGGTGCATTGCTGTTGAAAGTAATAGTCCGTTTGTTGTTTTATATGTATGATGGCCGTAAAGAAGTTCATTTTTCTCATTTATTTGCATCATATTATGAACGACGTTAAGGTCATCATTAGCTAACCAGCGAGCAGTATCTACAATATGTAAATAATCATCTAACATAGTAAAGTCGTACGTATTTGGCCCCACTTTATTTGTACGGTGTTTTTCAATTCGAATCCATGAAATAGCATTAGCCTGTTCTTTTGCAGCAACGTACATAGGAACGAAGCGGCGGTTAAATCCGACCATTAATTTTCGATTGTATTTTTCGCTCAATTCGACTAGTTTTTCAGCTTGTTCTACTGTAGCTGCTAACGGCTTATCTACATAAACATCGATTCCTTTTTTCAGAAGTTCAGAAACGATTTCATAATGTGTAGCAGTGGAACTATGAACGAAAACTGCATCACATTCTGAAGCTAACGTTTCAATAGAATGAAAGTCTTGAATACGGTATTGCTGACAAATTTGTTTTCTTTTTTCCGCGTTAGGTGTAAATGCCCCAACAAAATGCCAATCTAATTCTTTCGTAAGTGTTGGAAGATATGCCTTTTGTGCAATACTTCCAAGTCCAATCATCCCAATTTTAGGTTTATTCATTTGTATTCCCACCCTATCAATATTGATGTAACGGGTTAAATGTAGCATAGGGTGGGGGAGGAAGGCAAAAGTTAGCTTTTTACTTACGTCCTTCTACTAGAATCTTCTCTATCTCTTCAAAATTATGAGCACGAGCATGCTCTAGTGGGGTGACACCATCATTATCGGGAATGTTTACATCTGCGCCGTGTTCAATGAGCAGGCGAATGACTTGTTGTTGTGTTTCATCGCCGTTACTTAGTACGATAGCTTCCATTAAAGCTGTCCATCCGAGATTATTGACATGGTTTACATCGATATTTGTTCGCGTGAGGAGTTCTTTTATAACAGTAATATAGCCATGTTCTGAGGCTGGGATAAGAGCTGTTCCACCGTAACGATTCGTAAGTGCTGGATCCGCACCAGCATCAATTGTTAGTTTTAAAATGTCTAAGTAACCTTCCGCACCGGCGTATAGAAATGGATTGTTTTTTATATTATCTTGGATATTTACATCGGCGCCAGCATCGATAAGAGCTTTCGCGGTCTTTATATCATTTTTGTATGTGGCAATCATAAGCGGGGTGCGTCCTTGACTATCCGTTGCATTTATATTTGCTCCTTGTTTTAATAAAGATATAACAGTGTTCGTTTCGTTTTTTTCAGTAGCTGCTAGTAGTGCAGTCTCCATGTTTGTCATCTCCTTTTTTACTTCTTGTTCTTGCGAGCATCCTTGTAAAAAAATTACACAACATATCATGCTTAATGTTTTTTTGAACATGGAATTTCAACCTCCTAATTTCAACTGTAAAATAAGAACATTAAATTTTTATAAACTGACGCTAAAATTACTATAAAATCGCTTGAGTAATTGAACATATATTTTTATGCTTATGAATATGAAAGTTGAATCAATCGGGCGTTTACGGGTAGCCCGACTTTCATCTAACTTTTTGTTTTAACCGAATTTTGAGGTGGAAGTCTTACTGCCCACAAATAGCGTGATAAAGTGAGGATGTAAATGATGTCTATTAAAACAAGATTTTTATTTTCTTATATCGCTGTTATTCTCGTCTCCATTACGCTTATTTTAGTTGCGGGATTTTTAATTGTATTTTCCATAACAGGTGACTTGGAAGCAGTGAAAAATTTTTATAAAAGTTCTTATATTCAAAAGCCGCTGACTCCAGAAGAAGAGAATGCGTATCTTGAATTGAAAGGAGCGGCAAAGCAACATCAATATCAACTATTAGATGAATCGTTCGTTGCATCACTTGAAAAAGAAGGTGTGAAAATAGTTGTAAGAAAGGGAGAAACCATTTCTTATGCTACAAAGGGTTTTGAAAGTTCGACTGTAACAGAAGCCCTTCCGAAATTTGAAGCAGCAAATATTAATAGTCGTGGTACAACGGAACTAGGCGATACATTTTATCGGTATGTAAAATTTGATTTTTCTTTTCAAAATAATGAAGAAGGGAGTATATTTGTACTAAAAAAGCAAAGTTCGTTTGTAGATCTTACACAAAAATTATTTCCGATTTTGTTCGTAGCACTTTTACTGTTAGCCATTTTGCTCATTGGGTTAGTAAGCTATTTCGTCTCAAAAAGTGTGATAAAACCAATCTTTGTATTGAAAGATGCGACGGAGAGAATTAAAGAAGGGAATTTAGAATTTCAAATTCCAGTTACATCACATGATGAAATAGGTCAATTGAATCAAGGGTTTGAGGAAATGAGGAAGAAGTTAAAAGAGTCGATTGAAGTACAAACGCAGTATGAAGAAAATCGAAAAGAGCTCATTTCAAACATCTCCCATGATTTGAAAACACCGATTACATCTATTATCGGATATGTGGAAGGAATAAAGGACGGGGTAGCAAATACCCCGGAAAAAATGGATAAGTATTTAACAACGATTCATACGAAAGCAAAACATATGGATACACTCATTGATGAACTATTTTTATTTTCGAAGCTCGATTTGAATCGAGTCCCATTCCAGTTTGAAACGGTTGAATTAAATATGTTTATGCAGGAATTAATAGAAGAGATGCAGATGGATTTAAGTGAAGAAGGTATAGAAGTGTACTTACAATTACATCCATCACCACTATATGTAACGGCTGATTGCGAAAAGATAAATAGAGTGATATCAAATTTAATTCATAATAGTGTGAAATACATGGATAAAGAAGAGAAAAAAATTGCTGTAACAGTATCGAGTGATAACGATAAAGTTATTGTGAAAGTGATGGACAATGGATCAGGTATAGAATCTGATACACTTCCTTATATTTTTGAACGGTTTTATCGTGCAGAGCAATCTCGAAACTCTAGCACAGGTGGAAGTGGACTTGGTTTAGCGATTGCGAAGCAAATTGTGGAAGAACATGGCGGAGAAATTTGGGCGGAAAGTGAGCCTAGAGAAGGCACAAGCATTTTCTTCTCATTGGAAAAAGTAGAGAAATGTGGTGAGTAAATTGAAAAGAATCTTACTAATAGAAGATGAAGTAAGTATTGCAGAATTACAGCGAGATTATTTAGAAATTAGTGATTTTCAAGTTGATGTAGAGCATTCTGGAGAAATAGGCTTACAAATGGCTCTGCAAGAAGACTATGATTTAATTATTTTAGATATTATGCTTCCGAAAATGAATGGATTCGAAATTTGTAAACAAATACGTGCTATAAAAGATATTCCGATTTTACTTGTTTCAGCCAAAAAAGAAGATATAGATAAAATTCGCGGACTCGGATTAGGAGCGGATGATTATATAACGAAACCGTTTAGCCCAAGTGAATTAGTCGCAAGGGTAAAGGCACATATTTCTCGTTATGAAAGATTATCAGGAAATGTAAGTAAGCAACGTGATACGTTATATATTCATGGAATCTCTATCGATCAACGAGCGAGGAAAGTTTTTATAAACAATGAAGAAATCGCGTTTACAACGAAGGAATTTGATTTATTAACATTCTTTGTAACGCACCCAAACCAAGTATTAAATAAAGAACAGTTATTTGAACGTATTTGGGGATTAGATTCTGCTGGCGATTTAGCTACTGTTGTCGTTCACATTAGAAAGTTACGTGAAAAAATTGAAAGAGATCCTGCCCACCCGCAATATATTGAAACGGTATGGGGAGCTGGTTATCGTTTTAATGTGTAGTAAACCTGTCAAAGTGTTGACAGGTTTTTTATATGCGTAATAGTGTATTACACTTATGATTTGAATTTTAAAGGGAATATTAGGTAATTCGTGTTAAAATATAAAGAGAAATAAAACGCAGGATGGTTTGAGAGGAAGTGTTAGGTTTTGGGGGATGTACGAAAGAATATTAAATCAAACAAGGCTTTAAAGATTGGGACTAATATCATACTTATTTTATTAATTATTGGTGCAATACAAATGTTTTATGATAAAGATTATACAAATGACCATTTAGGTGGATTATTTTTGGTGGCTTTTTGGATGGTTAGAAGTATGTTTGGTATTACGATCAGCGTAAAAGAAGGAGATAAAAAGTCAGTATTTATTGATTTAGGTTTAGTCCTTTTTTCTTTTTATCTTTTATTTTATTATAGTATGAAGTTTTTCTTCTAAAAAATAAAGCTCAAAGTCATATAGAGACTTTGAGCTTTTATTAGTACATTAGTCTGTGAATTCATATGTTATTTATTTAGATTTTTTTAATAGTAACTGAACTCAAAACTGGATTTTCCCTGTTATAACGTTTTGTAAAATTCTTGTGTGATAGAAATAAAGTGGGTAGCCTCTTCTAAAAAAGGATAATGGTTACTGTCCTCAAATGGAATAAAGATAGAATTACGTATACCCTCATGCATCTCGATAGAATATTGAATTGGGCACTGCACATCGTGTCGTCCGCACATAATAAGTGTCTTTGTTTTAATAGAAGGTAAAGACTCTCTTAAATCAAATGAAGAATATTCATGAGCGAAAGCGTTCATGCGGCTGGTGGACATTGTTTTTTTGATCGGTCTACAAAAATAAAAGTTATAGTTTTCTGGTTTATACAATGATAATTTTGTTCTCTTAGTAGATAGTTCCTTTCGCTCTTCATTTGTAAGATGAGGGTTTTTCAAGTTCTCGATTAGTTCTTGCATATAATGAAATTGTGGATGGTAGGAATGGTAAATACAGTTTGATGTTTTCGTATAATCACTTGCTGCAGCTCCGGTTACGACTAATGATTGTAAGGAATTCGGATATGTAATCGCATACAAAATTCCAAGCATACCACCTGTTGAATGACCGGCGAAATGCCATGTTGGAAGTTGTAATGCTTCTCGTATTGCTTCTAAGTCGTGGATTGTTTCAATCATGCTTAATTTGTTTTCTGACTGGGCGGTTACAGAGCTACCGGCATCTCGTAAATTAATGAGAAATACACGATGCGTAGCAGTAAAAACATCCGCAAAGTAATCACCAGTTTCATTAAATTGTGAATAATGGTGTGTAACACAAAGCGGTTCACCATTCCCTTTTGTAAAGAGTTCAAATGTACCACGTTTCGTGCGGAGCATTTGTCGTTTCCACATAATATCACGACCTTTTCTCGTAAAAGTTGGGCCAGGCTGTTATGAAATGAAAATATATCAGCGATTATTAGAATATATCGGCGCAACTCGAAATATATCAGCGATTATTAAAATATATCGACTTACTGACAGAAATCGACAATAAATAAAAGGAGGCTATTAAAAAACGAGCCTCCTTTTCGTTTAGTACAAAGATTTTGTCATATTATTCCGAATAATTTCAAGGGATTTCGCTACAGTTAATGCATTCTTTTCTTCAATTTCTGGTTTACGGGGGATAGGTTTATACATGTTGTCTGGATCTTCCCATGTGAGGGGAAGTTCTGTTTCTGCTTGTCCTTTCCAAGCGTCAATCCATTCTGGAGGGAGATAACCTGAGATGTTTTGGATGTTGTTCATTTCGAGCCAAATGAGCGCCCACGCTCTTGGGACGACGCGCCAGTGGTCATAGCCACCGCCGCCGACAGCGATCCAGCGACCGTCGCAATATTCATTAGCGATTTCGCGAGCGAGCTTCGGTATTTCACGGTAAATATTCATCGTTGCACAAAGGTGTGTAAGTGGATCGTAATAATGCGCATCTGCACCGTTTTGCGTTAAAATAATATCCGGTTTAAAGTATGCGGCAACTTCTTTTACGACAGTTCGATATGATTCTAGAAACGATTCATCTTCTGTAAAAGCATCGAGTGGAACGTTAAAAGAATAACTATAGCCATTACCTTGTCCACGTTCATTTACAGCGCCAGTTCCAGGGAATAAATAACGTCCGGTTTCGTGTAATGAAATGGTGCATACGTTAGGATCATCGTAAAATGACCACTGTACACCATCACCGTGATGAGCATCTGTATCAATATATAAAACACGTAAACCGTATTTCTTTTGAATGTATTTCATTGCGATGGAACTATCGTTATAAATACAAAAACCAGATGCCTTGCCACGGAAGCCGTGATGTAAGCCGCCGCCTAAATTAAGTGCGTGTTTTACTTTTCCAGAAAGAACAGCATCGACAGCTGTTAACGTACCGCCAACGAGCAGTGCACTTGCCTCGTGCATATTTGGAAACATCGGTGTATCTTCTGTTCCGAGTCCATATGTCATCGCAATTGATTTTTCTAACTTTCCTTCTCCAGCACGTTTTACCGCATGTATGTACTCCTCTGTATGAACGTAGGCAATCTCTTCATCTGTAGCCATCCGTGGTGAGATGATTTGAGAGGGAGAGATGAAACCGCCCTTTTGTAATAAATCATACGTAAGTGTGACGCGCAGTTGGTTAAAAGGATGATCAGGGCTAAATGAATAGCCCCGAAAGTCATCCGAATAAATAAACGCGCTACTCATGCTTGTATCCCCATGATGTTTGGCCATAATACGCGGTAGCCTTCTGCTTCAAGTGCATCAATCACTTTTAGCGGATTCATCGTTTGAATGCGGAAAACAAGTACTTTATCATTCTCATCTTTTGCTGGATAGACGAGAACGCTCACGATATTTATTTGTAAATCACTAAAAATAGCAACGACTTTTCCAAGAATACCAGGTTCATTTTTTACTTGAATTTCAATTTGTGAACTTGGTTGATGTGCTCCTGTTAATTTTACTAACGTGTGCAGTACTGTAGATTCTGAGATGATACCAACTAACTTACCAGCCTTTGTAACAGGAAGGCAGCCAATTTTATTTTCAAAAAATAAAGTAGCAATTTCCTCAACGAAATCGAGAGGGTGGCAAGTCATTACAGGATGTTTCATAATAAGTTCGAGCGGTTGCTTCAGCATATCGAGTGAAACTTGTTCATCTAGAATAGACGGACTTGCATCTCTTACATCCCGATCAGAAATAATGCCTACGACGTGATTATTTTGATCGACAATTGGAATGTGCCGAATTCCTTTCGTGCGAATCGTTCGGATTGCTGTTTCGATTGTATCGTTTGGATGTAGCGTAACTACATTTTGATTCATAATTTCTTCTACAATCATTCCAGTTGCCCCCTTTATTAATACATAAAACGATTGTGAAAACGTAGACGGTCAAATGCTTGAATAGAATCCGTATCGACGCGATTACCGATGCGGACCATTAAACAGTTGGCAGGATGTGAACAAATTTCAGGATCATCTGTAGCCATCCATTGTAAACCACCAGCATTCATCATCTTTTCCATTACTTTTCGGTACTCCCAAACATTTAAACCTGTTTGTTTTAAATCCCAGTGCCAATAATATTCAGTCGTCAATATAATGTAATCTTCCATATAATCGTCCATCATAGACACTTCTAATAAGTTCTTTCCGACAGAGCACCCACGGAAGGCTGGGACGACTTCAATTGCCCCGAGCTCAATTAAGTTTTCCATTTTTCCTTCTGACCATCGTTCGAGCGGATCGGGATACAAATATGTAACATATCCAACAATCGTTTGGTCATGTCTAGCAATAATGAGACGTGCTTCTGGTAATTTAGAAATTTCGACAATTGCTTTATATTGCTGCTCGGCAGGACGAAACGCAATTAAATCTGGATGGAATTCATACATTTCAAGATTATGGGTAGAGACAGGACCTTCAATAATTAAAGTGCCTTTCGCTGTTTTCAAGTTTCTAGCATTATATATTTTTTTATGAATCAATGTATTGCTCACCACCTTGAGGGTTTGTGAATCTATTAATATCGTACTTTATAATATATGCGATGTGAATCGAATTTTGTCATTAAAAATTTGTCTAAAAATCAACAAATATACTGAAAATTTTAAATAATATCATTATAATAGATAATAGAATACATAGGAGGGGGATGTAAAGTATGAAAGTAGAAACGCTTCCTGTCATTAAAGGAGAAAATAATTTGCCGAATTATGAAGAGGCATACGCGAATTTTAACTGGGAAGAGGTTAATAAAAATTTTACTTGGAATGAGACAGGCCGAGTAAATATGGCGTATGAAGCAATTGATAAGCATGCGAAATCTGATCGAAAAAATAAAGTAGCCCTTTATTATCAAGATGGATCGCGAAAAGAGAAATATACATTTAAGGAAATGAAGGATTTTTCTAATAAAGCAGGAAACGTCCTAAAAAATTATGGCGATGTTGAAAAAGGCGATCGCGTTTTTATTTTTATGCCACGTTCTCCAGAATTATATTTCGCGCTTTTAGGTGCAGTGAAATTAGGAGCAATTGTTGGACCGCTATTTGAAGCATTTATGGAAGGCGCAGTTCGTGATCGTTTAGAAGATAGCGAGGCAAAGGTGTTAATTACAACTCCTGAATTGTTAGAGCGTATACCATTAAATGATTTACCAGCTTTAAAAACAGTCTTTCTTGTTGGAGATAATGTAGAAGAAGGTGGTAAAACAGTAGCGTTCAATCCTTTATTTGAACAAGCTTCAAAAGAATTACATATCGAATGGTTAGGCCGCGAAGACGGTTTAATTCTTCACTATACGTCTGGTTCTACTGGTAAGCCAAAAGGTGTTCTCCATGCGCAAAATGCAATGGTTCAGCACTATCAAACGGCGAAATGGGTATTAGATTTAAAAGAAGATGACGTATATTGGTGTACTGCTGACCCGGGCTGGGTAACGGGAACTGCTTACGGCATTTTTGCACCGTGGTTAGTCGGAGCATCAAATGTTATTTTAGGTGGACGATTTAGTCCAGATGCATGGTATGAAGCACTGCAAGATTACGGTGTAACAGTTTGGTATAGTGCACCGACAGCGTTCCGTATGTTAATGGGAGCTGGACAAGATGCAATTAAAAAATACGACTTATCACAAGTACGCCACGTATTAAGCGTAGGTGAGCCATTAAATCCAGAAGTAATTCGCTGGGGTATGAATGCATTTGGACTTCGTATTCATGATACGTGGTGGATGACAGAAACAGGTGGACAAGTTATTTGTAACTATCCTTGTATGGAAATCCGTCCAGGTTCAATGGGTAAACCAATTCCAGGTGTGAAAGCAGCGATTGTTGATAATGAAGGAAATGAAGTGCCTCCATACACAATGGGTAACTTAGCAATTGGTAAAGGTTGGCCAGCTATGATGCGTGGAATCTGGAATAACCAGCAAAAATATGAGTCATACTTTATGCCGGGAGACTGGTATGTATCAGGTGATTCAGCTTATATGGATGAAGACGGATACTTCTGGTTCCAAGGACGTATTGACGATGTAATTATGACGTCAGGTGAGCGAGTTGGACCGTTTGAAGTAGAAAGTAAACTAATCGAGCATGCTGCTGTTGCAGAAGCTGGTGTAATTGGTATTCCTGATCCGGTGCGCGGCGAAATTATTAAAGCGTTTATCGCACTTCGAGCAGGATACGAACCATCTGATGAATTAAAAGAAGAAATTCGTCAATTTGTAAAAAAAGGCCTAGCAGCTCATGCAGCGCCAAGACAAATTGAATTTAGAGATAAATTACCGAAAACGAGAAGTGGTAAAATTATGCGCCGCGTATTAAAAGCGTGGGAGTTAAACTTACCAACAGGTGACTTATCAACGATGGAAGATTAAGAGAGAAAGGTCTGAACGAAAAATGTTCAGGCCTTTCTTTTTTATGATATCATGAACTTATATATATAAGTTGAAGGGGATAGTATGATGAAAACAGAAAAAGAAAAGATGATACTAGGAGAAATGTACATACCGGCTGATCCAGTTTTAGTACAAGAAAGAGAGCAAGCACGTATATTAACGAGAAAATTAAATGATACGCCAGAAGAGCAATTGAAAGAGCGTAGCGAAATCGTAAAAGAATTATTCGGAACGACAGGAGATAATATTCATCTTGAATCTTCTTTTAGATGTGATTACGGCTATAACATTCATGTCGGTGAAAATTTTTACGCGAACTTTGACTGTACGATTTTAGACGTATGCCCGGTAACAATCGGAGTGAACTGTATGTTAGCTCCAGGTGTTCACATTTATACAGCAACGCATCCACTCGATCCAATTGAGCGTATAAGCGGATCAGAATACGGAAAACCAGTTACAATTGGCGATAACGTATGGATTGGCGGAAGAGCAATTATTAATCCAGGTGTAACAATTGGAGACAATGCGGTGATCGCATCTGGTGCTGTCGTAACGAAAGATGTGCCTAATAATGTAGTAGTTGGCGGGAACCCTGCAAAGATTATAAAAAAACTAAAATAATATTTGAACGAAGTGCCTTCCTCGTCTGCATACATTTATGAAAGAATAGATGAGGGAGGCTTTTATATGTCTAATAAATTACTTCTTGCTTTTGCTTTAATTGGAATTATAGTTGTATTTTCTTGTGGTCTTTTCTTACCGATACCAATTGGATATAGAGTATCAATGATTACAGCTGGAGTTATAATGGGTGTTCTGTTTTCAATCATTATTCCATTTGATAGAAAACATATAGTACGGAAAAATGGATATAAAATTGATTTTATAAAAACAAAAGTGTATTTTCGCTGGAATGTATTTGATACTATTTCTGTCTGCCTTGCGTTGTATGCATGCATATGTGTGCAAGCGTTAAATATTTTAGTTGCAATGGGATTTACGATTCAAAACCCATATGTTCAATTTTTTACAAATCAATCACAATTGTGGATTTTTATTGCGATTGCATATTTAATTTCCCGTATTTCATTAACGTTAAAAGGAATAAAGGAGATCAAAAATCATGGCGCAAATTGGGATTGAGGAGGAGCTCATGCTTGCGTATCAAAGTGGAGATAAACAAGCGGGAGAAAGACTATATGTTTTAATCAAACCAGCGCTATACACATTTTTATATCGATTTAACCGAGATGAACAATTAAGTATCGATCTTGTGCAAGACACGTTTTTGACGCTAGAGCGTAAGAAACATATGTATGAACTTGAAAAAGGTAAAATAAAAACATATTTATTTCAAATTGGTTATCGTCTTATGATTAATAAATTAAATAGGAGAAAAAAGTGGCGTACGCTTTTGCCATTTTTAGTGCCGATTCCGGAAAAAGAATTTTCTCACGAAGATCGGCTCACAGTAAGAGAAGCAATTTTGAAAGTTCCAGAAGAGCAAAGAGCGGTCCTAATCCTTTCTTATTATCATGACATGCAGCAAAAAGAAATTGCAGAGATATTAAACATTCCGATTGGAACGGTGAAATCGAGACTTCATAACGGGATAAAGAAATTGAAACAATTGCTGGAGGTGGACGAAATTGAGCGAAAATCCCTTTAAGAGTGAATATAAGTTAAAGCAACATTTAGATAGTGATCATGTAGAGATACCAGACTTTCCAAAAACGGTAAGTCGATTCGATCGATTAATCGGGTTTCTTGGTTCCCCAGCGAAAGATCCTGTGGAGGCGACCATTGGGAATGATTTATCGGTTGTGTTTCATGTATCGTTATTAGTTGGGGTTCCAATTCTTTCTCTTATTACGATACTCTTTATGACGTTGTAAAGGATTGGCAAGGAGAGAAACCGGGCCTCTATTTGACACGCCTATATAAATGATGGTATAAAGAAAAGTATATGAATAATTGAGCGTGGAAAGGGAGAAGTAGTGATCATTTCCCTGTTTTAGAGAGCTGATGGTCGGTGGAAATCAGCACATAGATGATCGCGAATTACGCCCCTAGAGCATCTTTTTTCGATTGAATTGTATTCAAAAGGGAAAAGACGGTGCTAAGCCGTTATGTAAATAAGGTGGTAGGCTTTTTTTGCCTGCAACTAGGGTGGTAACGCGATAATCAAAATCGTCCCTTATTTGAAGGGGCGATTTTTTTATGTTTTCAACTTTCACGCCAGTAATGAACTTAAAGGAGAGTATGTAGGATATGGGTATTTTACAAGATCTTGAATTTCGCGGTCTAATTAATCAGCAAACAGATGCTGAGGGCCTTGAGCAATTATTAGAAAAAGAAAGCGTTAAATTATACTGTGGTTTCGACCCGACAGCGGATAGCTTACACATCGGTCATATGTTACCAGTATTAATGTTACGTCGTTTCCAATTAGCTGGTCATCAACCAATCGCACTTGTTGGCGGTGGTACTGGTATGATCGGTGACCCAAGTGGTAAAAAAGCAGAGCGTACATTAAATACGAAAGATACAGTTGCTTACTACACAGAAAGCATTAAAAACCAACTTTCAAACTTCTTAGAGTTTGAAAACGTGGACAACCCAGCAACAATGGCTAACAACTATGACTGGCTTGGTAACTTAGATGTCATTTCATTCTTACGCGATATCGGTAAAAACTTCGGTTTAAACTATATGTTAGCAAAAGATACAGTAGCATCTCGTTTAGAGACGGGTATTTCATTCACTGAGTTTAGTTACATGATCTTACAATCATACGACTTCTTAAACTTATACCAACACCATAATTGCCGCCTACAAATCGGTGGTAGTGACCAATGGGGTAACATTACAGCTGGTCTTGAATTAATCCGTAAATCAGAAGAAGATGCGAAAGCATTCGGTTTAACAATTCCACTTGTTACAAAATCTGACGGTACGAAGTTTGGTAAAACAGAAGGCGGCGCAATTTGGTTAGATCCAGAGAAAACAACTCCTTACGAGTTCTACCAATTCTGGATTAACACAGATGACCGCGACGTTGTTAAATACTTAAAATACTTCACATTCTTATCTCATGAAGAAATTCTTGAGCTTGAAAAGCAAGTAGCTGAAGCGCCAGAAAAACGTGCAGCACAAAAAGCGTTAGGTTCTGAAATGACAAAACTTGTTCACGGTGAAGAAGCATTAGAGCAAGCGATTAAAATTTCAGCTGCACTATTCAGCGGTTCTGTAGCAGAACTGACTGCAAATGAAATCGAACAAGGATTCAAAGACGTACCATCTGTAGAACGTACTGCAGAAGATACAGTATTAATCGACTTACTTGTAGAAAGCAAAATCTCTCCATCAAAACGTCAAGCACGTGAAGATGTAACGAACGGTGCAATCTACGTAAACGGTGAGCGTACACAAGCATTAGACTATGTTGTAACAGAAAACGACCGCATCGAAGGTAAATTCACAATCATTCGCCGCGGTAAGAAGAAATATTTCTTAATTCGTTACTAATCAGAAACGAATATAAACAAATAGTACCCCGGATTGTAGGCTGAAAGGTTTATGATTCGGGGTTTTTATGTATGAATTTAGATTACCTTACGAGTTCTTGTAAATAGAATATGAAGAATTAATACGAGCATATAAAGTAAGCTAATGAGCATAACAATAAATGCTGTTGGATAAAATTTTGCTGCATATATAAAGAAATCGATTTGATAAATATCTTGGTAATTTGAAACGGTGCCTTTAAAATAATTCGTAAACTTAGCGCTATATTTCCATTCATCAGGATAATCTATTAAATTACTCCCCTGATACCAACTCATAAGTGTTGAAGTAATAAAAAGCATACATGCACTGCCCAATTGAACCATTTGGTTTATCGTCAAAAGAAATCAACCTCCTATTTTATGGTTATTATAGCGTGCATTCGTATTCCTGTAACCTTTTTGTTGTAATCTCCTTTTCGAGTTCATACGGAAATCACATGTAAGCGGTATGATAAACGTATAACAAATAGAAAGGAGTGGTAAAACAAAATGTCACTAGAAGCGCTCATTATTTTTTCTTTGCTAAATGCGGGTCAGCTTGCAGAGAATTCGAAGGTTGATATACATAAAGAGCAAAAAGATGCTTATGTATATGTTCAAAAAGAGGAAAATAAATAACTTTATTTTATATATAAATGACAAAAAGCCAATCCAGAGGATTGGCTTTTTGTCATTGTGTTGGAAAAAGAGGGGAAATCCCTCTTTTTAAACATTAGCTAAAATTTGATCATAGCATGAAATAATAAGTGGTTCCAAATCTTTTAAATCATTAACATTATCAATGAAAATTCTACTTACTCCCTGTGATTTTGGGGCTTGCTCAACAACGAAATTAGGGCATAGCTGTTTAGTAGCTTCTAGATCTAGTCTTACAACTAAGGATTTTGCATCTCCATCAAGGAAGAGACGTATAAACCATTTTGTGATTACACGATTCATGATGCAAAAATAACTAATAGTATCTTTATATTTGAGGTCACTGATGTCTCTTTGATTTTCAGTTAATATTTCTTTAACAATGTTAAAGGCAGTCAGTTCATCTTCGGTAGTGAAAACTCTATCTGTTTTGTCTTCTTTGCTAATGTCTTCCATTATTTCGGCAGAAGCGGCTGCAACTAGGCTTGTTTCTATTTTCTCCGTTATTTTTGTTTCTTTTGGTGTTAAACCATCACTGATTATTTCTAATAGTGTTCGATTAATTGCTTTTTTAACAATTGGTCGGAACCGCTCTAAAACGTTATTTGTAATTCTAGTTGAGCTAAAGTCTTTAATTAGAAAACGAAGGAAGTCATCTGAAGGATTTTTAAATAACTCTTTAATTGTGGAGTTTAAATTGGTCATATAAATAAGTTCTTCGGCATATTTTACGATCTCTTCAGCTTCAAAATTCTCTTTTGTAAAAGTTTCAATCGTTTCAATATCTAAATTACTTAAATTATCCATACTGAATGTGAAGAAAGGTTTTTCATCCATTACATTGTCATTTGTTAAATCAGTATAAAATTTGTATTCTATACCATTAGTTAGTACCCCTACTTTGACATCAGGTAAGGCATTGAAATACCTAGATAGTTGCGCATCGTGTTTAAGGAGGTTTTCTGTTACAGGTTTTGCCTCAATTAAAATAATTGGAACTCCATTTTTGAAAACCGCATAATCGACTTTTTCCCCCTTTTTAGTTCCAAAGTCTGCAATATACTCAGGTCTAACTTCTAAAGGGCTAAAAACGTCATAACCTAGCTTTTGAAGAAAAGGAATAATTAAGGATTGCTTGGTCATTTCTTCATTAGTTATGTACTCTTTTCGTTCTAAAATTTGGTTAGCTATTTTGTTTATGTCATTTCTGAATTCCATATCAACGTCTCCTCGTTATAAAGTTTAAAAATCCTTAATATTAATACTATTATTTAAAAATTCATAATATAACATAAGTTATGTATGGAAATAGGAAGGTTATTTTTTTATTTGAATTAGATTAGATAAAACATATTTGTTTTAGGTGGGGGTATAGAGTATTGGGATTTTTATGTTACGTGGGATATAAAAAATTATGGTGAGAATTGAAAAAAGCCAATCCACAGGATTGGCTTTTTGTCATTAACGAGAGTAGAACTCGATAGTATCAAAAAGCCTTATTATATCAGTGTTTGGAGTAGGTCTATTATTAACTAGCCCCAAAATTAGCCCCACTTTCTGCTAAGCTTTGACTAAATAACTCTACTGACATAGATTCCATTTCCTTTAATACATGGCCATAAATTTCATAAATCATTTGTGGAGTATTCCCTAAACGTTCGGCAATTACTTTCACATTTAAACCTTGATTTAATAATATGGTGCAATGTGTATGACGTAAGCCATGTATTGTTATCGAAGGAAGGTTTGTTTTATTTAATACTCTTCTAAATGCATATAGGACACTGCTATCTGTTATAGGTTTTCCGGTTTGGTATGATGTAAATACAAAAGATTCATCATGTAGTTTATATCCAAAAGACAGCATTGTTTCCATGCACCATTTCCGATAAACCTTTAATTGATTTACTAATACATCATCTATTAGAATTGTTCTATAACTATTTTTTGTTTTTGGTGATCGTACACCTTTATTATCCCTGGTACGTTCAATAGTAATTGTTTTTTTATCAAAATCGATGTTGTTCCATTGTAAACCACAAGTCTCGCCTCTACGAATTCCTGTGTATGCAACTGTTAATAAAAATGTGTAGTTTGTAGTGTTTTCTTCTTGTTTCGCTACTTTTAAAAATTCAACTAATTGCTCAGGTGTGAAATAATTGTTGTTTTCGTCTTTAACAGTTTCTTGGCTTGAAAGTTTAATTTTTGTGAAGCGATTACGAGACAATATTTCATCTTCTACAGCTGCGTTAATAGCGATCTTGAATAGGGTGTGAAATAAATGAACTGTACTTGGCTTATATTTCTTTTCAAGTACATTCAAAAATTCTCTCTTATATGTGGTTCTATCCAATGTTTGCAACTTGTAACGGCCAAGTAATGGTTTCATTTGTAAGCGAATAGCCATTTCACGTTGCGCTCGAGAGGTTGGTTTCCAACTATTTTTATGAGTGTTATACCATATATCTAACCATTCCCCAATGGTCATTTGATCATGTTCCACTTGTTTAGATTCACCACGTATTGTTGCAGCTTTCACTTCTAAAAGGGATTTGAGAGCTGCTTTTTCTGTTTTAAATCCACTTTTTTTCTTCTCTTTTCTTTTCCCCGTGTTGTCATAATACTTATGACGGTACATCCACAGTTTTTCGTTCTTTGTATTGAAATAATAGTATATTTCCGGTTCTTTTGCTGATTTGTGCAACTTCACTATTACCATTCCTTTCATTGCTTTGGCTGGCGTATGCATAGGAATGGATAAGTGTTGAATTGGTGTTATTTATCTTTGTCACGATCAGATGAATCTTGGTTTAAAAATGTAAACTTAAAACTCTTCATATGGTCATATTCCTTTTCAATGTCTTCATCTGAAGGGCAATTTACTTCAAGTTTTTCAAATAAAACTTCTAATATCTTTGTAGCTGTTTTCCTCTGTTCATAATTTAGCGATTTGCCATCAAAAAATACATCGCCCCCATTTAAAAGTATTTTTAAATCTGGATAATGGAGTCTGCGATATTCCCACAAGGCAAAATTTTTATGGTCTCTTTCTATATATGCTTCTTCTTCTTCGGGTGTCATGGATTCCCAAAAAGCCTTTTCTTCTCTATGTGCTTGTATATCTGCATCTGTATATAATCCAGCCTGCCAAGCTAATTCAGCAAATTCAATTCCAAGAGTCTCGGATAATTTTCTAATAACACCATATGCAAGTTGTCTTTGTCCTTTTTCAAAATACTGTTTTTCCTCTAGTGATAGATTATCAAATGGATTTCCGCTTAAAAGATACTCGATTGTCACATTTCCTATTTCTGCAATTTTTGCAAGGCGTTCATTATTTGGGACTGTAATTCCCTTTTCCCATTTCGAAACAACGCTTTTGTTAGCATTTAGTATTTGCTTTCCGAATTCCTCTAATGTCATTCCGTTTTTAATCCTTATTAACTTTATTCTTTGTCCTAACGCTTCTTTATTATTTTTCATGATATACCTCCGATTAGGGTTAATAATAATTTAATAATACAACAAGTATCATAAAGTGTCATCTTTTTATTGACAGTATCACTAAGTGTCATTTATTATAAAAGTATCATAAAGTTTCACGCGGAAGGAGGGAAGGTATGAAAAAAGTTACATTAACTGTCAAAGAAGTTGCAGCATTATTGGGTGTTTCTTTAACAACTGTATATTCAATGACACGTATGAGTGAAATTCCACATGCAAGAGTTAGGGGGAAAATACTTTTTCACCGCCCAACAATTGAAACATGGTTAATTAATGGAGCTATGCAAAGCTGCGAAAAGGTAGAAGCATAATTTAATTGATAAATAGAATGAGGTGAAAAAAGTGATTCCTGCAAATGTGCAAGTGAATATTGATGAAAAAGCCATCAAGGAGTACATACAGCAGCAGATAGATCAGCAGATTCATGAAACATTGTTAATGGTTGATGTTGAAAAATTAGTAACCATTACATCAATGAGCAAAAGATTTTTGGATGATGAGATTTTGTCAGACCCTCGTATGAGATTAATAGAGCGACGACGTAATAGAAAACGTTGGTGGTTCTATAAGCAAGCTCTTGAGGTAATAACAGAAATTGTAGATGAATGGTAAGTAACAACGCTTTGGCTGGCGTGTGCATAGGAAAAAAAGTCCATGAAAGATTAGGTGGATAAATACTTATTAATTCAAATTGCTTGATATTTTGTAGCAACTTTGATTTGGAAACGATTGAGGTGAATAGGTTAATGACGACTGCTGAAATACGTGAAGACAAGTTACATATGATTTTAGAAAAAGCGGAAAACGGTGATTCAAAAGCAATCAAAGTTTTAAAAGGAATTAATCGAATATTAAAGCAAGTATGATATTTACTTTCGAAAACATTATTAAGAGAAAAGGAGGTGCTCATTTTTGAAAGTTACCATGCCGCACTATATAACAAGAATTGATGAAATGTTACCTGGAGCAAAAATTATCAAGCTTACTGGATATGCAAATGGAAATACAGATTATCAGAAGGCTAAGAGTCCAATAGGCTCATGGCAAAGCAGTACTTCTTTAAATGAGGAACAAATAAGCGATTGGATAGAAAAAGGCGGCTGGATAGGTGTAAGGATACCAAAAGGATTTTATTTGGTGGATATTGATAACACGCAAGAAGGAGAGTTATTGAAAGAACTTCTTGAGGGTGAAAATATAAATCATCATGCGATTAAAACACCTAATGGATTGCAGTTTATTTTTAAAGGTGAAACGGATAGAGCACTCAATCAAGGTCAATATCAGAACTATGTTAACCGTTTAGGTTTAACACAAGATACACGGGCTGCTGAAAAAGGCTATATAGTATTTCCAACTGAAAATACCGAAGGGCGTTATGTACTATCTCAAAGTATGGGGAATTTAGGCGAATTACCGCATTATCTTTATAAAGTGTGGAACGCACAAAAAAAGCCTTCTCCAATGTCTTACCCTTATGAAACTAGCGGCAGCCGTGATGGTGATTTTTTCGACTTAGCCCGAAGATTATTAACGTGCGGTGTAAACAAAGAAGACGTATTGGAAAGCCTTCAATTAGCTTATGAATATTTTGTACCGTATAAAGAAGGTTTCCCTTTAAGTACAATAAATGAAAAGGTAGAATCTGCCTGCAAATTTATAAAAACAAATGAAAGTAAAAGCAAACCAACTAATGAAATTGCGGAATTTAAAATTCATGTAGATGGTATAAGCGAAGATAAAGTTATTCCTAAGCCTTTTAAAATAGGAAACAAAGGTACACTTTTTGAGACTAGAGAGGATAAGGATGGAAATGAGATAACAAAACTCGTATCTCGCAAAACACCATATATTACAAAGGAATTCCATAACATAGAACGTTCACAGGTCCTTTATGAAATTGAATGGAAGGAAAGTAATAGAACTGTAAGTGAAGTTGTACCAGCTTCTACTATTGCGGTTAGAAAAGAATTACTAGAACTAAGTGATAAAGGTTTTTCTGTTAATGATAATAATGTTAAGAAAATCATTGCTTATTTTGATCAATATCTATTGGTTAATAATATAGGACAACATTATGCAGTAGAACGTTTAGGGCATATAAAGGATACTTTTATCCACCCTTTAGTTACTAAAGATGTTGAAATAATGGCGATAGATCATGGTGAGAAACAACTACTTGAAGCCTTTGAAGTGAAAGGAACAAGTGATACTTGGAAAACAGAAGTGTTTGAACGAATTAAACAGCATCCCAAGGCAGTATTTTTTGTTCTTTCTAGTTTTGCGAGTGTTATTATAAAGGATTTACGTTTACAACCTTTCATTGTTGATTTAAGTGGAACAACCTCACAGGGCAAGACTACTACATTAAAAGTGGCTGCAAGTGTTTGGGGTAATGAAAGCTTAATGAGTGAGTGGAATGCTACAAAAGTATCTATTGAGAGAAAATCAGCATATTTAAACAGTTTTCCTTTATTAATGGATGATACACGGAAAGCCGATGAACGTATTTTAAAAGATGTTATTTATTCTTTCAGTGGAGGACGTTCAAAAGGAAGAGGAAGTTTAAAAGGAAGTCAGAGGGAGTTTACTTGGCATAATATTTTACTAAGTACAGGTGAAGTAACTTTAAACGAATATGCAAAAAATCAAGGTGGAGCTGCTGCTAGAATTATTCCGCTAGTTGACCAGCCATTAAAGAAAGATCATAGCAATATTATGGCACTACATGAAGCATTAGAAAACAACTACGGAGCGATAGGAATAGATTTCTTAAAAGTTTGGTTGAAACATAAAAAGGAGCTTATTCCAGAGTATCACAAGTTTAGACAACATTATGTAGATAAATCCAAAGATAATGAAGTATTAAGCCGATTAGCTGGATATTATGCTGCAGTCCATTTTACAGGAAGTATACTAAAGAGCAAAGTGGATTTCGATATTGATCTAAAAGCTATTTCCTCATTATTTGATGATATAGCAGAAGAAAATAAAGCAATAGACAAGCCTATGCAGTTTTTAGAAGAGATACTTTCGGATTTGGATAGTAGTAGACAGGATATATTTTATGATTATATGCCTAAAATTATTAAAGCAATTTATAAGGATAAACAAAGACAGTTGTTTTTGACACCAGCTTATGTAAAGGACTTTTTAGGATTAGAAGAAAAGCCAACACGTAGAGAATGGCTAAAACGAGGCATCACCTCTCCAATAGAAGATAAGGATAAAATCGTTGACTATAAACAAGTAAAACACAAGGGTAAGAATGTCAGAGTGATATTTTTAAATATGGATATTGTCAATGAATTAGGATTTAACTTTCATGAGGAAACAAATGTGCATTAAAAAACGCAGTAGCAAAAGTAACAAAAATGATGATAAGTTCTATCTTTTGTGTTACCTCATTAAACCTTAGAGCCACAAGGGATTGATAGTTAAAGGTAACAAAAGTAACAAAGGTAACAAGTAGATATAAGTTATGTTTTTTTAATAATAAAAGAAACTATAAAAAACTAATATACAGTACATTTTCAAAAAAAGTGCTACTCTTGTTACCTTTTCAAAAAATAAGGTTAAAACCGTTGGGAGAGTAAGGTTTAATAGGGTAACGAAAAATTGGAGAAATACGTTACCATCGGTGTTACCTTGTTACCAAAACATAAATAAACAAGGGTGTGTAGAAATGACTTCAAAAAAAGCTCCAATCGTATTAGCAGTTGAACGTGATGAAAAAGGAAATCTTAGTACATGGTGTCAATACTGTAGAAAGTTTCATCATCACGGAACAGGTGAAGGACACAGGGATGCGCATTGTTTTGAGGAAGATAGTCCATATATTCGTACAGGTTATGTCCTTAAGAAGATGAAACTATCGGGTAAAGAGGTTGTTACAAAGAATAAGCCTAAGTAGGTGATACGTAATTGGTTTGCCTTAAAGATTATCAAATGTTAGAAGAAGAGATCACTTATTTGGAATACAAGTTAAATAGAATACATGCTGAATTAAAACGTCAGAGCAATTGCAACAGCTCGTTGACATATTGAGTAATTTCAAAAACTTAGAACAACAGATACTTAAGCTGAAATATATTGATGGAATGACGTTAGAAGGCATAGGAGCCAAGTTAAATTACAGTACGCATTATATTAAAGTGAAACATGCTGAGATTATGAGAAGAATCCAGTTTGCTGAGAGATTAAAGTAAGATGATAAAGAACTGTGAAAGGAAAATAAAATATTTTACAAGCTATTTAATTAATTAAACAAGAATTGAGTTGTTCATTTGTAAACAAAAATTAAAAATAAATTTTTATATAACACCCCCCGGTCAAAATATAGAAAAATTTTTGCTGGGGGACCGATCAACGCGAGGGGGAGATTTGTCTTTTTATTTTTTGCTTTTCGCGCGTGGAAAATAGAAAAAAAGGCCAAAAAAGATGCTTTCCTATTTTTTTAGGAAAACATTTATGTTTTTAATCGGTAAATTAAATTGTTACTTATGAACCTATAAATCGCATGAAATCAACGTTTGTTTCGTTAAATTTAGATTCTCACAACTCAAATATACACGTCAAATAGTGATTTTCATTTAAAAAAATAATAAAACAAGCAATGAAAGGGTGATGAAAGTATGATTTCAAATGAAAACAAAAAACAAACAGCTTATGAAATGTATAAAAGCGGAAAATACTCATTTAAAGAAATCGCAGCAGAATTAGAAGTCAAAGAGAGTACGCTAAACAATTGGCGTTACCGTTACAAGTGGGTAGAACTATCGGCAAATGTAGATCGTCAAAAGCTTTATGAGTTACTGATGTCTAAATTGAAAGATAAAGGTTTAGAAAATGAAATGCAATTCGTAGACATGGTGAATACGTACATGAAATTTTTCGATATCAAAAACAAATTGATTGAAGATATTGAAGAACGTGGCGTATCTGTAATGGGTGTAACCGGATCAGTCAAAAAGAATGATTCTATTTCAGAATTAACAAAAGTTATCACGTCTATGTCAAAGTTGCTGGAGTTTTTAGGTATCGACATTGAAGAAGCTGAAGACGATGAAGAACTTTATGTATAAATAATAATATAACAGGAGGTCATGAAAATATGGCACATTTAGAAAATAGTTTAAAATTGAAAGACTTATTTTATCAACGAATCAAAACAGAAGAAAGGAGCCTTCCGGTCCTGGAAAAGCTAAAATTAGCAGAAGAGTGTCAAAGAAACGTTACGTCACGTGATGAATATGACCACATTACAAAGATCGTTGAAGAACTAAAAAAAGAATATGCAGCCGAAAGGAAATTCGGTTACACGCCAACAGTTATTTTTAGTGAAGAAGACAAAGCCCAGGCGGCGAAAGTGATTAAGAAAGATATCAAAGAAATGGACAAACGTTATATCGAGTTACGCAAACGAAAAGATGACTTAGAAACGTCTATTGCTGATGAAGTTGCCGCTATTAATGTAGAACTAAATGAAATGCATGAAGCTCACAGAAAGTTAATGCATTGTAATGAGACTTACGGAGGGTATTACTGTGAACTATATGAAATGGTTACATCTACAAAATCGGGGGTATTACGATAATGATTACATTATATGAAAAGATTCTATCAGCACGCGAAGGAAAACATGCTTATCATACTTATGATATTGAACTAACGCCGCTAACAGATGCAGGGAAAGTATTATTCGGTCGTATGGACTTATTAAAGGGAGAAATGGACGGACAAGTTAAAAACTGGTTAAAGAATGCTTTATC
Organism: Bacillus sp. EKM202B; assembly: GCF_011066025.1. NCBI lineage: Bacteria > Bacillati > Bacillota > Bacilli > Caryophanales > Bacillaceae > Bacillus > Bacillus sp. EKM202B. The sequence continues at coordinate 213,300 of NZ_JAAMNK010000006.1, read as the reverse complement.
ACGTAACAAAGGCAACTTCAAACCTAATGACAAATATACTTTTTACTATGATGATTCGAACGAATCAGAAGATCAGCGAGTAAATGAAGTATTACGTTATGTAGAAAACAAGATTTACAGAAAATGGGAAACAAGTACAAAATGGGGTAATTTAAAATCTCCTATACCTGGAGTCGACTATTCAGTAAAGATTGAAAAGAGAGTTGACGTGATCGACGCGCCACAAAAGTCAGGTTCGAGACAAAAAACGTTAAAAAATCCAGCGATTGATGTAGAAAGAAAAGAAGTAACCGATACATTAGTTACTGAAGGTTAACGCTTGAAAAAATTCAGATGGATTGGAAATTGAAATGATTAGGGAAATGTATACGAATATTAATGAATTAGGATTGAAATTATACAACCTTCTTGATGGGAAGTTAATCTATTCAGAGGTAGAACCGACTGTGTATCGTTGGAGATTAAGAAATTATTTAATAGTTGACTAATTACAACAAAAAGAGCCGATGTTTAATAATAAAGGGTGTCGGTTCTTTTTTATATGATAGATTGTGAGAGTAGGGTGGTTACTATGCGTAATAATAAATTAAATCGTATTCATGGCATAGGGAACGAATTTTCGGTTGCAGAAATTAACGTGAAATTGTATAATACTTGCAAAGATTGGAGGAGGATGTGTGCATGGATTTTATTTTACAAAAGGATATTCCTAGACAAGCAATTGAACGAAGCTTTCCACAAAATATTAGAGTCGAAATGAATGAGGCTGTAGCTAAAGCGTATGAGTTAGCGCTTAGTACCCTAGAAAATACAAGCTATTTAAATGACTCCGATGGGAGAGGAAAGGATAGTTTTCCCTATTTGAAAAATTTTGCGGTTGAATTCGTATTACGTAATTTTATTAAGCAAGGGAAACTTCCTTATAAGTATGAAATTAAATATAATCGTAACAAATCAGCGCGATATTTTATTATGAAGAACCTAGAAAATACGGTTGAAATTTGTGTTAATCAAGTCAAAAGGAAATCTTGTATAGGTAGACCTGCACACTATAGAAATCAGCGTATTAAACAATTTCAGTCTTACATGTTATTAGATGATCAAGAGCAAGAGAACAGTGAAATAGATATTATTTCTAAACCTCCTATATATTTTGAATTAAATCATGGTTATCAAAGTTTTAAACCGACTTTTGTTGTACTCGGCATTCCGAATAAAATTGGAGAATGGGTAGATTATATAGAAATATCTAAAGAATTACATGTGTTAGAAAATCCATCTGGAATACAAACACAGGTAGCTAATGTGGAGGACTTTGATCTTAATGAGTTCTTAGAATATTTAAATGAGAGTGAGATAAATGAATAAGCAATATGATAAGTATTCAAAAAAGAGAATGCTGTTTTCTGGGAAATTTCAATTTAACGGAAAAAAGCTAAAACTAGCTAGAGAAATACGTTCAATGACTACCACGGAATTAGCGGGGAAAATTGATGTATCACATCAAATGATATCTAAATATGAAAAAGGAGAGAATATTCCTCAAGAAGAAAAAATAAGGCTTATATCTCAAGCACTTCAATTCCCAAGAACATTTTTCTTTACATCATACTTTCTGGAAAATAACGACAGAACTAGTCCGAACTTTTTCCGGAAAGGAGCAGCGGTTGCAAAAAAATATCAAATACAAGTAGAAGCTAATACAACCATATCCGTAGGAATAAAAAAATATTTAGAATCGAAATTGAAATTACCGAAATTTACTATGCCTAATTTTGCGTTGGTCCAAAAAGAATTTCGTCAATTAGATTTTAATGACATAGAAGATACAGCAAATGCCTTACGAGATTTATTTAATTTACAACGTGGCCCTATAGGGAACATAACTCTTTTGTGTGAGCGAATGGGTATTGGAGTGTTTTTTGCTGATTTAGATAGTGCAAAAATTGACGCACATACAGTATTCGTAGATGATACACCATATATTATTTTAAATAAAGAAAGAAAATCTAGTGTACGGATGAGATTTAATATAGCACATGAATTAGGACATATTTTATTACATTCTCATTATCAAGAAAAAGATGTTGCCAATTCAAGTAATCATAAGCGTATAGAAGATGAAGCTGATCACTTTGCAGGATGTCTTTTATTGCCGGGTGATGGACTTGCATTAGATATGGCAGCATCAAATTTAACTTATCTAATTTCATTAAAAAAACACTGGAAAGCATCCATTCAAGCGATAATTTACAGATCAGAGCAACTGGGATTATTTTCAAGCGATCATACTTTACATTTAAGGCAACAAATTAGCCGAAATAGTTGGCGGAAATTTGAACCTTTAGATGACGAAATTACAATTGAAGAGCCACAAGTACTAAAGCAAGCCATTCACGTTCTCTTAAAGAATAATATAATTACTGTTGAAGAAATGGAAATGGAACTAGGATTAACAATGGAGATGATACAAGAATATTGCTTGGGACGTAATTGTTATGAAGCAAAGGAAATAAAATTTCAAAATAATGTTGTATCATTGTTTTAAAGTATTTTATCATTAATAAAAAAATTCCCTCTGTATAGTTAAGTAGGGAATTTTTTATAAGCTTTGAATGATTGAATATTATAAAATTTAGGTTTATTTTGTTTTTGTGTTCTTAAATCATTCTTATATAGTTTTTTATTTAAGGACGAACATCTCTAATGGATGCTCTATTTAGCTTGTTTCTTCTAAATTAAAAAAGAATTCTACTATATCCCTTCCGAATTTTGATAATTCGAAACGGTCATTTGAATTTAGTCCTTTCAATTTTAAATTAGATGTTCTTTTTCCTTTAGCTTGTTTTTCCAAATAGTCATGAATATCTTTTATAGATTGGAAAAGATTTTTTAAATCATCAAGAATCTTTTTCTCTGTCTTTGTAGTGAGAATACCTAATCTAAAGAGATTATTTCTGATAGAGTCATATTGATCGTAACTTAATCCGTGTTGTTTCATCACATCTTCAAAAGTTAGATGTTCTTGATCGTAGGAGTAATTATATAGCCTTAATACTGCAATATCGACTATTCTTAGTTCTTTTAAAACATCATAATAAGTCAACACAAAATCTTCAGTCACATCTTCGTGTTCTGTTAATTTAACAAAACCATTTACCATGTATTTTATTTTATCTTCTTGTTGCTCATCGATAACATAATCCATTACATATCCGTATAATTTATCAATTTGTTGCTTTTGCTCGCTTGTTTTATTTTCTAAGTTGGTCTGAAGCTCAGTAATTCTAGAAGCTAAATCTTCTGAAAAACTTTGCATATTTCTTTCAAGTTTTGCTCGTTTAAGACTTCCATAAACTCCGGATAAACCTGGTACTAATGATGCGACTCCGTCTATTGCCAACTCTGCAACAAGACCGGTAACAGATTCTTTTGCGAAATCAGCTACAGCATCACTTCCAACTTCAAGAACGGTTGTTATTGTTGTTTCTTTTGTTATTTCCTTTAGATCTTGTTTCTTATTTCTATTCATTTATTTCCCTCCATCTTCTTGTTTGACAAAATTTATATTTCTACAAAAATGAATGCTATCCTTTCAAATAAATGAAAAGCACCTATACTGGATGCTTTTTTGTTAATTAGATTAACTCGAATGGGATTTTCTAGATTTCATTTTTGAATACTTTAAATATACTTTTGATGAGAAATCACACACATAAAAAGGTCCCTCTTCTTCTTTGTACTTTTCGTGGAATACACTTCTTTTATCATCGATAATAAAATTGTGTATTAATTGTAACTCTTTTATTTTTTCTTCGCTTAAGCTTTCTACAAGATATTGTGTTTGATGTCTATCTCTTAGTTGTTGATTTAAATATTGATAGAAGAAGCTCATAAATAATGGGATAAAGATAGCGATTAATACAAAAGTATTTTTTGAAGTTTGAAAGAGATTAATATCAATTTTGATATTGAAAAGGACCCAATAAATGAACATAAAATTAATCATGTTAAGTAGGACAACATATCTAGTAATTCTACAAAATAGACTATTTCTATTAGGTTTAATGAAGGGGAGGGTGGCTGTTATTATTAAAAGTACTAAAAATATCAAAGAAAATAAGAGTGCACTCACTTGATATAATGTTTTTAAAATGAAAGAATAGTCAATTGGTACACTAGGTATAAAAATTTTAAAATAAAGCGCAGGGAGAATAAATACACATATCGCAGCAAGGACTATATCTTGCCAAAACATAAAAATATCCATCTGCTTACGTTTAGTTTTGTCCTTAAATAATTGATCGAATTCATTGGTAGTGGAAGATTCCATGTAAAATGAACCGAACCCTTTTATAATCCCCCAAACTCCTACAGCTGCACCTACGATTTTAGCTATATTAATAATTTCGTTAAATGACATATAATTATCTACTCTCCTTTGAAATGAATTGGTTTAATATTCCAGTTTGATTATTGTATCATAATTTTTATATGTAAGGTTAGATAATGTATAGGAATTTTCATTTGGAATAGAAATTATCCATTAGATTATTTATAAAAGATTGAAAACTTGTTTGTTTTGGTAAAGGTATTAATATGCTTTAAAGCGAACTTATCCATATTCAAAATGAAAAAGAAGAACGTTAATCCTTATAATAAGGCGTTCTTCTTTGTGTGTGATTTTTATCTCCAGCGCCATGCAATGGTTGTATCTTCAATATGTATTGCTGGAATGTCAATTCCTATATATTTCCCCTCATTTTCATCAAAAATAGACCAATTTTCATCGTCGAGAAATTCAGGGTTAATGCTTTCAAAATCAAATGTACTATCCTCATCTACCATTTCACGAAAATATTCCTGAAATGGTTTACTATTATCATTTAAATGTATTGTTCCATACATCCATGGTGTTTCTACAAAAACGTCTCTGATTTCACCTATTTCAGTATCTTTAAAGTATAATTTCATATTTGCACCTTCTTATTCATGGATTTTGAAATAGTCTTTTGGTATCTCACCTTTTATCAAATACTCATTATCTCTTTTTATTCAGCTTCGAAGCATAAGTGATTAAAACTCCTAATGTAAGTTCAGCAATTACAACTTATGTGCAAGCAATGTAAATATTACATTTTTGATGTCTAATTACATAGACCAATAAAAAAGAAGAACGTTTACCCTCATTAAAAGACGTTCTTCTTTTTTGTTTGTATTGATTTAATAATAAAAGTTAAGATGTTTTATCCGCTATACTTTTTCGTATTACTACATCAATTTCTACCTCTTGTGCGTCATCTAGTGCATGAAATAATAAATCAAAGTAGGTAACTCCTCTAGGTGTAGCATAATATGTAGCTAAATTTATCACTTGTGGTGGAAGTGGTTGACTATCCCAAGGTGGACGTTTTGTTAAATCTTCAATATCCCAAACTACTTCATCAGGTTTCTTCTTTTGTAATATGTTTTGAATCTCTTTTAAATTTTCTCGTGCTTCTTTCACATCGTCCCAACTTAACTTGTCAAAATACAAATCCTTCATTAATAATGGATACTTAGTTCCCCAACCTTCAGGTTCTGCATGATAAGACATCGTTGAAAAAAAACTGTGTAATAAATCTGGATGACCAACTTCATAAAAAATACAATCTACTCCAAATCCTACTGTCATTTTTAATCCCTCTCTTTATATTACTGTTTTTTAATTTCTATTGTTACTTGATCATTTGTCTTATCAAGAATTTTTTTCTTCAATTCTAAAATCTCTGTGGCACTAATCTCTTGTCCTCTAATATCAACAATGATTGACTGTGTAGTTCCTTCAGGTAAGTTTTTTAATCTTGCTTCTACTTGTTTTCCTATAACATATGCCAATCTAGTTCTTTTGGCTGATGTAGATACATCGTAATTTTTTACTTCGATCGCATGTTTAACTGAATCAGAATATAAATCTGGAATAGAAGAACCTTTGGTTTTTTTCTCTAATTCTAGACCATCTTTAAAAATAACTTGTTCTCGATAATTGGGGTTATCTTTTAAGGCATCAAGTTCTGACTGTCTCCAAGATGGTCTAGCAAACATGAGATAACCACTTAAATAATTTCCCCAATGTCCTGATGGTGGAAGTGTGCTTAATATTCCTTCACCAGTGAGACCACCACCTGCAAGAGCAGGCTGTAAACGTGGTGGAAAGGCTTCAGTTACTCTATATATATTTGCTCCTCTAGCAAGTTTAGAAGCTTTATCAAGGCCTTTTCCACCAAGAAACCCCAAACCGACTGACGTCACAAGATAAGAACCCCAACGAAATCCACTCTCAACATCGCCATGCCAAACGTCATTCATAAAAGAATCTGAGAAAGCGTTCCACATAGCAGGAAGAGTCTCATCATAATTGACAACAGCATCCCACATGTCTGACCATGTTTCACCGTCACCTAACGCTTTAAATCCTTCCCAAGCATCTCCAACACCTTTTCCTGCACCATCATAAAGACCATCCCAAGCTTTCTCTAAATCAGATTTTGGTTTATCACACATTGCACCTTCTTCAATTGAATTATCAGCCTGGCGCTTCCTATCTTCTGTAATTGCTTGGATAGAAGTCACCCATTCCATATTCAACCCTTGTGTACTAAATGTACCACTTGCAGGACTAAAACCTTTTCCACTTTTGACTTCTGCAAGACCTGTTGCAATACTAGCGGCTAATTGAATTGCTGTACTATAGTTATCGCTAGATGTTCGATTAAATTCATATAGATGTTCTAACTTCTCTTGCAGTTTCCGTTTCATGACAGCAAAGATATTTACCATAGCGTCCATGCCTGAAATTGGCATAGTTTGATGGAGTGCTTCTGTACTTGCCTTCATTCGGTCAATTTCTCGAATTTGTTCTAATATTTCTTGTTCAATTACATCTGTCGAAGCGACCTGTGATTGAAATTGATTTGGAAAGGCATCATTCTGACGAATTAGTTCTTCACACAAATAAATGATTCCTTGTGCCAAAGGACGAAAAGTTTCTGCAAAGAATGCTTTTGCGCTATCGTAAGTTTGCCCTTGTAGAACAGTATCGCTTGTAAAAGCATCAATCGACTGAATAGCTTGTTCCATACCTTGAATAGTAGCGGTACAGAAAGCATTCATACTTTGAGTTTGAGCCTGTACTTCCCCTAGATACATATTTAAACTCAAAAATCTCCCTCCTTTAATAAGTAAATTATACCGATTTAAGGAGATAACTGTAAATATTACATTGCAATGATTTTATTAGAGGTATTAATATACCTCAAAGCGAACCTATTCATATTCTAACTGAAATGGGGAGTAAAGAACTGGTGGTATTAAATAATTCATCAAATAAAAAAGTGAACGATTATGAAAAATATTCGTTCACTTTTATTTTATTCTTTACGTTAAATATAGTTCATAATCCCCATCAATACTGCTTGGATCTCCGAATGTTTCCTCATATAGATTACTGGCTTTTGTAAACCTATTTTTTAATGCAAAGTGGTAACCTTCTTCTGTTATAACTTCTTGTAATACTAAACGCTCGAAGCCCTTTTCTTTTGCGAATGTTTTAAACCAATCAAGAATAATACTTCCTTTTCCTTGATTACTTGGTGTAATGCTTATAGCGGCAATTGCTAAATATGGTTTTGGGAAATACTCACTTCTAATGTTAATTGTGGCCATAGATTCTTTAGATGAAATATGTAAAGTATATTTAGAAAAACCTTCAAACAATTCTATTTCGTCTTGTACTATTTCTTCTAATAACAATTTTAATGTTTGAAAGTCATGTATATGAAGAGGAATTTTGATGAAGTTTTCTTTCAAAATAAGTAGCTCCTTTTAGCATCTGCTTTTTTTGTACTTACCCATTTCTATACACACGCCAGCCTTATAATTATTTGCCCCAAACTAGCCCCACTTGGCCCCAGGGACATTCTTTTTTATGCCTTATTTTGCATTGTTAATGCTAAATAAAAAAAGCCCAGGCCCCTTGATAAACAAGGTTCCTAAGGCTTTTAATACTACTCTTTGCAGAGTACCGAGATTAACGAGAGTAGAACTCTACGATTAATGCTTCGTTGATTTCAGCTGCTAACTCAGAACGCTCAGCGTGACGAGTGTAAGTAGCTTCTAATTTATCAGCATCGAAAGTTAAGTATTCTGGTACGAAATTGTTAACTTCGATCGCTTCTTTAACAACAACAAGGCTGTTAGATTTTTCGCGAACGCTGATAGTTTGACCAGGTTTAACGCGGTAAGATGGGATATCTACGCGAGCGCCATCAACCATGATGTGACCGTGGTTTACTAATTGGCGAGCTGCACGACGAGTGCGAGCTAAGCCCATACGGTAAACTAAGTTGTCAAGACGAGCTTCAAGAAGGATCATGAAGTTTTCGCCGTGCTTACCAGGCATTTTACCTGCTTGGTCAAATGTGCGACGGAATTGACGCTCAGTCATGCCGTACATGTGACGAAGTTTTTGTTTCTCTTGTAATTGTAAACCGTATTCTGAAAGTTTCTTACGTTGGTTAGGACCGTGAGGACCTGGTGCGTAAGGGCGTTTTTCTAATTCTTTTCCTGTGCCGCTTAGAGAGATTCCAAGACGACGAGACAGTTTCCAAGCTGGACCTGTATAACGAGCCATAGTTGACTCCTCCTTTAAAAATGTTTTTATTTACGTAAAATAAAAACAGACGTAATCGATATTTACGGGCATTTTGTTTTCATGTACCTTCGCTCCAGCAGCAGGGAGTTACGAGATACACCTCCGTAGAGGAACAAAATACAAACGATAAACTCACATTACAAGGCTGCCTTTTTATTTTACACAAACGCTATTATATCTTTTACCCAGAGTTTCGTCAAGCGAGTACGTTTTTGTTTTATGCATATAAATTTTGGAAATTAATATAAGAAGGAATTTAAAACAATATAAAAGAAGAGATAGAAACACAAATGAAACGCTTACATAAAATGTAGTAAAAACATTCATCAGTTTTTTAATGGTGAATATGCGGGATAAAAACATAAAGGGGATGTTTTTATGAAAAAGAAGCATATGGAGACAGCGTTAATTCATCACGGTTATACATCTGAGGAACATAAAGGAAGTTTAACACCACCGTTATTTCAAACGTCTACATTTACATTTGAGACTGCGCAGCAAGGAGAAGCGAGTTTTGCGGGAGTAGATCCGTCTTATATTTACTCAAGACTTGGAAATCCGACTGTAAAATTATTTGAAGAGCGCATGGCTGTGTTAGAAGGGGGAGAAGAAGCACTTGCTTTCGGATCCGGAATGGCAGCTATTTCAGCAACGTTAATTGGCTTTCTAAAAGCTGGAGATCATATTATTTGTTCAAACGGATTATATGGGTGCACGTACGGATTTTTAGAAGTGTTAGAAGAGAAATTTATGATTACACATTCGTTTTGTGATATGGAGACAGAGACTGATATTGAAAATAAGATTCGCCCAAATACAAAGCTCATTTTCGTTGAAACACCGATTAATCCAACGATGAAATTAATCGATTTAAAACAAGTGATTCGAGTTGCGAAGCGAAATGGCCTACTCGTCATTGTTGATAATACGTTTTGTTCACCTTATTTACAAAGACCGCTTGAGCTTGGTTGTGACGCAGTTGTGCATAGTGCGACAAAATATATTGGTGGCCATGGTGATGTTGTAGCGGGTGTAACAATTTGTAAAACGAAAGTGTTAGCTGAAAAAATTCGTCCGATGCGAAAAGATATCGGCGGTATTATGGCGCCGTTTGATGCGTGGTTATTATTACGCGGATTAAAGACGTTAGCAGTAAGAATGGATCGTCATTGTGATAATGCAGAAAAAATTGTATCGTTCCTAAAAAATCATGATGTAGTAGAAGGGGTTTGGTACCCAGAAGGGGAGTTAGCATCTCGCCAAATGAAACGGGGCGGTGGCGTTATTTCTTTTTCTGTCAAAGGCGGGAAAGAGGAAACGCAAGCGTTTATCAATGACCTTCACTTTATTACGATCGCGGTAAGTTTAGGTGATACAGAAACGTTAATTCAGCATCCAGCAACGATGACGCATGCTGCGATTCCAGCGGAACTAAGAAAAGAAATGGGTATTTTCGATAATTTAATACGTTTATCTGTCGGTTTAGAATCGTGGGAGGATATCATTTCTGATTTGGAGCAAGCGTTAAAGAAAATATCTACTGTTAGTAATCAATAAAAAAGAGTGAGCTATCGGTTTCGTACATTACGTACTTAATCGATAACTCACTCTTTTTCTTATATATGTTTTAACAGTGTTTCCACAAACTTTTCTAAATAGTGCTGATCTACTTCATCGAAACGATTTTTTTCAGGACTATCAATATCCAGCACACCAATGACATTTCCGTCTTTTATAATCGGTACAACGATTTCCGAATTAGAGGCACTATCGCAAGCGATATGTCCTGGGAATTGGTGAACGTCCGCTACAAGTTGCGTTGTTTTCGTTTCAGCTGCTACGCCGCAAACGCCGCGCCCAAATGGAATACGTACGCATGCTGGCATTCCTTGGAATGGCCCGAGAACGAGCTGATTTCCTTCTGTTACATAAAAGCCAACCCAATTAACGCGATCTAAAAATTGGTTTAATAATGCGGACGCATTTGATAAGTTTGCGACTACGTTTAATTCGCCAGTTAATAATGCATCCAGTTGTTTAATTACTGTCTCATACTGCTTTTCACGAGAACCTGCATAACTTTCTTTTGTAAACATGGAAACAACTCCCTTTTTATCGAGATGTGTAAAATATTAGCAAAATACGATGTATTTCACATGACTTTGTCGATAGAAAATTAAAGGAATTTGTCTTAAAAGTCAAGAAATTTAAACTATAGCTGTTCAGTGAGAGGAAGTGAGCGCATGAAGCAGACGAAACAAAAAGTAATTGATGCGGCAATATCGTTGTTTAATACGAAAGGTTATGACGGGACATCAGTGCGAGACATTGCAAAGCGAGCGGATGTGAATGTAGCGAATATTTCATACTATTTTGCTGGAAAGCAAGGCCTATTAGAGCAGCTTATTACTGATTTTTTAGAAGGATATATTCATGTGATTGAAACGTCCTTTGAACAGAGAGAGTATTTGTCGGCTAAAGATGTGATGGTGCAAATGGTGCGCGGGATTTTACGATATCAATTTGAAAATAGGGAACTGACACGTTTTTTTTATAGAGAGCTTTCGCTTGATACGACATTAATTCGTGAAGTGATGACCGTTTATTTTTCTAAAGAAAGATATTATATCGAGCAAATCATTAGAGAAGGACAAATGAAGAAAGAATTTCGAAAGGTATCTTTTACAATGTTTATGACGCAATTAAAAGGCATGATAAATATGCCGTTTTTATATCCGCAGTATATATCAGAAGTATTGCATTCTTTTCCATCCGAAACATTTTTCTTAGAAATGTATACGAAGGAAATTGAGCAATGGATGGAACAAGCATTATGTAAAACGAATATGTATCAGGAATGGCCAAGAGCTGTTCATATGTGAAGAATCCCCACCTAACGAACCGAGGTGGGGATTCTTGTAGTTTCTTTTCTTTGCCATAAATTGTTACATAATAGCGCAATAATTGTTAATGAGGCTCCGGCAATTTCGATTTTGTCGACCGTATAACCTCGAAATATGGAACCGATAAGTGCAAGGACAGGAACTAAATTCATAAATAATATGCCGTTAATAGATGAAATATAGCGATTCCCCATATTCCAGCAAAACACAGCGATAACACCTGCAATAATCGACATATAAAAGAGTTCAAAACGAACGCTCACAATTGTGCGTAATGATGGTACAGTAATGACGTTTGTGTAAGTTAATAAAGTGACAATAACGATGAGTGACATTGAACCGAACAAACAAGTTAACGTTGTATATCGAAGTGGTGACCAAGATTGAAAATGAGCACCGCCATTTGTATAAATGACCCAGCAAGTAACGCCGCATAACATCAATATATTCGTAGATAAGTGACTTGCAGCTCCAAATAATAAGTGAATATTTCCTTTTGAAATGACAAGCATAACACCGAGTAATGCAACGAACATACAAAGAAAAGTGTAGTTTTGTGGACGCTTATTTTTTGTTATCCATTGTAATGATAAGGCAATTAGTGGCATGAGAGACTGAATCATCGCTGCATGGATTGCTCCAGAAGGTCCGGCAAGTTGTTGTCCGTAGAAAACGAGAAAACCATATCCAGCGAAACCGACTGTTCCGTAAAAAAATAAAGAAAGTGTTCGTTTTTCTAAGCGGAGCGAATGTGTCCCTTCAGTGATTAATAGCAAAATAAGAAAAATAATAGCTGCAGATCCGTAGCGAATAGTTGTGAAAAAGAACGGATCGATAAATTGTAAGGCGTTTGCCATTACAGGAAACATAAATCCCCAGGCAGTTACGGCAAGTAAGCATAGGAGGGATCCGAAGAGCATTTGTTTTTTGTTCAAGAGTACCATTCTCCTTTACATTTCGTTATAGTAAGTTGATGAAATAAGTATAAAGAGTAATGATTTATAGAAGGAAATATCGATTTTTTATAACAGTTATAACTTTTTGTTAGAGGTGTATATGATGGATTTAGAGGCAGTACGATCGTTTATGGAAGTAAAGCATACGCGCAGTTTATCAAAGGCAAGTAAGCTTTTACATATTTCACAACCAGCGCTTAGTAAACAAATTCAAAGATTAGAAGCGGATTTAGAGGTTACTTTACTCAAGCGTTCTGCTCAAGGAGTGGAGTTAACAGAGGCTGGTGAGATATTTATAGCAAGAATGTTACCGATTTTGGAACAAATACATGAAGTGAAAACGGAGATGAAGAAGTATCAAGAGAAACGGAGAATTTCGATAGGTATATTGCCAAGTTTAGCGGCGTATTACATATCGAAATGCAAAGATATATTAGGTGATGGATTCGAAATAGAATGGAAAATTGAGCATACGAAAGTATTAATGGAATTGTTTAAAGAGCGGAAGATTGAAGCGATGTTCATTGATTCAGTAGTAGAAGGCGCTACATATATAAAAGAAATGCGGGAGGAAAAAATTGTTTGTGTAGTTTCAAATGATCATCCTTATAAAGAGAAAACAATAATCCGAATGGAAGGTTTGGAACATGAGAAATTAATTGTGTACCCAGAAATATGTGATGTAAGGAAAATGATTATGAACATGTTTCAAGGTATAGGTGCGAAACCAATCATTGCGTTTGAAACTTCTTATGCAGAACCGATGCTTGCGATGGTCGGAGCTGGACTTGGCATCACTTTACTTCCAGAAATGTCAGTGGAGCAAGCGGTAAAGCAGGGGAATGTGCATGTGATTTCTGTTGAACCCCCACTCATGCGCAAAATCTATTTCGTATCTCATATGAAAGAGTGCCCGTTATGGCAATCATTTGAGGATAGGTAGTGAAGCGGGCGGAAGATTAAGAAAGATTACAATTGCATTTAAAGAAACATGAAATTTTAAAAAAAACTAGGTCAAAAACACGTCATTACATGGTATGATTAGTACATTGTTAGTTGTTAAATATAGGGGAATTCCCTTTTTATACATAATGCCTTCCATTTCATAAACGGAACGGACAAAAAAAGAGATATAACTAGGAGGCTTTTTTGCATGGATTCTATCCTGACGATCGTTATCATTGTAGTAAGCTCTATTCTAGTGCTGCTCATGATAGAGCTTGTGATAAGAAATCGTTCATATAAAGATATTGAAGCACTGGAGCAGTGGAAACAAGAAATAAAAGATAAACCTGTGGCAGATGAACTAAAGCGAGTAAAAGATTTGAACATGACAGGTCAAACAGAAGAACTGTTTGGTAAATGGCGTGAAGAGTGGGATGAAATCGTATCAACAACTCTTCCAAAAGCTGAAAAAGATTTAGGGCAAGCGCGAAAATTCGCCTCGCAATTCTCCTTCCGCAAAGCAAAGCATGCGATGAACGAATCCATAAGTGGTTTAGATGACGCTGATAATCGTATTACAGACATTTTAAATGAATTACAGCAACTGTTAGAAAGCCATGAAAAAAATAGCTCGGAAATTGAAGGGTTACGTGATACATATCGTAGTATGAAAAAGAGTGTTCTTGCCCATCGACACATGTATGGAGCAGCTGAGCAGAGAATTGAAGAGATGCTAGATGCCGAATCTAATAAATTTAATAGTTTTGAAGAAGCAACAAATAATGGCGACTATTTAAAAGCGAGAGAAATTGTTATTAGTTTGGAAGAAGGTTTAGCTAATTTAGAAATCATTATTCACCAAATTCCAGATTTATTGGTAGAGTGTCAAGCAACGTTACCAGTTCAACTGGAAGATTTATTACACGGACATAATGATATGGTAAGACAAGGTTATGTATTAGATTACCTGGAAATCCCTAAAGAAGTCCGCGATATGACGACACAACTACAAACATGTTTAATGGATATACAGGAGCTTCATATAACGGAAGCGGCTGAAAAAGTAGAAAAATTAAAAACTCGTTTAGACGGTTTTTATGATCAACTAGAACAAGAAGTGCATGCGAGACATTATGTAGAGCAAAAAACACTTTCTGTTTATGAAGATTTAGAAGAACTTCGTGAAGAAACAATTGAAACGAAAGCAGAAACGCAACTTGTGAAACAAAGCTATCAGTTACAAGATAAGGATATTGAGTCTCAAAAAGTAATTGAAAAGCAAATGCACATTTTAATGAAACGTTTTGAAGTGATGCAATTACGCGTTGCTGAACAAGATATTGCATTCTCTATAATTCGTGAGGAACTAGAAGAGGTTTATGAGCAATGTGAAACTTTAAAAGTACTTCATGCAGAATATAAAGAAATGCTACAAACGATGCGTAAAGAAGAATTTGAAGCGCGTGAGAAGTTGCAGGAAATGCGCAATACAATTTTTGAAACGAAACGCTTTATGCAAAAGTCGAATTTGCCAGGTCTTCCAGTGAGTATTATGGAAGATTTACAAAGAGGGCAAATGGCAATGCAAGCTGTATATGAGCAATTAGAAATAAAACCGTTAAATATGCATGCTGTAAATAGCAGTTTAGAAGAGGCATACACAACTGTTAACGGTGTAGCTGAAATGACAGAAGAGTTAATTGGACAAGCGTATTTAGTTGAAAAATTAATTCAATACGGAAACCGTTACCGCAGTCATGATGAAAATCTTGCAGAAAGCTTAAATTATGCAGAGAAATTATTCCGTGAATATCAATACGATGCAGCTTTAGAACAAGCGGCTTCTGTACTAGAGCAACTTGAACCTGGCGTTGTTCAAAAAATAGCTGAATATGTAGACAATGAACAAACCCTTTCATAAAGGGTTTGTTTTTTTGTGTAATTTTGAAGGCGATGTTGCTATAATGAATAGCGGAATACAGTAAGGTTATTCGTTTCAAAATAAAGTGAAACTGTAATCAGTGGGGGGGATTCATCCTCACTGATTACTAGCCTTCACCAATCGGGATAAAACGGAACCTTTGTGTAGTCTTAGCGTAATTACACGTATTTATGATATGATTATATGATGTGATAGCGCTGAAAGGGGAAGAACGATGATCTATTTTGATAATAGTGCGACGACGAAGCCATATCCAGAAGCCCTTCAATCGTACGTAACGGTTGCTGGGAAATATTTTGGAAATCCTTCTTCTATTCATTCGCTTGGAGGAGAGGCAGAGCGTCTATTAACACAATCAAGAACGATTGCAGCGCAGCTTCTTCACGTAAAACCTTCTGAAATTATTTTCACATCGGGTGGAACGGAAGGGAATAACCTTGCGATTAAAGGGATAGCGATGAGGAATCGTTCGCGCGGCAAACATATCATTACAACAAATATTGAACACGCGTCTGTGTTTGAGGCATATAAGCAATTAGAAGAACTCGGGTTTGATGTAACATATTTACCGGTTAACGAGCATGGTGTTGTATCGGTAGAGGATGTGAAGCGAGTGCTTCGTGAAGATACAATTCTTGTTTCAATTATTCATGTGAACAACGAAACTGGAGCAATTCAGCCCGTTGCTGAAATTGGAACGTTATTATCGAATTATCCGAAAATAAGATTCCATGTGGACCATGTACAAGGGATAGGAAAAGTACCGCTTAATTTATATGCTTCGCATATTGACCTTTGCTCAATATCTGGACATAAATTCCACAGTGTAAAAGGAACAGGTCTTCTTTACGTGCGTGATGGCGTAAGATTAGATCCGATTTTATCAGGTGGTCAACAAGAGCTTAAGTATCGCTCTGGTACAGAGAACTTACCTGGCATTGTAGCGATGGTGAAAGCACTTCGCATGACAATGGAACAAGTGAAAGAAAAGATAGCTCATTTGCAAAGTTTACAAACAGAGCTTGTACGTTTCTTTAAAGAAATGGAAGATGTAACAATTAATACGTCGCTTGCATATGCAGCACCACACATTTTAAATGTGTCGTTTGTCGGTTTAAAACCGGAAGTGGTCGTTCATGCTTTAGAAGAACACGGTGTATATGTATCAACGAAGTCTGCTTGTTCTTCAAAAGCAAATGAAGTGAGCAGAGTGTTAGTGTCAATGGGAGTACCGCATGCAGCTGCTGCAAGCGCTATTCGTATTAGTCTAGCACCAGACAACACGATGGAAGAAGTAAAACAATTTGAAGGTATTGTAAAAGAGACAATGCCAAAATTATATGAAGTGATGAGGTAAAGAAATATGATGACATATGAATATATTTTAGTACGTTACGGAGAAATGACGACAAAAGGTAAGAACCGTTCTAAATTTGTAAGCACATTAAAAGATAACGTTAAGTTCAAACTGAAAAAATTCCCAAACATTAAAATCGATGCAACACATGACCGTATGTACATTCAGTTAAATGGCGAAGACCATGAAGCGATTGCTGAAAGATTGAAAGATGTATTTGGTATTCATAAGTTTAATTTAGCGATGAAAGTACCATCAGAATTAGAAGATATTAAAAAAGGTGCATTAGCAGCTTTCTTACAAGTAAAAGATGATGTGAAAACATTTAAAATTACAGTGCACCGTTCTGATAAACGTTTCCCAATGAAGACGATGGAGTTACTTCCAGAAATTGGCGGGCACATTTTAGAAAATACAGAGAATATCACAGTAGACGTCCATAATCCAGATGTGAATGTACGTGTAGAAATTCGCAGTGGTTACAGCTATATTATGTGTGGTGAGCACATGGGAGCTGGCGGTTTACCAGTTGGCGTTGGCGGAAAAGTAATGGTACTTCTTTCTGGTGGTATTGATAGCCCCGTAGCAGCGTACTTAACGATGAAACGCGGCGTATCTGTGGAGGCAGTTCACTTCCATAGTCCACCTTTCACAAGTGAGCGTGCGAAACAAAAAGTAATCGATTTAGCACAAGAGTTAACGAAATACTGTAAACGTGTAACACTTCACCTTGTTCCATTTACTGAAGTGCAAAAAACGATTAATAAAGAAATTCCATCTAGTTATTCTATGACAGTAATGCGTCGTATGATGATGCGTATTACAGAGCAGATTGCAGAGGAGCGTAATGCACTTGCAATTACGACTGGTGAAAGTCTTGGACAAGTAGCGAGCCAAACGTTAGATAGTATGCATACGATTAATGAAGTGACAAACTATCCTGTTATTCGTCCGCTTATTACGATGGATAAATTAGAAATTATTAAAATCGCTGAAGAAATCGGCACATATGATATCTCAATTCGTCCATACGAAGATTGCTGTACAGTATTCACACCAGCAAGCCCAGCGACGAAGCCGAAGCGTGAAAAAGCGAATCGTTTTGAAGCGAAATATGATTTCACACCATTAATCGAAGAAGCTGTAGCAAACAAAGAAACAATGGTATTACAAACGGTAGAAGTAGTAGCGGAAGAAGAAAAATTCGAAGAACTTTTCTAAAACCATAAATTACCATATCTAAAATGTGTATGAAGTCATGTTATTTATCACACTCTATACTCACAAGGAGGTGATATAACATGGCACGTAGCACAAATAAATTAGCGGTTCCTGGTGCTGAATCAGCATTAGACCAAATGAAATACGAAATCGCTCAAGAGTTTGGTGTTCAACTTGGAGCGGATGCAACATCTCGCGCTAACGGTTCTGTTGGTGGCGAAATTACGAAACGTCTAGTTTCACTAGCTGAGCAACAATTAGGCGGTTTCCAAAAATAATTCCATATACAATGGCTTAGAAAGAGCGGGTTCTCCCCGCTCTTTCTTTTTGTTGTTCCTATTAGTATAAATTCATTTCGACAAAAGTATAAAAAAATTGTCAAAAGAAGAGGGTTCAAAATTTACTGAAAATTCTTTATTATATAAGGGAGGCATAAAGAAAAAGGAGGATGTTTATGAAGAGAGAGGAATTGTTGGCACCACCATCTTATAATTTAGTTTCAGAAATAGAGAAATATACAGACGATAAAGAGAAGCTTGCTTTAATTTGGCAAGATGATAAAGGGAATAGACGAGAAGTTACATATTTTGAATTAATGCAAGGTGCAAATAAAATTGGAAACGCTTTTATAAAAAGTGGCTTACAAAAAGGGGACAAGCTCCTTATTATGATGCCGCGTTTAATTGAAGCTTACATGACGTATATCGCTGCGATTAAAGCAGGGTTTGTCGTAATTCCGAGTTCGGAAATGTTGCGTAAAAAAGATATTGAATACCGCATTGGACACGGAGAAGTAAAAGCGATTGTAAGTTATGAACCATATATCGGACAGTTTGATAACATAGGGGCGATGGAATCTCTTCAAAAGTTCGTTCTGAGCAAGCAGTCAGTAGACGGATGGATCAATTTAAAAACAGCATTAGAAACAGAAAGTGACATGTTAGAAATGGCGAAAACAGATAAAGAAGATATGGTCTTTTTATCTTATACGTCAGGGACGACAGGAAACCCGAAAGGTGTTGTTCATACGCATGCATGGGCATACGCTCATTTACGTACGAGCGCTCCAAATTGGCTCGGAATTGAAGAGAATGATGTTGTATGGGCAACGGCTAGTCCAGGGTGGCAAAAGTGGATTTGGAGCCCGTTTTTAGCAACTCTCGGTTCAGGGGCAACAGGATTTGTATACAACGGTAAGTTTGAACCGAAAACGTATTTAAATTTATTAGACGATAATAAGGTGAATGTGCTTTGTTGTACACCGACTGAGTATAGATTAATGGCAAAGGTAGAAGACTTGACTGAGTACAATTTAGAAGCGTTACATAGCGCTGTATCCGCAGGTGAGCCGTTAAATAGAGAAGTCATTGAAACGTTCCAAAAGCACTTTGATATTACAGTAAGAGATGGCTATGGGCAAACGGAAAATACATTACTTGTTGGCGTAATGAAAGGGATGGATATTAGACCGGGATCAATGGGGAAACCAACGCCAGGAAACCATGTTGATATCGTTAATGAAGAAGGAATCCCAGTGCAGGTAGGAGAAGTTGGCGATATTGCAGTTCATATTGAAACACCAGCCCTCTTTAAGCAATATTATAAAGATGATGAGCGTACAGCGATGCAATTCCGTGGTGATTATTATATTACGGGTGATAAAGCGAAAAAAGATGAAGACGGCTATTTCTGGTTTGAAGGGCGCGGAGATGATATTATCATTAGCTCTGGTTATACAATTGGGCCGTTCGAAGTCGAAGATGCACTTGTAAAACATCCTTACGTAAGAGAATGTGCGGTTGTCGCAAGTCCAGATGAAATTCGAGGGAGTGTCGTGAAGGCATTTATCGTATTAAGAGAGAATATAGAAAAGAACGAAGAAACATTAATTCCAGTGCTCCAACAACATGTGAAAGAACTCACTGCACCATATAAATATCCTCGCAAAATTGAATTTGTAGATGAACTACCAAAAACGATTTCCGGAAAAATTCGTCGTATTGAACTTAGAAAACAAGAGATGGAGCTTCCTTCAAAATAATTTTGAAAATAGGGAAGTAAATAGTTGAATGAAATGTAAAACGATGATATTATAAAAACGAACATAAGTTCTATTTTATAAACTAAAAAAAGAGGTGTCCGTATGATTTTAGGTATTAATCCGTACTTAGTTTTAGATGGTAGTGGGCAAGAAGCTGTACAGTTTTACAAAGAGGCGTTAGACGCAAAAGTAGAAGTAATGCAAACTTTTGGTGACATGCCTGAAAATCCAGAATACCCGATTCCAGCTGAAGCGAAAGAGCGCGTTTTACATGCTACTTTAAAAGTTGGTAATACGGACCTTATGATTTCTGATACATTCCCAGGTCAAGGGCATGCAATCGGATCTCAAGTAACAATCGCAATTCAAATTAGTAATGCAGAAAAAGCAAAAGAAGTATTCGAAAAGTTACAAGAGGGTGGAGAAGTTATTATGCCACTTCAAGAAACGTTCTGGAGCCCAGCATACGGACAACTAAAAGATAAATTTAGCATTGAATGGCAAATTACAACGTCTACTACTGAACAAAAATAATTTTGGGAAAGCACCATTTTTAATTCAAATGGTGCTTTTTTT
The DNA here is from genome assembly GCF_011066025.1 of Bacillus sp. EKM202B. Lineage (NCBI taxonomy): Bacteria > Bacillati > Bacillota > Bacilli > Caryophanales > Bacillaceae > Bacillus > Bacillus sp. EKM202B. The sequence continues at coordinate 192,667 of NZ_JAAMNK010000006.1, read as the reverse complement.
ATACGGATTAATCTCGTAGACTAAAGGGAAAAAGGGGATGAGCATATGGGAGAAATTTGGTATGGCGGCACCATTTACACGATGCGAGAAGAGAATGAAAAAGTAGACGCTGTTTATGTTGAAAACGGTGTGATCGTTGATGTTGGGAGTAAAGAAGAGTTAGAAGACCGATATGCTACTACGGTTAAATTGCACGATTTAGAAGGCAAAACGATGATTCCAGGTCTCGTTGATAGTCATATGCATCTTATTGGGCATGGAGAGAGGTTACTCCGTCTAGATTTATCAAATTGTACATCTTATGGCGAAGTACTTACTCTTGTTCAGAAGCAAGTAGAAGACGCGCCAAAAGGTTGTTGGATTATCGGAGAAGGCTGGAATGAAAATAACTTTACAGATACGAAAGATGTTCACGCACGTGATTTAGATGCAATTTCGAAAGAACATCCCATTTTATTAAAACGAGTTTGTCGTCACGTTACATGGGTGAATTCATACATACTGCAAGAAGCGAACATAACAGAAGAGACGCAAGATCCGAAAGGCGGGAAAATTGGCCGGGATGCATCAAATAAGTTAACAGGGCTTTTATATGAACAAGGACAAGAATTAATGAAACACGTTCAGCCTGAAATTGATGAAGCTTATTTACAAAGAGCTTTGCAAACAGCGATTAAAGACTGCTGGCAATATGGAATCGTTGGTGGGCATACGGAAGATTTAAATTATTACGGTGGTTTTAGAAAAACGTATAATGCGTTTTCTTACGTTATAAAAGAAATGCCATTTAAAGCGCATTTACTCGTTCATCATGAAGTAGCAAATGAAAGAAAAAAATATGAAAATGAGCACTATATTGAATTTGGTGCGATGAAAATTTTTTCTGACGGTTCTTTTGGCGGAAGAACTGCTTTATTAAGTGAATCGTATGAAGATGCGAAGGAAACAAATGGAGTTGCGATTTTCTCACTTGAAGAGCTTGCAAGTTTAGTGAAAAAAGCACGTGATTTACATATGCCAGTTGCCATTCATACTATCGGTGACTTGTCGCTTGAATATGTCATTGATGCGCTTGAATTACATCCACCAGCAGAAGGGGTACGTGACCGTATTATTCATTGCCAGCTAGCTCGTGAAGAGTTGATTGAAAGAATGAAACACTTGCCAGCTATTATTGATATTCAACCGGTCTTTGTTTCATCAGATTTTCCATCAGTCATTGAAAAACTAGGCGAGCGTCGTCTTCGTTACGCGTATGCTTGGAAGACGTTACTGGACGCAGGCTTACATTGCAACGGTGGTTCAGATGCTCCTATTGAACAAGTGAATCCGTTTTTAGGCATATATAGCGCTGTTACACGTAGAAGTTTTATTGACGGTGTATGCTATATGCCTGAGGAAAGATTAACGGCATATGAGGCTGTTTCTTTATTTACGACAGGAAGTGCTTATGCAATAGGAAAAGAAGCGAAGCGAGGACAAATTATAAAAGGATATGAAGCAGACTTTACGATATTAGATCGAAACATATTTGAAATAGAGGCAGAAGAAATAAAAGAAGTACAAGCGGAAATGACCGTCATTGATGGCCAGGTTGTCTATAGAAAAGATGCGTAAAATATATCAGCGATTTTCGGAATATATCGACTGTAACTCGAAATATATCAGCGATTATTGAAATATATCGACCGTAACTCGAAATATATCAGCGATTATTAAAATATATCGACTTACCGACAAAAACTGACAAAAATAACGGCCCGATAGCGAGAGATTGTTGGCCGCACCAATCGGGATAAATAAATAACCGCAGAATTATGGGATCCCATAATTTTGCGGTTATTTTACTACTATAAAAATGTTCTCTGTACTTTTTCCCAGAAGGAATTGTTTTTTAATTTTACTGTTTTAATTTGTTTATCGCTTAAGCGTACAACAGCTTTTTCAACTTGTTTAATGCTAAGCGCTTCGTTATCCATGCCGATAACAGGATAATCGTTACCGTCTGGTTTAAGTTTTAAAGTTAGTGTACGTTCGTGGTTTAAGATGAACGGTGAACCGAGCGTACGGTATGTGTTGTTATTTAAAGATGCTAGTTCGCTTACTTGGAAACATGGGATAAGCGGATCGACAACGGCACCATGCAATGATTTGTTGTAAGCTGTACTTCCTGTTGGGGTAGAAACAACTAAACCGTCACCTCTAAATGTTTCGAAATATAAATCATCAACGTGAACATCTACAACGAATGTTTTAATAATGCTAGAACGTAATGAGAATTCATTTAAACAATGGAAAGATGTACCGTGATCTATATCTACCTGAATTGTTGGATATTTTCGCACTTCAATTTCATTTTTTGTAATTTCTTGAAGGGCTGTATCAACGTGATCAATGTGGAAATCACAGTAGAAAGAAATTTCATCTTTCGTAGAAATCCCTGCGTATAAGCAATCTTCTCTAAAACCAGTTTTACGAACGGCTTGTAAGAAAGTTGCATCATCTCCAACACTGACGATAGCGTTTGCATTTTTTGGTTGATCTAATATGGTAAATCCATTCTCTTCTAAAATACGATAGATTGGTTTCATCTTTTCAACGAGCGTTGCTTTGTCATCACCATAAAAGAAAAATAAATTGCGACGATCTGCCATTATGTATCCCTCCACTGCAGTTAAATTTTCTGTTTTTCGTGCTACATATCATTAGAGTCCGTTCCCTGATGATATGTTCAAATAATATATTTCGATATAAATTGTCAAAATACCTTTTTATTTTTAGAAAAATTTTTATATTCAATCTTACGGAACTCTGTTTAATGATGAATAAACTTGTCGATAATGGGTACGGAGTGAAAGGATGATACGTATGAAGTGGCTCGTAATTGGAATAATAATTCTTCTCCTTTTTATTTTGCTTATACTATTGTCGAAAATAAAGCTTAAAGTGACATTTTTATATTCAGAAATGGAAAAGCAATGTTTGTTTCAAGTGAAAATATGGATGATTCGATATACATTTGATGTGTTGGAAAGAATTGAAAAACAGCAGAAAAAGACAGGACAGAAAATCGAAAAAGCTGAAAAGGACGGCGGAATAGATAATAAAATTATGGCGCAACTTGACAGCATCGGGGAACTGATAAAAAGGCTTCAAAAAGTTCATACTATCGTTAAAGATTTTCTCAAACGAGTGAAAATCAATGGTTGGAAATGGCATACGCAAATTGGAGCAGGCGACGCAGCTAGTACTGGAATTGTCACTGGATATGCATGGGGGACAAAAGGAATGGCTGCTGGAGTTATAGGACAATATATGCATATTGTCGATGTACCAGAATTTGAAATTACCCCTGTTTTTCAAGGGAAGGGATTTGCATCAAGGTGCGAGTTAACAGCATCTTTTCGTATATTTCGTGCTATAAAAACAGGATTCAAATTACTCATGTTTATGAGAAAGCAAAAATCTGGTATGACAGAAAAATCTGTTCAAGCATAGGGGGGATATAGAGTGGACCATCCAATTCAAGGTTTAATGACAACAGCAATGCAGCATTTAAAACAAATGACTGATGTAAATACAATTGTTGGTGATCCAATTAAAGCAGCAGATGGAAGTGTAATTCTTACTGTTTCGAAAGTAAGCTTTGGTTTTGCTGCTGGTGGAAGTGAATTTGGTAAAGTAGAACATTCAGGTCGTCATCCATTTGGCGGGGGAAGTGGTGGAGGAGTTTCTATTAATCCTGTTGCCTTTCTTGTTATAAATGGAGATGGTGTGAAAGTATTACACTTAGATAAGCAGACACACGTCATTGATAAAATAATTGAATTAGCACCACAAGCTGTTGATAAAGTGAAAGAAATGATGGATAAACGAAAAGAAGATGATCCTGAATTTCAAATTTAACGAATAAAGAAGCTAATCAATGGATTAGCTTCTTTAATTTTTTTGTAAATAAAGCGATTTTATTTGCATTATCGATGGGGACAAACTATCATTTACATTGTACATATTTTGTTTAAATAAGGGAGGATTTTCAAGTGGCAAACGTAACTTTTAAAGGTAATCCAATGACTTTAGTTGGAACAGAAGTTAAAGTTGGCGATCAAGCGCCAAACTTCCAAGTATTAGCAAACGACTTATCTCCAGTAAGTTTAGAAACATACAAAGGCGAAGTAAAATTAATTAGTGTTGTACCTTCAATCGACACAGGTGTATGTGATGCACAAACACGTCGTTTTAACCAAGATGCAGCAGGTATTGAAAACGCGAAAGTATTAACAATTAGCGCTGACTTACCATTCGCTCAAAAACGCTGGTGTGCAGCAAACGGTTTAGAAAATGTTGTAACACTTTCTGATCACCGTGACCTTTCATTCGGTGAAGCTTACGGCTTAGTAATGAAAGAACTTCGTTTACTTGCTCGTGCAGTATTCGTAGTAGATAGCAATGACAAAGTAGTTTACGCAGAATACGTAAGCGAAGGTACAAGCCATCCAAACTATGAAGCAGCATTAGAAGCAGCTAAATCTGCAAAGTAATAGGAAGGAAATGACCTCTTATAAAGAGGTCGTTTTTTCTCATCTATTGCTGCGAATGGTAACGATAGATGAGAAAAAATGTTATATCATACATAACTTGAAAGGGAGCTCTTTACAGGAGGTCGCTTTTTCTTTTTGGAAAAAATCACTTTGTGGTATGATATAAGTTATGTGTAAAAGAGAGAAGGAGGAATGTACGTGAGTCAGACAGTGGAAACATTATTTTCTATTTTTGATTCTTCTACGGTAGTTTTACGTAAAGAATTAGATGTAACATATTTAGAGGCGCTTGTAGAAACAGGTGATAACTTGTTTGAAGGTGCGATTTTACAAGAGGAATTATCCGAATCAACAATTGAAAGGTTGAATCGTGAATATAGTACGTTTAATGAAGAAACATATAAAGGTGAAGAAATTCGTAAAGCATTTCAGCTAGCCATTTTAAAAGGAATGAAAGAGGGCGTACAAGCAAATCACGAAATGACGCCAGATGCAGTTGGAATGTTCATGAGCTACTTATTCCATAAATTTATGCAAGGCAAAACAGAAATTACTGTTTTAGATCCTGCAATTGGAACAGGTAATTTAATGACTACAGTATTTAATAGCGCTAAAGAAGAGCTAGCAATGAGTGGATTTGGTGTAGAAGTGGATGAAGTGCTAATTAAACTTGCTTTAGTAAATGCAAATTTACAAAAGCATGGAATCGAATTCTTCCATCAAGATGGACTAGCACCACTTTATATTGATCCAGTTGATGCAGTCGTTTCAGATTTACCAATTGGTTATTATCCAAACGAAATCAGTGCGAGTGAATATAAGTTAAAAGCAGATCAAGGAATGTCATATGCGCATCACTTATTTATTGAACAAAGTGTGAAACATACGAAAGAAGGCGGGTATTTATTCTTCTTAGTACCAAACTTTATTTTTGAAAGTGATCAAGCGCCGAAACTACATGCATTTATTAAAGAAACATGCTTTATTCAAGGTTTGTTACAGCTACCTGTTTCCATGTTTAAAAACGAGAAAAATGCAAAAAGTATATTTGTTCTCCAAAAGAAAGGCCAAGGTGTAACAATGCCGAAACAGGCATTACTAGTGGAATTACCTAAATTCTCTAATATGAAGGCTATGGAGAACATTATGGATCAATTAAATACTTGGTTTGCAACACAAAAGTAACACGATATATATGTAACAGGGTTAGTGATTAATGTAGTACAGTTGTATAGAATATGTCATATTTTTTAATATATACAAGATTTAACTGAATTTTTTTGAAATCTGTAATATATTTTTTTTCTTGGTGTTACAATTTTTTCACTTGAAATATATGTCGGACGATGTTTAAATTAAAATCGTGAGTATAAAATTTACTGATGATGAAACGTTTTCATAGTGAGTGAATTTAATTAGATAAAATCGAGCGGTTTGTGGAATGATCCACACAACTACCAAGAGAAAAAGGGGCGAAAGACTAGATGTCAAAAATCATCGCGATTAACGCAGGAAGCTCTTCCTTAAAATTCCAATTATTTGAAATGCCAAGTGAAACAGTATTAACAAAAGGTTTAGTAGAACGTATCGGTTTAGAAGATAGTATCTTCACTATTACTGTAGATGGCGAAAAACAAAAAGAAATTACAAACATCCCAGATCACGCAGTAGCAGTTAACATGCTTCTTAGCAAATTAACTGAAAATGGAATCGTAAAATCTCTTGATGAGATTGGCGGTATCGGTCACCGTGTTGTACACGGCGGCGAAAAATTTGCGGATTCTGTTTTAATTACTGATGAAGTATTAGCGGAAATCGAAGAATTAAGCGATTTAGCACCACTTCACAACCCAGCAAACCTTGTTGGTATTAAAGCATTCCAAGAAGTATTACCAAACGTACCAGCAGTAGCAGTATTCGATACAGCATTCCACCAAACAATGCCGGAATCTGCATTCCTATACAGCTTACCGTATGAGTACTATGAGAAATTTGGTATCCGTAAATACGGTTTCCACGGAACTTCTCATAAATACGTAACTGAGCGTGCGGCTGAATTATTAGGTCGTCCAATTGAAAGCTTAAGCCTACTTTCTTGTCACTTAGGTAACGGTGCAAGTATCGCAGCAGTAGAAGGCGGTAAGTCTATCGATACTTCTATGGGCTTCACTCCACTTGCTGGTGTAACAATGGGTACACGTTCTGGTAACATTGACCCTGCGTTAATTCCATACATCATGGAAAAAACAGGCCAAACTGTAGAAGAAGTAGTTAACGTATTAAACAAGAAGAGTGGTATGTTAGGTCTTACTGGTTACTCTAGTGACCTACGTGACATCATTGCGAAAGAAGAAGAAGGCGACCACCGTGCGAAAGTAGCACTTGACGTGTTCGTAAGCCGTATCCATAAATACATTGGTTCTTACACAGCTCGTATGAAAGGCGTTGACGCTATCATCTTTACAGCTGGTGTAGGTGAAAACAGTGCAATTATTCGTGAGCGCGTATTAGAAGGCCTTGAGTACATGGGCGTATACTTCGACGCAAAACGCAATAACGTATTCGGTGAAGAAGCATTCATCAGCTTCCCTCACTCTCCAGTAAAAATTATCGTAATTCCAACTGACGAAGAAGTTATGATTGCTCGTGACGTACTACGTCTTGGAGATATTGGTTAATATATGAAAAGAAAGACGAGATCCTATAGGATTTCGTCTTTCTTTTCATATATTTTAAAATTCCATCTGGATATAATAATTTTTCCTTCTGAATGAATGCAGTAATGGGAACCCATTTTGCATATGACGCTGTTTGCTCATCTTGTATATTCACTATTTCCATTTCATATAGTGATCTGTCTAATAAACGCAAAGAATATAGTTGAATAATCTCATGACCAATTTCCTCATCTAGATGAAAGATGTTTTCTAAGCAACCTAAATAATCGATAATTTCTACTTCTGTATGAAGCTCTTCATTAAACTCTCGAATAACTGTTTCATCTGATTTTTCTCCGAGTTCAATTGATCCACCAAGAGGACGGTAATAGGTTTCATTGTCTATATTATATTCTTGTAGTAGAAGTCGATTGTGATGTATAACAATACCAAAGGATTTTGCACGTGGGTACATGAATATGATCGCTCCTTATTCATTTATATGTGGATAATTATAAGTTGAAATATAGAGAAAATCACCTTTTTATTTCACGTTGTTGAGCTAATTGTAATACCGTCTAATAGTTCTTTCCAAAATGCTTCATTGTACTGGTATATATCCATCACTGGGCATTTTATAACGCAAATGTTTTGTAATCCCCAATCTTCTTCAGTGATAGTTGGTACATCGGCAGGAAGTAATAAAAGGACGGAGAAGTTATGCTTGACCATTTGAGATAAAATTTGTTCAAGAAAAAGTGCTTCTTCATATGTTCCCCCGGTTCGAATAAACAATATGGATTCTTCCATTTCTACTGTAGTTAGAAAACGATTAATCCGATGCTCATAATTTAATTTAATATCTGTATAAGAAGGCCAAGAAGTTGGTGTATTTACATCTGTTTTAAAGTCATGGCAGGAGTCAATTTCATAAATGTTGTCTCGTAGTCTTAATTTCGCATCATCATCCCAAAATGAGATGAAGGACAAATTTTCTAATTCTAAAAAACGGTGAAAGCGATTTTGTAATAATAAATTTACTTTCTCTAATGAAGGACTTAGCATAAAATCAATAACGCCAAAAAATGGGGATAATCCTAGTTGATATAAAGCCCAAGCAGGCCAGCAGTTTTGTCCTAAGCTAAATACAGCATTATACTTTTGTTTTATATTGGATAGATTCATGTGATTCATCTCATCCTTTTTGCTAATATTTTATGTCATTAAAAAATGGTATGTGAATGGAGATAGACAAGCATATTTGCAAAGAATAAGCAGAAATATGTTACAATAGAAAAAAATCGAACGAGGTGGTTGTTACGATGCGATCGAAGCGAGAACAAGCCATTTTAGACAATATAAAGGAATGGGAAGCGCAATTAGTTGAGCAAGAAGCGACCGATTTTCAAAAAGTGTTTGATAAATGGTTACATACTACAGTTGCGAAATTACCTGAGAAAAAACGAAAAGAATTCTTTACGAAAGCAGATGGATGGCTTTTTCATTTGCATGCACTGATTCAAAGTTCACAATCACAATTAGATGCACGTAATCGTATTTTAGGAACATCAAGATTATTTAATGAATCAATTGAACAACTTGAAGATTTGAAAGCATTATCTATTGATCAGTTAACATACATAGCAGAGCAACAAACAGCACGTCATCGTCTATATTCATTCGTGCAAGGCGGAGCAACGGGTGCTGGAGGATTATTATTATTGACAGCTGATTTTCCGGTTATGATTGCGTTAAATGTGAAGGCTGTCCAACTTATTGCAACATCGTTTGGGCATGATGTGAACAAGCCTTATGAAATGATGCTGGCGTTAAAGGTGTTTCATGCGTCATTATTGCCAGGAAGACTTCAGCAATACGCTTGGTACAACTTGCTACGAGAGCTGGAGCAAGAAGATTCGTTCTTTTATGAAGGAGACGAAGCAGTGTTACAAACAGCCTCTACCGAAGTTTTGTTAAAGCAAATTTTGAAAACATTTTCAATTTATGCTCTTCGTCGTAAATTATTCCAAGGTATCCCAGTCATCGGAATGGCAATTGGATCTACAGTAAATTATCGTTTAACAAGAAATGTTACTGAATTTGCCAATCGATTTTATCAAGTGCGCCACATAATGGAGAAAGAAAAAAAATCATAAAAAAAGCGAGAGGCCGAAGCCTTTCGCTTTTTTAATTTGTTGCATGTTTTTTGGTCATTGGAATAGATACTGGTTGCTTTTCTGCTGCTTTTTCTGCTTTTGGATAATAAATTAAATCCAATGTTTTTGCCTGTACGGCAATTGAAAGAATAGTAAAAGCAATTTCTGTCCAATTTAAATAATATAATGAAAGCGCAAGAACAATCGCGTCAAAGACGAAGAAAATTTGCCCAATTGTAAAACGAGTTCGTTTACTTAATACAATTGTTAAAATATCGTCTCCACCGGTTGCACCGCCAAATCGCAATATAAAACCGAGTCCAATACCAGCTAAAGCACCGCCAACTATTGCAGCTATAAATAAATTGTTTGATAAATCTACCGTAAATGGAGAATAATTTTCCATAAGGGAATAAAATACTCCGAATGAAATTGAACCTAAAAATGAATAGCCAACCATTTTTTTACCTAAAAATGAAGCGCACAGTAAAATAATTGGGATATCCATTATTACAGTTGAAATAGATGGTGAAATATCATAAAAATTTTGGATGAATAGTGCAATACCTACAAATCCACCTTCTGTTAAGTGGTTTTGGAAGTGAATGTGATATAGCGCTGCCGCTAAAATAAATGAACCGATTAAAACCATAAAAACTTCTTTAATAATTTGTCGACTTTGGATGTTCCTCATCGTTATTCCTTCTTTCCGTAGTTAGTAGTCCTTTTTGTGTTGTAAACTAACTACGAGCTCACATGTAGCTTTCAGTTAGTTTACGAAAAAACTAACTACGCTATATGTCGCTGAAGAAATAACGAATAATCCTCTCGTCCATCAATTCTCCCTACCTTCGTTTTAGTTTAAGTCTTAAAACGACTAAACAAAACGTGGAGTAGGATTCGTCATTTAGCAATCCTGCTCTTCTTTGTTTTGTTTAGCTAATAACAATTAAGTCCTAAACAAAACGCTACGTGTAAGAAGAGTCTTTTTTTTGCCAAATTATCCTTCGGGCAATCATAATTTCCCCACTCTCGTATTTTTTTCGCTAGACTAAAGTATCTGAGCTGAAAAATACGCTACGTGTATGATTCGTCAATACGATGCCACATGCTCCTTCGAGCGATCATGATATCAAAATCCCTTCCTTCAAGATTTATATTATTATATCATACTTTCAAAAAATGTATGCGGATGGAAACCGACAATAAACGGAGGGAATCTACAAAAATTGTTATGTTTAAATATTTTTGTAGAAAAGCCTAAGTTATTTTGTAGGATTGGACAGTTTTTAGAAGTTTGTCCAATAAGTAAGCAAAGATGGTTTTTTATTCAGTTGTATTGTTTTCGTCACCTTTATCTTTAAAAAATGCATCCCAGCTAATCACACTTAAAAATGTTAAAGCGATAATAATGAAAGCTCGCATCATTTTGAGGCCTCCTTTTGTACATAGTATATGAATATCTTACTTTGTAATGTGTCATTTTTTTACATATTATATTAATATAGATAGATGAAAGGGAGAGTGGAGATATGCTAAAAGACATGTTTAAAAGAAGAGAATTAAAATGCGTTTCATGTCAGAAAAAGATTGAATATGAAGAAGAGCTAGTTGCTTTTGTGAAGTTGCCGAAAGAAAGAAGTATATTAGTAGGTCCGTTTGATGTATGTTTAGCAAAAACGGCGCAAGAAATATATTGCAAAGCTTGTTACGACAAAAAAGCATGACCCAAAGTGAATGAGGGGCATGCTTTTTTCATTGGTGTGCTTTTCCCTCAGATACATTTTGGGTGAGGCGATACCAAAGCCAAAGGTCGTTAATAATAGAGGCTAAATCAGCTATTTCAGAATTAAGCCTACAGGAAATTTCAAAATTATCTTCGTTATTTAAACGATGTTGTTTTTGATTAATGTAATGTTCAATCTCTTTTATACGATCAGGTATTTTTCCGCGAATTTGCTCCCATTTTAATAAAATACCATGCTGTGTTTTTTCAGAGATGTCTTCCCATTCTTCTTGTATGTTTGGCACTGCAATTCCTAGATGTTCATTGTATATAAAATACTTTTCCATAGACACACCTCCAATTTCCTGCCTCTATTTTACATAAAAAAAGAAAGAAATTCGACGAAATTGTTTGAAAAAAATTATGAATTCCCCTTGATTCATTTTATGAAAGGTGTTAAAGTTTGAATTATTATAAGAAATAATGAATATTTATTCTTTAGGGGGATGTAAAATGGAGAAGAAAAAAGTTGTATTAGCATATTCCGGAGGTCTTGATACTTCCGTTGCAATTAAATGGTTACAAGAGAAGAATTATGATATTATCGCGCTTTGTTTAGATTTAGGGGAAGGAAAAGACTTAGCGTTTGTAAAAGAAAAAGCACTTTCAGTAGGTGCAATTAAATCGTATATGATTGATGTTCAAGAAGAATTCGCGAATGAATATGCATTGATGGCGATGCAAGCACACACGTTATACGAAGGGAAATATCCTCTTGTCTCTGCATTATCTCGTCCACTTATTGCGAAAAAATTAGTAGAAATCGCAGAACAAGAAGGCGCAACTGCAGTTGCACACGGATGTACAGGGAAAGGGAATGACCAAGTTCGTTTTGAAGTTTCTATTCAAGCATTGAATCCATATTTAGAAGTGATTGCGCCTGTACGTGAATGGAAGTGGTCACGTGAAGAAGAAATTGCATATGCAAAAGAAAACGATGTACCAATTCCAATTAATTTAGATAGCCCATTCTCAATCGATCAAAACTTATGGGGACGCAGCAACGAATGTGGAATTTTAGAAGATCCATGGGCAGCGCCGCCAGAAGATGCATACGAAATGACATTAGCATTAGAAGATACACCGAATAAACCAGAGTTTGTAGAAATTGGATTTGAAGCAGGAGTACCGACGACTTTAAATGGCACTTCATATTCACTGTCAGAACTAATTAAAACGTTAAATGCCCTTGCTGGAAAACATGGCGTTGGACGTATCGATCACGTAGAAAATCGTCTTGTCGGTATTAAATCTCGTGAAGTATACGAATGCCCAGCAGCAATGACGTTAATTACAGCGCATAAAGAGTTGGAAGATTTAACACACGTGAAAGAAGTAGCACATTTTAAACCGGTGATTGAACAGAAAATAACGGAACTTATTTATAATGGCTTATGGTTCTCTCCTTTAAAACAAGCGCTTCATGCATTTTTACAAGAAACGCAAAAGCATGTAACAGGTACAGTGCGTGTGAAATTATTTAAAGGTCATGCGATTGTAGAAGGGCGTAAATCTGAATACTCGTTATATGATGAGAAATTAGCTACGTATACTGCCCAGGATGAATTTAATCATGATGCAGCAGTTGGATTCATTTCATTATTCGGTTTACCGACGAAAGTATACAGTCAAGTGAATCAAAAGAAGGTGGAAGCGTGAGCAAACTTTGGGGCGGACGTTTTACAGAAGAAGCGGAAGCGTGGGTTGAAGAGTTTGGAGCGTCCATCTTCTTCGATCAACAATTAGTCAATCAAGATATAAATGGGAGTATTGCACACGTAACGATGCTAGCAAAGCAAGGGATCGTTACGAAAGAAGAAGCCGAGAAAATAAAGCTAGGTCTTCAATATTTATTAGAAGAAGCGAAACAAAATAAGTTACATTTCTCAGTTGAAGCTGAGGACATTCATTTAAACATTGAAAAGATGTTAATTGAAAAAATCGGTGAAGTGGGAGGGAAACTTCATACAGGCCGAAGCCGTAACGACCAAGTGGCAACAGATATGCATTTGTATATAAAAGAAAAGGTAGAAGATATTATAAAAGCTACAAAACAATTGCAAACTGTTCTTGTTCATCAAGCAGAAAATAATATTGAAACAATTATGCCTGGCTATACGCACTTGCAACGTGCGCAGCCTATATCATTTGCACATCATATTCTTGCTTACTTTTGGATGTTAGAGCGCGATGTGAATCGTTATGAAGATTCGTTAAAACGCATTAACATTTCACCACTCGGAGCAGGAGCGTTAGCTGGGACGACATTCCCGATTGACCGAGAATATAGTGCGGAGCTTCTCGGATTTAATGGCATCTATGAAAATAGTTTAGATGCGGTAAGCGATCGTGATTTCATACTGGAGTTTTTAAGTAACTCATCTATGCTCATGATGCACTTATCACGCTTTTGCGAAGAACTTATTTTATGGAGTAGCCAAGAGTTTCAATTTATTGAAATGAGCGATCAATACGCAACGGGAAGCAGTATTATGCCGCAAAAGAAAAATCCGGATATGGCGGAACTAATCCGCGGTAAAACAGGCAGAGTATACGGTAATTTATTCAGTTTACTTACAGTAATGAAAGGATTACCGCTCGCGTACAATAAAGACTTACAAGAAGATAAAGAAGGAATGTTTGATACAGTAAAAACAGTAGAAGGATGCCTTCATATTATGGCAGGCATGCTGGAAACGATGACTGTAAACCAAGAAAAAATGGGGCAAGCTGTGACCCAAGATTTCTCTAACGCAACAGAAATTGCGGACTACTTAGCAAGTAAAGGACTGCCATTCCGTCAAGCTCATGAAATTGTTGGGAAGTTAGTTCTACATTGCACACAAAAAGGAATTTATTTATTAGATGTACCATTTGAAACGTATAAAGAAATGAGTTCGTTATTTGAAGAAGATTTGTATGAAGTTCTTTCGCCGTATGCTGCTGTAAAGCGCCGTAACAGTGCTGGCGGGACTGGGTTTGAGCAAATTGAAAAAACTTTGGAGAAGGCGAAGGGGTTAGTTGGAGAGTTTGTAGGAATTAAATGATGTATGAGATAGAAGGTAAGGTGCTTTTTATAGAAAGTACCTTACCTTTTTGTATTTAGATTTTTACAGGAGTATTTATCATTCCATAATCATAAAATGATGTTTCTCATGTATGGCTAATAGTTGAATAGATTGAATCAAATTAGGATAGTGAGCAATTGGATCTAAAAATACGATATGCCCTGCAATATTTTCTTCTATATTTTGAATGAGTTTTTTTATTTCATTTGTTTCACGTGTAAGTAATTCTTCTAATTGAGTTACATTCATAGATTGATAGACTTTTTTTGAAGGGATTAAAATCCAAGGTGCTTTCATTCCTTTGCCATGCTTTTCTTTATATTCGGCATAAATGTCATGTATTTCAGTGGCAAATGGGACGTTTTTTCTTAGCTTTGCATAAGGGATAAGGGTAAACGAGAATTTAATTGCTACTTTGAGCATATTTGCAATTAAATATAAGTGATAAAAATGCTCCCCAATAGACCATTTTCCATTCTGCGGGCGATACCATAGTTGTTCTTGAGATAGTGAATGGAGATGAGGAAGGAACTGGCTTCTTTGTACATGTAATGTATGAAAATGCTTTGAGATATTTTCAGATTTCATATTTTGGTATCCTCCACACGTATTTTTCCTAATTATAACATTTTTAGTGGGAATGTAATTAAGCCTAGAACAGTCTGTTCTAGGCTTAAAATTTCATCGCTTAATCATACTTATGTCGATCTTCCGTAATTCGAATATACTCAATATCCATCAAATCTCGCAGTAATGCACCGTTACTTAGTTCAATTCCATGTGTCTCTTTAAAATGTGTACGAATCGTATCTAACATTTCGATTTCTTTCCCATTCACATCTAAAATAATACGTTCAGAATCATCCATGTAGCATCCTCCTTTTTTACACACATATATTTTGTCCGTCTATTTCTAAAAAATGTATGTTAACGTAATGTTAGGAAATAAGAAAGGGATGGAAAATGAGACGTATTTATTTTATAGGGCTAATTTTGTACACATTAATTGTATTACATGTTGCATTCCCAAATATCTTTTCATTTGAGGATGTAGAAACAGTACACGTTGCGATATTTATTTTTGCTCTATTTGTAGTAGATTGCTTTATTTCTATATGGCTTTCGAAAAGAAAAGATATACAAGGCAAAAAAGAAATGGAACGGAAAAAGAGAAAACGTTCATTTTGGATGATGACGTACTGTTTATCTTTAGTGCTTACTGCTGCTTTTTTTAGTGAGCATATTCCATTAGAAAGATTAAATATTGGTTTTGGAGCGTTCGTATTTGCATACTATTTTTTCATGCATTTTCTTCCTTATATGAAAGAGAAGCGAGGAGAAGAGGAAGATCCTCTTGTAGAAGAAGCAAGAGAACGAGAGCATAGGAGAATAGAAGAAGATATACAAAAACTCGGAGAACAAAAATGGTATTTGAAGTCTAAAATTATATATGTTCTTTGCTTTATCACGCCGCCAATCGGTTATTTGTATGTGTTCTTGCTTCGTAAAAAAATGAAAGAAGATGCAAAGCAAACGTACTTAACGGTTGCGACGATCATGATGGCATTATGGTCTTTGAAGTTCTTACCGCCATATGTGCTGGCAGTTGCAGTTGTTGTGGTTGTTTGTCTTGTATTTATAGTGAAGTATGTGAAATGAAAAACACCAAGCCCATGTGGGCTTGGTGTTTTATCTATAAATTAAAGCTCACCTTGTTCCTCATCACCACGAACAACAAGGACATCGCATTTCGCATAGCGAATAATATGTTCAGAGACGCTACCAATTAGGAAACGTTCAACAGCATTTAAACCAGTTGCACCACACATAATTAAATCTACTTTATGGTTTGGAGCGATTTCTTTTGAAATTTTAGATTTAGGATTACCAAATTCTAATACAGTTTCAATTTTTTCAAGGCCAGCTTCAAGCGCAGTTTTTTTGTAGTCTTCTAATAAGTCTTCTGCAAATAGATTTGCACGTTCAGCAATTGCGCGGCTATAAGCTTCTACTGCTGAGTATGCTTTTACATCAACGATATGAGCAATTGTTAATGTTGCATTGTTTCGTTTTGCGACTTGAATTGCTTTTTTAAAGGCTTTTTCTGCTTCTTTAGAACCGTCCACCGCGATTAAAATATTTGTATATGTATTATTCATAGTAAATTCCTCCCAATCATTTTTATTACCTTTTACAACTTTATTATAAAACAAATTTTGGTAATGTGCTTGTCGGAAACGTTACAGAATTTTGAAAACTTTGTTTTAATTCATTTTAGTTGTAATTGGTGCGAGAACTTGTTACATATGAACTATAGCAATTTAAAAGGGGGCAGTTTTGTGAGACATGCGCTCATTACAGCCGGTACGAAAGGTTTAGGAAAGCAAGTAACAGAAAAATTATTGGCTAAAGGCTATTCAGTAACAGTAACATATCATAGCGATATAACGGCTATGGAAACGATGAAAGAAACATATAAAAATATGGAAGAGCGTCTACAATTCGTGCAAGCGGATGTCACGAAAAAGGAAGATTTACATAAAATAGTAGAAGAAGCGATGAGCCGTTTTGGCAAAATTGACTTTTTAATTAATAATGCTGGTCCATATGTATTTGAACGGAAAAAGTTAGTCGATTATGAAGAAGAAGAATGGAATGAAATGATTCACGGCAATTTAACAGCGGTATTTCATTTATTAAAACTTGTCGTTCCGGTCATGAGAAAACAGAACTTTGGCCGTATTATTAATTACGGATTTCAAGGGGCAGATAGTGCACCGGGATGGATTTATCGCTCAGCTTTCGCGGCAGCAAAAGTAGGACTTGTTTCATTAACGAAAACAGTTGCTTACGAAGAAGCGGAATACGGTATTACTGCGAACATGGTATGTCCTGGTGATATTATTGGTGAAATGAAAGAGGCGACAATTCAAGAAGCACGCCAGCTGAAAAGTCATAACACACCAATTGGTAGATCTGGAACAGGTGAAGATATCGCAAGAACGATTTCGTTTTTATGTGAGGACGATTCCGATATGATTACCGGTACAATTATTGAAGTGACTGGTGCAGTGGATGTTATTCATAGACATCGATAGAACAAAATAAAATGGAGTTTTAAATAATTGGACAGTTTATCCTTCATACTAAGAGATGCGGATAATACTGTCCTTTCATGTAATATTAAATCTATCGGAAAACTTGTGTTATTTTTTTGTCAAATATTGAGATATTATGTTAGAATATAAGGGCGTAGAAAGCGCTTTAAAAAATGATTCAGGGGTCATTTCATAACTCAAGGGGGAACTAATAATGCGTATCGGTATTCCAACAGAAATTAAAAACAATGAAAACCGTGTGGCAATGACGCCAGCGGGAGCAGTACATTTAGTACAAAATGGTCATGAAGTTTTTGTTCAAAAAGGAGCAGGTTTAGGATCTGGCTTTACAGATGAAGAATACGTACAAGCTGGTGCGAAACTTGTTGAAACTGCTGAAGAAGCATGGAACCAAGATATGGTTATGAAGGTAAAAGAGCCAGTTGCAAGTGAATACGGTAATTTCCGCGAAGGTTTAATTTTATTCACATACTTACACTTAGCTCCAGAACCAGAATTAACGAAAGCATTAATTGATAACAAAGTGGTATCAATTGCATACGAAACAGTACAATTAGACAATCGTTCTTTACCATTACTTGCACCTATGAGTGAAGTAGCTGGTCGTATGTCTGCACAAATCGGTGCACAGTTCCTTGAGAAAAACAAAGGTGGTAAAGGTATTTTACTTGCAGGCGTTCCAGGGGTGAAACGCGGAAAAGTAACAGTTATCGGTGGTGGTCAAGCTGGTACAAACGCAGCGAAGATTGCAGTAGGTTTAGGTGCAGATGTAACAATCATCGACTTAAGTGCAGAACGTCTTCGTCAATTAGATGACATTTTCGGTAACCAAGTAAAAACGTTAATGTCTAATCCTTACAACATTGCAGAAGCAGTAAGAGAATCTGATCTTGTTATTGGTGCGGTATTAATTCCAGGTGCAAAAGCGCCAAAACTTGTAACAGAAGAAATGATTCAATCAATGGAACCAGGTTCTGTCGTTGTAGATATTGCGATTGACCAAGGTGGTATTTTCGAAACAACTGACCGTATTACAACTCATGACAACCCAACTTACGAAAAACATGGCGTTGTTCATTATGCAGTTGCAAATATGCCAGGTGCGGTTCCACGTACATCAACTCTTGCATTAACAAACGTAACAGTACCGTATGCAGTACAAATTGCTAACAAAGGCTATAAAGACGCTTGCTTAGGCAATTCTGCATTACTAAAAGGTATTAACACATTAGATGGATATGTAACATTCGAAGCAGTTGCAGAAGCACACGGCTTACAATACGCTGATGCAAAAGAGCTTCTTGAAAAAGCTCCTGCTTTATCATAATAGAGATACATTAGAGACCTTCCTCTTATGAGGAGGGTCTTTTTTTAGGGAATAATATGTAAAAAATTGTTACTTATTGATGTTAATAGATATTAGTTGTGATAATTTAGAATTATAAAATAAAAAGAGGGGGTTCAATGGGGAGAAAAAATAAGAAGAAAAAGCAAGCTAAGAGGCAAAAATATATAAAGAAAAAACAGGAACAGAACATTCCAACTTCAAAAAAAATAGTCATTATGATAGAAAAAACGTTTCGGTATGTTTGTATGGTTCTGTATGTGATTTTGTGTATGGGTTCATTTGGGGTGCTTTACAGTTTTGGGATAACCCCGAATATTATTGAGAGTATTTTAGAGGTTATACTTGCCGTAATAGAATTAGTTTTATTCGTTATATTCTTTGATACAGTATGGCCTAGTCATGAAAGTAAGAGGGATAGGAAAAGAAAAAAGAGAAAGAAATCTTCATACGCTTCAAGTTCATCAAGTGGATTTGGTGACTACAGTAGCAACGATTGTAGCAGCTCAAGTGATGGTGGAGGAGATTGCGGAGGTGGAGGAGACTAAGTTGTTTTTTCAGAAGAACGACTAATGAAAGGATGAGACGAAAGATGGAAACTGTGAATTTAATCGAATTAACAAAGGGCATTCAAGATCAACATAAAAACTTCGTCGTTTCAAATGTAAATAGTCATTGCTTACGAATCGCTGTATTTACTGGTGAATATGATTGGCACTATCATTCTAATTCGGATGAGTTATTTATTGTGTTAGAGGGAGAATTACTTATCGATTTTCAAGACGGAGAAACAGCGGTTTTAAAGCCGAATGATTCTATCTTAATTCCAGCATGTACGATTCATAGAACGAGAGCATTCAAGAGAACTGTAAATCTTTGTTTTGAAAATATAGAGGCTGATACGATTATAGTGGAGCAATTATGAGGGAATTATCTGTAGCCCAGTATAGAAAAATACTTTCGATTTTAGAAAGTAATACAAGAACCACAACTTTTGCTTATGCAGTATGTGATCAAACGATAGATGGTAGGGTTTTTGCAAACGAGGAGTTAACAGCAGGACTAATTATCACAGCTAATGGCATTTATTATTTATTTGGTAATACGCAAGAGAAAAGTTATAACGAAGATGTATTTTCGTATATAAAAACGGCCATTGAAAAAACAGAGAAGAGATTTACATTGTTCACTTCAAGTGAAGAATGGGAAATGATGTTAGAAGAGCGTTTTAGTAATGTGCTTCGGAAAATCCCGCGAATGAAATTTCAAAGAGTAACCTTTGAAGAGAGAAAGCGAGATTGTAACAAAAATACATATGAAGTGAAGCGTATTGATAGAAGAGATATAGAACGAAGTAATGAATTTACACAGGCGTATTATAAAGAATATTGGGGATCAAATGAAGCATTTTTGAATGATGGTTTTGGATTTTGAATAGAACAAAATGGGATGACTGTAGCGGAATGTGTTTCGATATTTAGTGGGAATGGATTTGCTGAAATTGATATCGTGACGCATGAAGCGTATCAAGGGAAAGGGTTAGCTCAAGCTGTCGCAACACGTTTCATTGAACATTGTATACAAAATGATATTACACCGTGTTGGGATTGTTATGTAGACAATATTCCTTCGCAAAAATTAGCTAGTAAATTAAGTTTTCATCATCCAATAGAATATGGTTTGTTTGTACGTAAGAGAATGGGGGAATGAAAATGAATGTGGAGTTAACGAGATTTAAAGTGAAAAAAGGTAAAAGTCATCGTGTAGATGAATGGATGCAGCTTCTTAATGACAATATGAAAGAAGTGCTGTTGACACTAAACGACGAGAAAATGTACGTAGAGACAATTTTCCGGGAAATAAGAGATGGAGAAGAATACTTATATTGGTATTCTATGCAAGGAGAAGGCGGGGCTCTTGTCGAAAATTCTCATCATGAAATTGATAAAAAGCATGTAGCGTTTTGGTATGAGTGTATTGATGAAGAAGCACCGTCTGTTGATATGAAAACAGAAGTTGTTATGATTCAAGATGTTGTGAAGGAAGCGATGAAATAATAGAATAGTGTTTTTTGGAGAAGCACATTAAAATAGATGTGCTTTTTATTATGCAAAATTTTAAAAAAGAAAAGCTGTATTTAGATATTTTTAAGTGAAAATAAAGGGGGATTTCAAGAGCATTTTAGGACAAACTATAATGAAAAGACCTACCAATATACGGTGTAGTCGTAACAGGAAAAATAGAGGATTTACAAAGTTTACAAGGGTTACCGTATATTAAGGTTGCTGTTAGAGGTGTAACAGTTGAGAAATATTGATTACAAGTAATTAATGTGAATAATCAGAAAATTTATGTTATAATATGGGAAAAGGAGGTTTATATGAGGCAAATACATGGAGCAATTTATATTTACATAACAATGTTTTTCGTGGCGATATCCTATGGATTAGGGCACGTGTATTCGCATCCTATACTAACTTTTTTAAGCGGAGCATGTATGGCGTTTGCGCTTCTTGTCCACCTTTTCTCAGTTTGGATCGTAAAATTTCAATTAAATATTAGTGAAATAGAAGAAGGCACTTTTTAAAGGGCCTTCTTTTTTAGTAATATTGGCGAAGTCCTTGTAGTAATTTTTCAATTTCGTATTCAGTTTCCTTACATATAGATATTGTACGTAATCTGAAAAATAAGCTACGTAAGAAAGCTTTTATATTTCCGTATAGAAATTCGTATGATTCAATATGTAGCGTTGATTTTTGAACTTGTAATTGAGTTGCTAAATCACGAAGGGCTAATATGAGTACTTCTTCCTTTAGGCCATTTTGCAGCATTGCGACAATTGGATAAACGAGACGCTCATCTTCTTCGTATTTGTAATAGATGGAATGAACACAAACTTTGTTTAATAAAGTTTGTAATATTTCTTCGTAATATAAATTTTCCAGTTTAGGACTATTCACAAGCGCTTCAAATGTATCGGAAGCATGAGCGACACTATGCGCCCAGCCACGTTCTTGGACATAGCCTCGTAAGTCGTGCTCTTTGTTCATATATAAAATTAATTGATCTTTTACATTTAATATATCAGTCTGTGATAAAAAATTATGATTTGTATCCGCATCAATAATGAGCGCAATTAATAATGTCGTAAATGCACGGGTAAATACCGCATCTTCGTCATCCGAATGAATCTTATACAATAAATATTTATCACTGATGCTTTCTAATAATAGTTTCTGCAAGTGTGAGTGTGAAATATAGCCCTTCTTGATGAGATGATAAAAAGTAGAGTAAATAAGTTTATCCCTTAAATAACTATCAGTAACACCGATATGTTCAAGCATATTGGAACTTAAAGAATCAATATGAATTGTGTTGTCCAGTATGTAATTATTATTACGAATTTCTTCTAACTGTTGTTGTAACATATAAACCTCCTATTTTAGAAAATTCTGCATTTTAATAATATAATAAAAGGAAGAAATAGACAATAAAGTGAAGCTTTAATCAGTGGGGGTTCATCCCCCAACTAACTTCTTTGCTTTCACCGAATTTTGAGGTTGGGGTCTTACTGCCCGTTACTGCGGGATAAATAAGTGCTTTTGAATGGAGGGCATTATGAAGAGAGCATTATTCTTTTTTATAAGTATTTTCTTTTTAGGAAGTTGTTCGATTTCGTATGTTACTTTTTCTAGCGAGAGCAAAAGTTGGACGGGGCAATATAAAGGGCATATTAAGGATGACAGTGAAGATGGAAATACAGAATTTAAAAATTTGGAGATTTCTATTCATGGGACCTTTAGTACAATGACAGAAACGTCAGAAGTTCATAAAGGAGCAAGGATTGAAATGAAATCTTCTTGTGTAAGTTGTGCGCCTCTATCTAAAGATGAACCGATAGAGATTGTGATTAAATGGGATGATAAGTATGAAGAGAAGATGGTTTTAAAGCGGAAATAGCAAACATAGAGTGAGGGATAAAAATGAGTAGGAATATGAGAGTTTCTATGTATATATTTTTTAGTGTATTTCTAATCATATTATCAGCGTGTACTACAAAACAAGTAGAGGTAAAAAAAGTACCTGAAGAAGGGTATGTCATAGTAAGAAATGATGCGGTATTTTTTGTCGGTGATAAAACGTTTAATACAAAAGTAGAGTTGCAACATTATATAGAACAACAAATGAATAAAGAACATCCATCAGATATAGTGTTGAGCTTTAAGGAGAAAAACGCATCTAATCAATTAAAAACAGGAGATAAAATAAAAGTATGGTCTTCTCACATACTTGAAAGTTACCCAGGACAAATGATTGTAGAGAAATTTAAAGTAGTAGAAAAATAGAAAAAGGCAGCAATTAAGCTGCCTTTTTCTTATTTTACAAATTGTAATTCTTTCGGGAATTTCGTTAAAATTTCTGATCCGTCTTTTGTGATGTAAATATCATCTTCAATACGAACGCCACCTACGTTTGGTACGTAAATACCTGGTTCGATTGTGAAGACCATACCTTCTTTTAATAGAGAATCGTTGCCTTCTTTTACATCTGGATATTCGTGAACGCTAATTCCAAGTCCGTGACCAAGTCGGTGCGGGAAGAAGTCTCCGTAACCTGCATCCGCGATAACAGAACGAGCAGCATTATCAATTGCGCCAAGTGTAACGCCTGGTTTACATGCTTCAACTGCTTGTAGTTGTCCAGCAAGTACAGTGTTGTAAATGCGAGTTTGTTCTTCAGAAAGTTCACCGAATGCTACTGTACGTGTAATATCAGAGCAATAACCGTCAATAATTACGCCTAAATCAAATAGTACGAAATCGCCGCGCTTCATTTTGTTAGCACCTGGAATACCGTGTGGAAGAGCAGAGTTAGCACCTGCTAATACCATCGTATCAAATGACATTTTATGTATGCCTTTTGTTTTTAATTCGTGTTCAATAATTGCTAATACTTCTAGTTCGCTACGGTTTTCTTTAATTGCATTTACCCCAACTTCAACAGCATAGTCTGCCATTTTAGCTGCTTCACGTAAAATAGAAAGTTCTTTTTCATCCTTAATTAAACGAAGCTCGCGAACTTTTTCCTCTGCTGATTTGAAAGCTGCATTTGGGAATAATTTTGTTAATTCTTCGTAACGTTCTACGTTTAAATGTTCTTTTTCAATTGCAACTGCATTTGCATTGATGCCACGGTCTTTAATTGCTTTTGCAATCATATCCCATGGTCTGTCAGTATCAGTGAATCCGATAATTTCATGTGCCCATCCAGCGTTACGTGCTTGGCCTTCTTCCATTTTAGGGCAAATTAAAATAGGCTCTTTTTCTTGGAATACAAACATACCAAGTAGTCTTTCGTGTGGTTCACAGTGGAAGTTTGTCATGTAGAAAACGTTTGGTGTAGAAGTTAAGAACGCGGCTTCTACGTTTTTTTCTTTTAGCCATTGCATTAAATTTTCTAATCTAGCATTCATCGATTGGCACCCCCGAGATATTTAATTACAAATATAACTTTACCTCGGAAGAAAGCGTTATGACAAGTAAATAGATGTTAGAAAAGACAGGGAATTGAAAAATCATGTAGAATAAAAAGTGAGAATGTGAATAGGGGAGGAATGTAATAATGAAAGTATCTTATCATGGGCATTCAGTTGTAAAGATTGAAACGAATGGAAAAGTGATTTTAATTGATCCATTTTTAACGGGAAATCCGAAAACAGATTTAAAGGCTGAAGATGTAAAAGTAGATGCAATTCTTTTATCGCACGGTCATGGTGATCATGTTGGAGATACAGTAGAGCTTGCGAAGAAAAATAATGCAGTTGTTGTGGCGCCATTTGAACTAGCGACATTTTTAAGTTGGCAAGGTGTAGAAACACATCCGATGCATATTGGTGGTTCACATGAATTTGACTTCGGAAAAGTGAAGTTTACACAAGCATTCCACGGCTCTAGTTATATTGATGAAGAAAATAAGACGATTACATATACAGGTATGCCAGCGGGTATTTTATTTACAGCAGAAGAGAAAACGGTTTACCATGCAGGGGATACGGCTCTATTCTCTGATATGAAGTTAATTGGGGAACTGAATGATATAGATATAGCGTTGTTACCAATTGGTGATAATTTCACAATGGGACCAGAAGATGCTGTTTTAGCAGCAAAATGGATTCATGCGAAAACTGTTGTACCGATGCATTACAATACGTTCCCAGTTATTGAACAGGATCCATATCAATTTGTAGAAAAACTACAAAATTGTACAGGGAAAGTATTAGAAGTTGGAGAAAGTATTACGCTATAAAACAGATACCCTTCATTTGAAAAGACAAGTGAAGGGCTTTTTATGCGTGTAGTACAGCTTTTAAAGTCTGTATTTGTTTAGTTGACTCTTCTCTTTTTGAACGCGGCTGTTCAGGAGTTTCATTCAAATCCATTGCAACTTTTTTCCCATCTACACAAGCTAAAAATACTGCGCCTATAACCTCTAAAATTTTTTTCATCATGTATTCGCTCCTTTGTTTCATTTCTTGTCTTAATTGTATATGGAAGTGTGTGGACGAACTATCGAACGAGATGACAATAGCATTACATTGTTGTAATGGAATGACTAGTGGAATGTAAGGGTCATTTTGTTATAAAAAAAATAGTACAGATATACAAAGAGAGAGTGTAACAGTTTTGAAAATATAGTATACTGGGAATACAACACATGAAGAATTTAGGGAAAAGAAAGTATGGTGAAACCATTTGGCTACCAAACATAATCAAATTTTAGAACATATTAATAGCCTACCGGTAGGGCATAAAATTTCTGTAAGGCAAATTGCGAAAGATTTGAGTGTAAGTGAAGGGACAGCTTACCGTGCGATTAAAGATGCAGAAAATAAAGGATATGTTAGTACAATTGAACGTGTCGGAACAATTCGAATTGAACAAAAGAAGAAAGAGAATATCGAAAAACTAACATATGCAGAAGTCGTTAACATTGTCGATGGTCAAGTACTTGGAGGCAGAGAAGGACTACATAAAACATTAAATAAATTCGTAATCGGGGCTATGAAATTAGAAGCGATGATGCGCTATACAGAAGCGGGGAACTTGCTTATCATCGGGAACCGTACGAATGCACATCAATTAGCATTAGAAACAGGGGCCGCTGTATTAATTACAGGTGGATTTGATACAGAAGAGCATGTGAAAAAGTTAGCAGACGAATTGAAGTTGCCGATTATTTCCAGTAGCTATGATACATTTACGGTCGCAACGTTAATTAACCGCGCGATTTATGATCAACTTATTAAGAAAGAAATTGTACTCGTTGAAGATATTTTAACACCGATTGAAGAAACACTATATTTAAAGCCTAGTGATATCGTGCAGAAATGGCATGAGTACAATGAAGAGACGATGCATGGACGTTATCCAATTGTGGATGAAAATAAAAAGGTGTTAGGTATCGTAACTTCGAAAGATATGATTGGTGTTGCGAAAGATACACCAATTGATAAAGTGATGACGAAACACCCTATTACGGTAAATGGAAAGATGTCTGTCGCAGCTGCAGCGCGTATGATGGTATGGGAAGGTATTGAATTACTTCCTGTTGTGGAAGATGGAAATAAATTGCAAGGTATCATTAGTCGTCAAGATGTACTTCAGGCATTACAGATGATTCAGCGTCAACCACAAGTTGGTGAAACGATTGATGATATTGTAACGAATCAATTTATGACGCCGAAAGAAGCAAAAAATGAGCATTTGTATCAATTTTCAGTGACACCACAAATGACGAATTCAATCGGAACATTATCTTACGGTGTATTTACAACAATTGTGACAGAAGCAACAAACCGTGTCATTCGTGCTCAGAAGAAGAGTGATTCAATTGTTGAGAACTTAACAATTTATTTTGTAAAGCCGGTTCAGATTGATAATGTTGTATCCGTTCATCCGAAAGTATTAGAAATTGGCCGTAAATTTGGTAAGGTTGATGTAGAAGTACACCATGAAGGTAATGTTGTTGGAAAAGCATTACTTATGGTGCAATTGATTGATAAATAAAAAGATGGAACAAATCGTTTTGATTTGTTCCATCTTTTTTTATGTAGAGAGTGATTTATATAATATTAAATGACAGAATATTAATTTATTTAGATGGTAGACTATGTTACAATTATATTGTAAGAAAATGGATTTTGAGGAGGCGGTATGCAATATGTCATCAGAAATAATCTTCTTTGGTGGTATCGCACTATTTTACTTTCTTGTAATGATACCGATCCAATATTTATATTTACAAGGTTTACATGAAAAAAGGAAACGTACAGGATTATCTCAGCGAGAACTATATGAAAAAATGTCTTTTGAAGAGGAACAATTACATTTTCATGTGCAAGGCAACCTATTTAATATACCTTCTGCGTTTGTTGCATATATGATTTTAAAAAGTAGAGGACGTAAAAAAGCATCACAATGGTGATGCTTTTTTACGTTGCTTCATAAGCTTCTGCTTCTTTAACTGCTAATGGAAAGAAATGTTTATATTGGCGAAATCCATTAAATGCACTCGCACTACCAAATAGAACGAATAAAACACCGACGATCATACGAGCGGTTGAAAGTTCTAAAAAGAATTGGTTTATCCCGAAGAATAAGACGAATGAACCGAGTGCCATTGCGGATTTTCCTGAGAGCCAACCTTTTTCCATTGGGCGGTTTGTACGAAAGTATTTTGTTTTGTAGAAGAGGTACAACATAAATGAGACGATAATACAGAAGACTAATACTGGCATAATGCACACTCCCATCGCTTTGTGAAAAATTATAGTGAAGAAAAAAGAAATATCTAAACTTTCTAATTTTTATTATAAAGCAATTGTTCGCATGTATGAAATACTTTCCGTTATAATGGAGGATAAAGTGAAGAAGTTGAATAAAAAGGAGATTATACATATGCATGAGCAAATTTTAGGAGCAATTAAAGAATTTGAGACAATTATTATTCATCGTCATGTGCGTCCGGATCCAGATGCGTTAGGTTCACAAGGCGGTCTTGGTACGATTTTGCAAGAATCGTTTCCAGAGAAAAATATTTATACGGTTGGGTACAATGAACCGTCACTAGCATACTTACGAGTAATGGATAATATTGAAGATAGCGTATACGAAAATGCACTTGTTATCGTTTGTGATACTGCGAACCAAGAACGTGTTGACGATCAACGCTATACAAAAGGGAAGATGTTAATCAAAATTGATCATCATCCAAATGAAGATCCGTACGGAGATATTACGTGGGTAGATACGACAGCAAGTTCTACAAGTGAAATGATTTATGAGTTTTATAACTATGGAAAAGATAAAGGATTAAAAATAACAAAAGAAGCAGCTCGCCTTATTTTAGCAGGGATTGTTGGGGATACAGGTCGTTTCTTATTCCCGAATACAACAGCAAAAACACTCCTTTACGTAAGTGAGCTTGTTGATATGGGTGTGAAATTCACAGATTTATACAATGAAATGTATAAGACAAAAGAAAAAATCGCTCGTTTAAATGGCTATATTTTACAAAAATTTACGATGGTAGAAGAAGGAGCAGCTTACATTAAATTAACGAAAGAAGTATTAGAAGAATTTGATGTACTTCCTTCTGAAGCATCTGGTGTTGTTGGAGCTCTTGGTAATATTGACGGATTAAAGGCATGGGTTCTATTTTTAGAGGAAGACGATGTAATTCGTGTTCGCCTTCGTTCAAAAGGGCCAGTTATAAATAAATTAGCAATGCAATATAACGGCGGAGGACATCCGATGGCTTCTGGTGCAAAAGCATCTTCTTGGGAAGAAGCGGATCGTCTGTTTGCTGATTTACGTGATATTTGTAAATAAGAGAGTATATGTTAAAACGAAAAGAAGGAGCGGCGCTTAAGCCCTCCTTCTTTATTTTTCTTTCTCTATATCAATACTAATTTCAAGTACAGTATCAAAAGAAATTGTATCGACTTTAAAGCGGTATATACGATCGTAATGTTTGTACGTTTTGTTTTCGATTGCTTTTTTGAGTAGGTCTTTATTTTTTGCGATACTTTGAATGTTTTTCGTTAAAAGATGCTGGAGGTCATTATGGATAGAAGTGGTCATATTTTCGAGTGTTAGATTGTCTAAATCATATTTTTCTCGATTTATTATTTTTATTTTAATCTCTTGAATTGTTAAGAGACGTTTATTTTCTGTGTTCAACTTTTCTTGATCTTCGAGAAGGACGTGGAGCTTTGCTTCTTGTTTTTCTATAATTTCTCTTTGTTCTGCTATTTTACTAGCTTGTTCTTCTTGAAAAACACCGTATATGTACAAAAAAATAAACCAGCTTAACACGCCTCCAACAGCAGCACCAGCTAAAACTAAGTACCATCTTTTTGCTGTATTGGCACTTGGCACTCTCATACATGTTCCTGCGTTAGCCATTTAATAATAATAAGACCTGTTTGCATACCGCCAGTTGCGAAAAAAATAAGGAGAATTTGTTTTACGATATCTTTCATATCTCCGCCAAAGAAACTTCTTTCAAAGCTATAAAAGGTATCGAATGTTCCGCCGATTGCTGCAACGAGTGCCCAAATTCTTAAATTTTGGGCGAATTGATTAATGTAAGTTAGAGCTGGTTTTCCGATAAGAAACGCACCAAATCCACCAATTAATGAACCGCCAAGTATAACCCCAAAGGCAATAAAATAACTAATAATAAGCAGAGAGAAAAAAGTATGTTCTCTTACATCCATCGTCATTCCCCTTTCTTCTTCATATATATGGACAAAGTATGAGAAGTATGTTTTGATTTCCGCTTTCCTCATCACCTATAATGAAAGTAGTCAAATAGGTAAAGAGAGGGTACAACAGTGAAGTTTGTGCATTTACAATGTCAAACCGTTTTTAGTTTATTAAAAAGTGCTTGTAAAATTGATGAGCTTGTAGTCAGGGCGAAAGAGCTTGGTTTTTCATCGTTGGCTATTACGGATGAAAATGTTATGTATGGCGTTATTCCGTTTTATAAAGCATGTAAGAAACATGGTATACAGCCTATTATCGGCTTAACAGCTTCTATTTTTAGTGAAGAAGAAGAAAAGTCTTATCCGCTCGTCTTACTTGCTGAAGATGAAATAGGCTATCAAAATTTATTAAAGATTTCTAGTAGCATTATGACGAAGTCAAAAGAGGGTATTCCGAAGAAGTGGCTTGCGCATTATGCGAAAGGATTAATTGCTATTTCACCAGGTAAAGATGGGGAAATTGAACAATTATTATTAGAAGACAAAGAGGATCAGGCGGAAGAAGTAGCTTGTACATATCAAAATATGTTCGATAATTTTTATATGAGTTTGCAGCATCATGCGATTCAAGATGAACTGCTCCTGCAAGAAAAATTACCTGAATTTATTAGTAAGGTAAATGTCCCAGTCGTTGCAACAAATGATGTGCGCTATATTAATCAAAGTGACGCGCTCGTTCACGAATGTTTACTATCAGTTGAAAGTGGAACGAAAATGACTGATCCAGACAGGCCGAGGCTGAAGACAGATCAATATTATTTAAAGTCATCGGATGAAATGGAAGCACTATTTTCTCACACGGAAGAGGCGATTTACAACACTGTAAAAATTGCAGAACGTTGTAAAGTAGAAATACCGTTTCATGTAAATCAATTACCGAAATTTCCTGTTCCATCTAACGAGACGAATGATACTTACTTACGCCGTGTTTGTGAAGAAGGCTTGCATAAACGTTATGGTACGCCAAAAGAAGTGCATATAAAGCGTTTGAATCATGAACTAAACGTCATTTCTAGTATGGGATTTAGTGATTATTTTCTCATCGTATGGGACTTTATGAAGTATGCACATGAAAATCATATTTTAACAGGACCAGGCCGTGGATCGGCAGCTGGCTCACTCGTTTCGTACGTATTAGAAATTACAGATATTGATCCGATTGAATACGATTTGTTATTTGAAAGATTTTTAAATCCCGAACGTGTGACCCTTCCGGACATTGATATCGATTTTCCAGATATAAGACGTGATGAGATGATCCGATATGTGAAAGATAAGTATGGTCAGCTCCGCGTGGCGCAAATTGTAACGTTTGGGACGCTTGCAGCGAAAGCAGCAATTAGAGATATTGCTCGTGTAATGGGGCTTCCGCCGCGAGACATTGACATATTTTCAAAACTTATTCCATCAAAGCTTGGTATAACGTTAAAAGATGCATATGAAGAATCACAATCACTCCGTGAGTTTATACAAGGGAATCTTCTTCATGAGCGTGTGTTTGAAATTGCAAAACGTGTAGAAGGCTTACCTCGTCATACGTCTATTCATGCCGCTGGCGTTATTATGAGTCAAGAACCGTTAACAGGTAGTGTAGCAATTCAAGAAGGACATAACGATGTTTATGTTACGCAATATCCTGCTGATGCATTAGAAGAACTCGGGTTGCTCAAGATGGACTTTTTAGGCTTACGTAATTTAACGTTACTTGAAAATATTATAAAGTTTATTGTGAAAAAAACGGGGAAAGAAATTGATATAAGGAATTTACCTCTCCAAGATGAAAAGACGTTCCAATTGCTAGGGAGAGGGGATACAACGGGGGTATTCCAGCTTGAATCAGGTGGTATGCGAAATGTACTTCGCGGATTAAAACCGAATGAGTTTGAAGACATTGTCGCTGTTAACTCGTTATACAGACCAGGACCGATGGAGCAAATCCCAACCTTTATTGAATCGAAGCACGGAAAAAGAAAAATTGAATATTTACATCCGGATTTAAAGCCGATTTTAGAAAGAACATACGGTGTAATTGTATACCAAGAACAAATTATGCAAATTGCATCGAAGTTAGCAGGATTTTCGCTCGGAGAAGCGGATTTATTACGCCGAGCAGTGAGTAAAAAAAATCGTGATATTTTAGATCAGGAACGTCAGCATTTCGTGCAAGGTTGTTTGCGAAACGGATACAATGAGACATCAGCAGATAAAATTTACGATTTAATTGTAAGATTTGCGAATTACGGTTTTAACCGAAGTCACGCTGTAGCTTACAGTATGATCGGATATCAGCTTGCCTACTTAAAAGCGAATTATACATTGGAATTTATGACAGCATTATTATCAAGTGCAATTGGAAATGAAGATAAGATTGTGCAGTATATACGAGAAACGAAGCGGAAAGGTTTCCACGTTTTGCCACCGTCACTTCAGAAGAGTGGTTACAACTTCCAAATAGAAGGGAATGCGATACGTTACAGCTTACTTTCAATTCGAAATATCGGAATGGCTACAGTGACGGCATTGTTAGAAGAACGAGAGAGCAAAATGTTTGAGGATTTATTTGAATTTTGTCTTCGTATGCCAGCGAAGTTTGTAACAGAACGAAATTTAGAGGCGTTCGTCTGGTCGGGATGTTTTGACGATTTTGGTATTTCGAGAACGAATTTATGGAAAAGCCTTAAAGGAGCGTTAGAGTACGCAAATCTTGCCCGTGATTTAGGGGATGCTGTTCCAAAATCAAAATATGTACAAGGAGAAGAGCTCTCTTTTATTGAACAGTTAAATAAAGAGAAGGAAGCACTTGGCTTTTATTTATCAAGCTATCCGACAGCGCAGTATGTGAAGTTAGCAAAAGAATTAGAAATTCCATCTCTCGCTCAGGCGATGCGAAATAAGAAAAAAGTACAAAGGGCTATCGTGTATATAACAAGTGTGAGAGTCATTCGTACGAAAAAATTGCAAAAGATGGCGTTTATTACATTCTGTGATCAAAATGATGAAATGGAAGCGGTTGTTTTCCCGGACACGTATATACATTTCTCAGACAAGTTACAAGAAGGGGCAATTGTTTTAGTTGACGGTACGATTGAGCTAAGAAATCATAAGCTGCAATGGATTGTAAACGGACTATATCCGTTAGAAGAAATGGATGTTTATGAAGAAAAGAAAGATGCATCTGTTTACGTGAAATTGCCGTCTCAGTATGAAAAAAAGCTTTTGAATCAGGTTACAAAAATATTGTTTGACTATTCGGGTTTTGCGAAAGTACTAATTTATTATGAAAAGGAACATAAAATGGTACAATTATCTCGAAGTTTATCGATTCATCCAAGTGAAAAATGCTTAGGAACACTTCGTGAAATTGTCGGGGAAGAGAATGTAGTTGTGAAAATATAATGGACAATTTCCCTACACTTCGATTATTATAGTAGTAGTGTTCGTGGTCAGACCACTTGGAGAAATTGATACCAGCTAGAATAATTTGAGGAGAGTGGATAGTTTGTCAACACTTCGTGAAGAAGCACTTCACATGCATAAAGTGCATCAAGGAAAATTAGAAACTGTATCAAAAGTAAAAGTAGAAAATGCAAAAGATTTAAGTCTTGCATATTCTCCAGGGGTTGCAGAGCCTTGTAAAGAAATTTATGACGATAAAAGTAAGGTATATGAATATACGATGAAGGGAAATATGGTAGCAGTTGTGACGGATGGAACGGCTGTACTCGGTCTTGGTAACATTGGACCTGAAGCATCTCTTCCAGTAATGGAAGGTAAAGCTGTATTATTCAAGAGCTTTGCTGGTGTAGATGCATTCCCAATCGCCTTAAATACAAACGATGTAGATAAAATTGTTGAAACTGTAAAATTAATGGAGCCAACTTTTGGCGGCGTTAACTTAGAAGATATCGCAGCACCAAACTGCTTCATTATTGAAGAACGTTTGAAGAAAGAAACAAATATTCCTATCTTCCATGATGATCAACACGGAACAGCTATCGTAACAGTAGCGGGCCTTGTGAATGCGCTGAAATTAGTTGGAAAGAAAATGTCTGACATTAAAGTTGTCGCAAATGGCGCAGGTGCAGCAGGTATTGCAATTATTAAACTTTTATATCGCTATGGAGTACGCGACATTATTATGTGTGACCGTAAAGGTGCAATCTATGATGGTCGTCCTACTGGTATGAATCCAGTGAAAGATGAAGTTGCAAAATATACAAATAAGAATCGTATAGAAGGTTCTTTAGCTGATGTTGTACAAGGTGCGGACGTATTCATTGGTGTATCTGCAGAAGGTGCATTAACAGAAGAGATGGTTCGTACTATGAATGACAATGCGATTATTTTTGCAATGGCGAATCCGGTTCCGGAAATTATGCCAGAATTGGCAAAAGCAGCGGGCGCAGCTGTTGTTGGAACAGGTCGTTCTGACTTCCCGAACCAAGTAAATAATGTACTAGCGTTCCCTGGTATTTTCCGCGGTGCACTTGACGTACATGCGACACAAATTAACGAAGAAATGAAGATGGCAGCTGTACAGGCTATTGCTGAGCTTGTAGCAGAAGATGAGTTGAATGCAGACTATATCATTCCGGCACCGTTTGACGCGCGTGTAGCGCCTCGAGTGGCAGCTTACGTTGCGAAAGCAGCAATGGAGACAGGAGTAGCTCGTCGTCAAGTAGATCCAAATGAAGTTGCTGAGAAAACAAAACAATTAGCGCTGATTGGTAAAGAATAAGCGAGGAATTTCCATTGACATCATCAAATACAAAAGTATATCTCGAAATTGTAAAAAAAATCCGTTCCATTATGGAAGAGGATGGATTGGTAGCAGGGGATCGTTTGCCGTCTGAGCGGGAGCTAAGTTCACGCTTAAACGTAGGACGCTCATCTGTAAGAGAAGCATTGCGTGCTTTAGAACTGGTAGGGTTAATTGAAACGAGACGTGGTGAAGGGACGTTTATTCGAAACTTTTACGATAACGGTCTTGTACAACTAATTGCTCCGTTTCTATTGCAAGATGAGAAAACAATTCGTGATTTATTACAAACAAAACGATTGCTTGAGAAAGATATGATTCGAATTGTATGTAATTTACCGAAAGAAACATTTTCTAAAGTGCTAAGTAGATTACAGAAAGTGCTTGAAGAAAATGAAAGTTCGATTCCAATGCTTCACCAAACGTTCTTTAAAACACTAATTGAACAAGTCGATAATTATTTACTATATCGCATTTGGATGATCGTAAATGATTACGTAGCAACTCTTTCTTGTAAAGTTTCAGGAGATTCTATCGATATGTATAGAAAGCTTTATGCTACTTTGGAAGAAAAACAAGAAAATGATGCACTAAAAATTTACGATGAATTAGTAGAGAATATACAGTTTCACTCGTAATGTATAAAATTTGTCGAAATGACCATGACACGTTATGACAAACATTCTACCGCATAGCGGTTAAAGTTAAACGTAAAGAGAGAGGTTATTAGACAGATTGAGAAGATAAGGCTAACATCAAACATTGGTGTTAGCCCCATTTTCTTCTTACGCTAACCTTAGCTCTCAACGAAGGGGGTCAAATTGTGCTAAGAGATTTATTCGTGAAAAAGAAAAAGTATGCTGCAATACCTTCAGAACAAGTACGAAAAGATGTACCAGATGGCGTTATGACAAAATGTCCGAAATGTAAAAAAATCATGTATACGAAAGAACTTCTGAAAAATTTAAAAGTATGTGTGAACTGTGGATATCATCATCCTATGAATGCATGGGAGCGCCTTGATAGTATATTGGACGAAGGGTCATTCCGTGAGTATGACAAAGAAATGGTTTCATTAAATCCACTCGAGTTTCCGGGATATGAAGAGAAATTAGAGAACGATCGTAAGAAGACTGAATTGAATGAAGCGGTTGTAACTGGTGAAGGAACAATTGATGACATGCTTGTTGTTGTTGCAGTAATGGATTCTCGTTTTCGAATGGGGAGCATGGGCTCTGTTGTAGGAGAAAAAATTGCCCGTGCGGTTGAAAAGGCATACGACTTACAAGTTCCATTTATTATCTTTACTGCTTCGGGTGGTGCCCGTATGCAAGAAGGTATATTAAGTTTAATGCAAATGGCAAAAACAAGCGTAGCTTTGAAAAAGCATAGTAATGCAGGAGGGTTATTTATTTCTGTTATGACTCACCCAACGACGGGCGGGGTTTCAGCGAGTTTTGCTTCACTTGGTGATTATAATCTTGCAGAGCCAGGTGCACTTATCGGATTTGCTGGTAGACGTGTAATTGAACAAACAGTGCGTGAGAAACTACCGGAAGATTTCCAAACGGCAGAATTTTTACTAGACCATGGTCAATTAGATGCGGTTGTGCATCGTGATGATATGAAAGAATCACTTCGTAAGATTTTAGAAGTTCATCAAGGAGGGGAAATGGCTGTATGGCAGAGCTAGAATTTGAAAAACCAGTTGTTGAGCTAAGAAATAAGATCCGTGAACTGAAAGACTATACGAAAAACAGCCAGATGGACTTCAGTGAGGAGATTCGTATTTTGGAAGACAAGCTAGAAAATTTAGAGGAAGATATATACGGCAATATGAAAGTATGGGACCGTGTGCAAATTGCTCGTCATGCAGAACGACCGACAACGCTCGATTATATTGAGCACTTATTTACTGATTTTTTTGAATGTCATGGAGATCGCCTATTTGGCGATGATGCAGCGATTGTCGGCGGCATTGCGAAATATAAGGGGATGCCTGTAACTGTAATTGGGCATCAGCGCGGAAAAGATACGAAAGAAAATATTCGTCGTAATTTTGGGATGCCTCATCCAGAAGGGTATCGAAAAGCACTGCGTCTCATGAAACAAGCGGAAAAGTTTAATCGTCCTATTATTTGTTTCATCGATACGAAGGGAGCTTATCCTGGTAAAGCAGCTGAAGAACGTGGACAAAGTGAAGCTATTGCCCGCAATCTATTTGAGATGGCAGGTTTAACGGTACCAGTTATTTGTATCGTTATCGGTGAAGGCGGTAGTGGTGGTGCGCTAGGTCTTGGAGTAGGAGATTACATTCATATGCTAGAAAATTCCACTTATTCTGTTATTACACCAGAGGGTGCAGCGGCAATTCTTTGGAAAGATGCAGGAAAAGCGAAGGAAGCTGCAGAAGCAATGAAAATTACAGCAGCAGATTTGAAAGAATTAGGTGTAATTGATGAAATTATTCCAGAGGCAAAAGGTGGAGCTCACCGTAATCTTTTAAAACAGTCAGAAAATATAGACTTAATGATTAGAAAAACTTTTGAACAATTAAACGGAATTTCGAAAGATGAATTAATCGAAAAACGTTATGAAAAATATATGAAAATTGGGCAAGTTTCGTTTTCAAACGCTTCCATTGGGATAAAATAAGAAAAGCGTGCGTTCCTCTTCGCGAATGCACGTTTTTATTATGAAAAGACACATCTTCTCCATTGTGTTTTTATATTTTTTCGTGTTATTTTATTATAAGGCAAATAATCTTTATGAGGTGAGTACAAATGAAACGTATTGGTGTATTAACAAGTGGTGGAGATTCACCTGGTATGAATGCTGCCATTCGTGCAGTTGTTCGTAAAGCGATTTTCCATGATATTGAAGTATATGGTATTTACCATGGATACGCTGGATTAATTTCTGGTCACATTGAAAAATTAGAACTTGGTTCTGTTGGCGATATTATCCACCGCGGTGGTACGAAATTATATACAGCAAGATGTCCTGAGTTTAAAGACCCAGAAGTACGACTAAAAGGTATCGAGCAATTAAAGAAACACGGTATCGAAGGACTTGTTGTTATTGGTGGAGATGGCTCTTACCAAGGTGCTAAAAAATTAACTGAACAAGGATTCCCATGTGTTGGTGTACCAGGTACAATCGACAATGATATTCCTGGAACAGACTTCACAATTGGTTTCGATACAGCTTTAAATACTGTTATTGATGCAATTGATAAAATCCGTGACACAGCTACATCTCATGAACGTACATATGTTATCGAAGTAATGGGACGTCATGCTGGAGACATCGCATTATGGGCTGGTTTAGCTGATGGTGCAGAAACGATCTTAATTCCAGAAGAAGAGTATGACATGGATGATGTAATCGCTCGTCTAAAACGCGGTAGCGAACGTGGGAAAAAACACAGTATTATCATTGTAGCTGAAGGTGTTGGAAGTGCAATTGACATCGGTAAGCATATTGAAGAAGCAACAAACTTTGATACTCGTGTAACTGTATTAGGTCACGTACAACGTGGTGGATCACCAAGTGCACAAGACCGTGTATTAGCAAGTCGTCTTGGCGCAAGAGCAGTTGAGTTGTTAATTGCTGGTAAAGGTGGACGCTGTGTAGGTATTCAAGATAATAAACTTGTTGATCATGACATTATCGAGGCGTTAGCTCAAAAGCATACAATCGATAAAGATATGTATCAATTATCTAAAGAATTATCCATCTAATCGGCGTAATGTCGGATATTTGGGAACGGTTTCATAATTTTCGGAGGTGCAATATGCGTAAAACTAAAATTGTATGTACAATAGGTCCTGCTAGTGAAAGTATTGAGAAATTAGAACAATTAATGGAAGCGGGTATGAACGTTGCTCGTTTAAACTTCTCTCATGGTAGCCATGAAGAGCACGGCGCTCGTATTAAAAACATTCGTGAAGCTTCAAAGAAAACTGGTAAAACAGTTGGTATCTTACTTGATACAAAAGGTCCAGAAATCCGTACTCACGACTTCGTAGACGGACAAGCTGAACTTGTAACAGGTGCAGAAGTAGTTCTTTCTACTGAGCAAGTATTAGGTACTGCAGAGAAGTTCTCTGTATCTTATGCTGGTCTTTATGATGATGTAGACCCAGGTTCTCGCATTCTAATCGATGACGGTCTTATCGAGCTAGAAGTAATCGAAAAAGCTGACGGAAATATCCGTACAAAAGTTTTAAACAGTGGAACTGTAAAAAATAAAAAAGGTGTTAACGTACCAAACGTAAGCATTAAGCTTCCTGGTATCACTGAAAAAGACGTAAAAGATATCATCTTTGGTATCGAGCAAAAAGTTGATTTCATCGCAGCATCTTTCGTTCGTAAAGCATCTGACGTATTAGAAATCCGTGAATTACTAGAAGAGCATAATGCTCAATACATCCAAATCGTACCAAAAATCGAAAACCAAGAAGGTATCGACAATATCGATTCAATCTTAGAAGTTTCTGACGGTTTAATGGTAGCTCGTGGTGATATGGGTGTGGAAATTCCACCAGAAGAAGTACCTTTAGTGCAAAAACGTTTAATCAAAAAATGTAACGTATTAGGTAAACCAGTTATTACTGCAACGCAAATGTTAGATTCTATGCAACGTAACCCACGTCCAACTCGTGCGGAAGCAAGTGACGTAGCTAACGCAATCTTCGATGGTACGGATGCAATCATGCTTTCAGGTGAAACTGCTGCTGGTCAATATCCAGTAGAAGCGGTAACAATGATGGCTAACATTGCAGTACGTGTTGAAAAATCATTACAATACGAAGATATGTTCAAAAAACGTATTAAAGAGTTCACTCCAACAATTACAGATGCAATTAGCCAATCTGTTGCGCATACAGCACTTGCTCTTGATGTAGCTGCGATCGTAGCTCCAACAGAAAGTGGACATACTGCGAAAATGATCTCTAAATATCGTCCGAAATCTCCAATCGTAGCTGTAACATCTGACGAGCAAGTAGGACGTCGTCTTGCGCTTGTTTGGGGTGTACAAGCATTTATGGCTGGGAAACGTGCAGCGTCTACTGACGAAATGTTAGAT
Organism: Bacillus sp. EKM202B; assembly: GCF_011066025.1. Classification (NCBI taxonomy): domain Bacteria; kingdom Bacillati; phylum Bacillota; class Bacilli; order Caryophanales; family Bacillaceae; genus Bacillus; species Bacillus sp. EKM202B. The sequence goes on along the minus strand of NZ_JAAMNK010000006.1, from coordinate 153,316 downwards.
ACTGCGATTCAAACAGGTATGGATGCGGGTCTAATCGGACTTGGAGACACTGTAGTAATCACTGCGGGTGTACCAGTTGCTGAAACTGGTACAACAAACTTAATGAAAATCCATGTTGTTGGTGAAGAAGTTGCTAAAGGACAAGGAATCGGTCGTAAAGCTGCAAAAGGTAAAGTAGTTGTAGCAAAAACAGCTGCTGAAGCTGTAGCGAACGTAAACGAAGGTGATATCCTTGTTACAACAAGCACTGATAAAGATATGATTTCTGCAATCGAAAAAGCTGCTGCTTTAGTTGTAGAAGAAGGTGGCTTAACTAGCCATGCAGCTGTTGTAGGCGTATCAATCGGTATTCCTGTTATCGTTGGTGTAAACGGCGTAACAGCAACTTTAAAAAATGGCCAAGAAGTAACAGTTGATGCGGCACGCGGAATTGTTTATAATGGACATGCGGAAGTGCTATAAGAAGTAATACGGAGAGAAGGAGCGGAGTCCTTCTCTTTTTTTTACACAAAAACATGATAGAACTATTTTAAAACGTCTAAATTTGCTTTTACAAGCTGCTTGTTATGAAGTTTAATGTGAATGGGTGTCTTACTTCTGTTTAGTCTATATGAGCGTTTTAGGGGTCTTTAAAGCGATTTGTGAAAGGGGTGCAGAACTATGAAATGGTTGTTATTCTTGTTGATTTTAATACCGGCGGTTGAGATTACGGTATTAATTGGGTCGAGTCATGTAATAGGGTTATGGTCTACGTTCGCTATGATTGTATTTACTGGTGTTGTAGGTGTATATTTGGCGAAAAGGCAAGGGTTTAAAGTGCTTAGAGAGATTCAATCTAAGTTGAATAGAGGAGAAATGCCAGGCGAGGCAGTACTAGATGGTATTTTTGTATTTGTAGGAGGTATTCTTTTAGTGCTTCCTGGATATGTGACGGATGTAATGGGGTTTATTTTTGTTGTCCCTTTTACTAGGGCTTTATTGAAGCCGCTTGTTATGAAGTGGATGGAATGGAAGTTTAGAAAGAGATCTACTATTATTATTCAGAAGTAGTGCTTAGATTATAGCGATCTAAGCACTACTTTTTTTATTCTGCAAAAAGCCTGATTGGTACGGGTTAATAATTAGTGGGGGATGAACAAAACCTGATTGATTAAAGTTTCACTTTATTGTGTAGGATATATATTTCTGATTGAACATGTAAATTGGATACTATTTGTTCTTAATGAATAGGATGTAGAAAAAATCCGCTATATTGAAGTTTTATTTTTGTGTATGAAGGATCGAGGAACGTAATGAAATCTGATAAAAGCAGGGAAATCGTTAGTTGAAGCCTTATCTTATATTGGTTTGTATATTTATTCATTTACATAAAAAGTAATAAATGTAAGTAATAATTATAAAATAAATAGAATAAAAATGTATTTTAGGTTGAAAAATCCGTTTTTATATGCAAAAAAACAAGAGAATTATCCTTTTTTGGGCAATTCTCTTTTTGCATGTAGTTAGTATGAAAAAGAAGTACAAGGAATAATGAGTGGGAAATTGCACTCATTATTCCTTAAGTTTTTTGTGTGAATTAGAAATTATTGTTTTGAAGAGGGTGAACCTTTAATGTATTTCCACAAGTCATGGAAGACATGAGCTTTGTGTAATGTATTAAGTAGTACTAATGTGACTGGACCGATGATTAATCCTAAGAAACCGAAGAGCTTAAAGCCGATAAATAGAGCGACTAGTGTCGCTAATGGATCAAGACCAATATTAGATGAAAGCACTTTAGGTTCCATAATTTGTCTTTGGACAATCACGACGATGTATAGAATGAGAAGACCGATGGCGAATGCAGTGTCGCCAGTGAAAAATACGTATATAACCCAAGGGACGAAGACGGCTCCTGTCCCTAAGTATGGGAGTAAATCTACAACACCTGTAATAATCGCGATAGTAATGGCGTATGGTACGCGTAATATTAAAAGTCCGATTAGTACAATAACGGTTGTCATAGATACGAGTGTAAGTTGCGCTTTAACAAAACCGAACAAAGCTTTTCTTAAATCGACAAAAATAGTTTTTCCGTAGCCATGTACACGATTCGGTAGAAGTTTTCTTGCTTTTTGAGCAAGACGGTGCCAATCGTAACTAATGAAGAAAGTGGCTAATAAAATGAATACAAGAACAGTTAGAGTTGTTGGTAATGCACTAATGAAATTTGTTAATCCACTTATAATAGCTGTTAAAAGTTCTTTCATTTGTGTTGTTGCTTCAGTTCCTAAGTTTTGGATGTTTTGTGTAATTGTATAACGCTGCGGTTCTCCAAGATGATTAAATTTAGAAATTAAATCGTCATAGAGAGGCATAATATGATTAAGTGCAAATTGCTCTGCGAATTTAACGATATCCGGAAACTTTACTGTAACAAGTTGTAGTAAGTATGTTGTGGCAGATATTGCTTCTGTTACAAGGTATGTAACAAGCCCGACGATAGCTCCGAATACGAGAATTAAGCTAACGAGTACTGCTAGTGCGCGAGGGAATTGTAGTTTTTGATTAAGAAAATTGACGACAGGATTAATCAAATAAGCAAATGCAAAAGCGATAATAAAAGGATAGATAAGTCCTGACATGTATAGTAATACATAGAACCCAGCTACCGTTGCTACAATGACAAATATGAGTCGCAATATCATATATAGTAAGTTTCGGTTCAAAGATGTATACCTCCCATTCCAATTTGTATTAGCCTAATTCGTTCAACTTATAACGAGTAGCATTCACTGATTAAAGTTTCACTTTTATGTTATAGTGGAATGATGGATTTTCCCTGCTTTTTCAGTACATGAACGACTGTAAAAGCTTGTTGATGATGCTTCTACTATATGGTAAAAACTTCATTTTCTCTTCTTTTTATTTTACCTGTTTCTTGTTAGAAAAGAAAGGAGAGACCATCGTTTTCAAAAATGTATATATGCTTTGATTTTTTTGGGTTACAGTCTCGTTTTGTAAGTTAAAAATGCATACAAAAATGAAATTGTTGGCTTATTCTCATTGGCAAATAGACATCGATATGACATGTATAACGATAGGTTTAAAGGTATTTTTGTTTGGAAGCGAGTTCATTATTTTCAGAAAGGAAGTGCAAACATGATTAGTCAGTCAACGTTATTTTTATTCATACTACTTATTATAGGACTTATTGCTAAAAACCAATCGCTTACTGTAGCCATTGGAGTGTTATTCTTATTGAAGTTTACGTTTTTAGGAGATAAAGTCTTTCCTTATTTACAAACGAAAGGGATTAACCTTGGTGTAACGGTCATTACAATAGCAGTGCTCGTACCGATTGCGACAGGGGAAATAGGCTTTAAACAACTCGGAGAAGCAGCGAAATCATATTATGCATGGATTGCTTTAGCCTCAGGTGTGGCGGTCGCTTTGTTAGCGAAAGGCGGCGTACAATTATTGACGACGGACCCTCATATTACAACTGCGCTTGTTTTTGGGACGATTATAGCGGTTGCCTTATTTAATGGGGTGGCTGTAGGCCCGTTAATTGGGGCTGGAATTGCCTATGCAGTTATGAGTATTATACAAATGTTTAAATAAGGAATTTTATAGTAATATAAAATTTTTGAATTCTTTCTGTTCACAAAAGTCAGATAATTGTTTATAATAGAATTAGAAACTTTGAAAAGTTACATAACAGCAGAGACTTTACACCAGATAAAATAAAAACAACATAAAACAATTTTATAATGATATTGTTTTATGTTGTTTTTATCATAAAACTCTTCGGAATTCATTTTCCTCACTAACTTGTTGTTCTGAGCGTGAGGATTCGGGGAGACATTCACGCTCATGCTTTCCATGTAAGCAATGGACATTAAGAGGGGAACATCGCAACAAATGTGCATGATCGTGCATTTTGCTTGCCTAAAGAGTGAACGGGCGTTCATAATTCATAAGGGGAGCAAATAGATATAAGGAGCAAGGTTGGGAGAATTTTTCAGGAAAAGGAGAGAATGTCATGACTGTTATTCGAGGTTTAGAAGGGGTAGTAGCAACAACATCATCTGTGAGCTCTATTATTGATGATACATTAACTTATGTTGGGTATAATATTGATGATTTAGCTGAGAATGCTACATTTGAAGAAGTAGTGTACTTATTATGGCACCGCAAGCTTCCTAACGAACAAGAACTAGCGGAATTTAATGAAACTGTATCAGAATACTATAAAGTGCCAGGTGAAATTTTAACATATTTAAAACAAGTAGATTTAAAGATCGCACATCCTATGTCTGTTTTACGAACTGCAATTTCCATGCTATCATTATACGATGAGAGCTCTGAAATTATGGATGAAAAGTCCAATTATTTGAAAGCGGTTAAATTACAAGCTCAAGTGGGAACTTTAATTGCCGCTTATGCAAGAATCCGTAAAGGTTTAGATATTGTTGAACCGAGAAAAGATTTATCATTAGCTGCAAACTTCTTGTACATGTTAAATGATCGTGAGCCAAATGAAGTTGAAATTGAAGCTTTTGATAAGGCGCTTGTACTTCATGCAGATCATGAGTTAAACGCTTCTACATTTACTGCACGTGTTTGCGTAGCTACACTTTCAGATGTATATTCTGGTATTACTGCAGCAATCGGTGCGTTAAAAGGTCCTCTTCACGGCGGGGCAAATGAAAATGTAATGAAGATGTTAACTGAAATTGGCGAAGAAGAAAATGTAGAATCATATATTCATAATGCTCTTCAAAATAAAGTGAAAATCATGGGCTTTGGTCATCGTGTGTATGAGCAAGGTGATCCACGTGCAAAACATTTACGTGAAATGTCTAAGAGATTATGCGTGCTTTTAGGAGAAGAGAAATGGTATAATATGTCTATCAAAATTGAAGACATTGTAACAAAAGAAAAAGGTCTTCCACCAAATGTTGATTTCTATTCAGCTTCTGTATACCATTGTTTAGGAATTGACCATGACTTATTTACACCTATTTTTGCAATTAGCCGTATGTCAGGCTGGTTAGCTCATATTCTAGAACAATATGAAAACAACCGTTTAATCCGTCCGCGTGCTGATTATAATGGACCAACACATCAAGTATATGTTCCAATTGCACAACGATAAGCGAAAAACACTATTTCGATAGTAAAAATACGCTTTCAAAAGTCTGATTTTTTTGGGAAGATGTAATGATTAGAATATTTTAATTTGACTAACGGTTTGAACTGAGGGGTTATTCCCTCAGTTTCATACATATGAAATTTCAAACATGGGGGTTATCACATTGACGACAGGTGAAAAAATTACTGTAACTAATGGTGTTATGAATGTACCAAACAATCCGATTATTCCATTTATCGAAGGAGATGGAATTGGTCCTGATATTTGGGAAGCTGCATCTCGCGTACTAGAAGCAGCAGTAGAAAAAGCTTATGATGGTGAGAAGAAAATCGTTTGGAAAGAAGTGCTTGCAGGGGAAAAAGCATTCAACCAAACAGGCGAGTGGTTACCAGAAGAGACTTTAAATTTAATCCGTGAATATTTAATCGCAATTAAAGGTCCACTTACAACTCCAGTTGGCGGTGGTATTCGTTCTCTAAACGTAGCGCTTCGTCAAGAATTAGATTTATACGTATGTCTACGTCCAGTTCGTTATTTTGAAGGTGTTCCTTCACCTGTAAAACGTCCGGAAGATACTGATATGGTTATTTTCCGTGAAAATACAGAAGACATTTATGCTGGAATTGAATATGCACAAGGATCTCCAGAAGCAGAAAAAGTTCTTGCTTTCTTAAAAGAAGCAATGGGTGTTAATAAAATCCGCTTCCCAGAAACATCTGGTATTGGTATTAAACCAATTTCAGAAGAAGGGACAAAGCGTCTTGTTCGTGCTGCAATTCAATATGCAATTAACGAAAAACGCTCTTCTGTTACATTAGTTCATAAAGGAAACATTATGAAATTTACAGAAGGTGCTTTCAAAAACTGGGGTTACGAAGTTGCGGAACAAGAATTCGGCGATAAAGTATTTACTTGGGCTGAATATGATCGCATCGTTGAAAAAGATGGCAAAGATGCAGCGAATAAAGCGATGGCAGACGCAGAAGTGGCTGGAAAAATCATTGTAAAAGATTCTATTGCAGATATCTTCTTACAACAAATTTTAACTCGTCCACGTGAGTTCGATGTTGTTGCAACAATGAACTTAAATGGAGACTACATCTCTGATGCACTTGCTGCACAAGTAGGTGGAATTGGTATTGCACCTGGTGCAAACATTAACTATGTGACTGGACATGCTATCTTTGAAGCTACACATGGTACAGCTCCAAAATATGCAGGTTTAGATAAAGTAAACCCGTCTTCTGTTCTTCTTTCTGGTGTATTATTACTAGAACATTTAGGATGGAATGAAGCTGCGAAATTAGTAACTGATTCAGTTGAGAAAACAATTGCATCAAAAGTAGTAACATACGACTTCGCTCGTCTAATGGAAGGCGCAACAGAAGTGAAATGTTCTGAATTTGCTAATGAGCTTATTAAAAACATGGATGTAGCGATAATCAAAAACGCATAATTAAAGTGGGGGGTAAATTATGACAATCAAACGCAAGAAAGTTTCAGTCATCGGTGCAGGATTTACAGGAGCAACAACAGCATTCTTATTAGCACAAAAAGAACTTGCAGATGTTGTATTAGTGGACATTCCACAACTGGAAAATCCAACAAAAGGGAAAGCGTTAGATATGTTAGAAGCGAGCCCAGTACAAGGTTTTGATGCTAACATTATTGGAACATCTGATTACGCAGATACTGCTGATTCTGACGTTGTCGTTATTACAGCAGGTATTGCACGTAAGCCTGGTATGAGCCGTGATGACTTAGTAGCAACAAACTCTAAAATTATGAAAAGTATTACGCGCGACATTGCAAAACATTCACCAAATGCGATTATTGTTGTATTAACAAATCCAGTTGATGCAATGACATATTCTGTATTTAAAGAAGCAGGATTCCCGAAAGAGCGTGTTATCGGGCAATCGGGCGTATTAGATACAGCTCGTTTCCGTACATTCATTGCACAAGAATTAAATTTTTCTGTGAAAGACATTACAGGATTTGTTCTTGGTGGACACGGTGACGACATGGTACCTCTTGTACGTTATTCCTATGCGGGTGGCATTCCGTTAGAAACGTTAATTCCGAAAGAGCGTTTAGAGGCAATTGTAGAACGTACACGTAAGGGTGGCGGAGAGATTGTAGGCTTATTAGGAAACGGTAGTGCATATTACGCACCAGCGGCTTCTTTAGTTGAAATGACAGAAGCAATCTTAAAAGATCAACGCCGTGTATTACCGGCTATTGCGTATCTTGAAGGTGAATATGGTTATAGTGACCTTTACTTAGGGGTACCAGTAATTCTAGGTGGTAACGGAATTGAAAAAATTATTGAATTAGAACTTCTTGCAGAGGAAAAAGAAGCGTTAGATCGCTCTGTAGAATCTGTACGTAACGTTATGAAAGTTCTTGTTTAATAATTAAATATAAGCGGAAAAAGATTCGGGGCCCCGAATCTTTTTCTACTATTTAATGAAATGTTTTTTTGAAATAATATGAAAACGCTATCATTTGTAGTATCCTATAATGAAACTGTAGATTTATACTATACATTGCCCTCATCATAGTAAATTTCGGATAAGGTATCGCTTTTAGTAGGATAATAAGGTGAAAAAATCGGAGGGGGTTGTAACATGTTAAAGAAAAAAGTTCAAATTGGTCGTAAAATGGATGAAATTACAGTAGGAGAGAAACTATCTATCACTGAAAAAATTGAGGATAAAGATTTGTTATTGTATTTAGGGCTAACGAATGATGCCAATCCATTATATATTCAGCATGATTACGCATCCCAAACTCCGTATGAAAAGCCGATTGTACCAAGCATTATGCTAACGGGAATGATTACAACGGCGGTTACGAAATATTTACCAGGTCCAGGTAGTCATATTATTAGGAAGGACCTTACGTTCGTGAAGCATGTTCACCATTATGAAACGTTACAAATCCACTTTGAAGTTGTGGCTGTTTCTGAGGAGGCACATACAATTGATATGCTTGTATCTGCTCATGATGAAAAAGGAGAAACGGTTGTTAAAGGTTCATTAACGGTAACGCCACCTTTTAAATCTGTTTCCATTATGGAAAAAGCATTAGATAATTTTTAAAACATGAAAATATGAATAGCGCTAGCATACCTTTAATAAGGGAGCTAGCGCTATTTTTAGTTGAAGAATCCTTCAGCGAACCCTGCAGCAAAATCTGAACAACCCGTTTTAATCGTATCCCAGCTTGGAGCGTTAAAAGTAAGAATACATGTTACTACTAAAGTTAGAATAGGTAGTACTAGTCGCATAATAGAACCTCTGTATATATAACATTCATATATATTAATTATTATATGAAATTATCACATACTTTAATAACTGAAGTCAATTGAAGGAGGGATTTTTTAAGTGAGATGGAAAAGGGAAGACGTTATTTTTGAAACGATAAGAGAAGCTGAAGTGTGGGCAGACGGGATCGCGAATGAAATATACGGAAGGGTATTTGATGGATATGAAACACCGGACTATAAAATAGCGTATGTTCTATCTTTTTTCTTAGCACAAAATCGAGAATTCAATGTTCATACGGAAGTAGAATGTAATGAGAATATAGAATTGTATAAAGTGTGGATAGTAACACGTTAATTGAGCCGAGTGTAATTGTTTTTAGAGATAACGAGAGCATAATCTGAATCCATGAATAGACAATTATATTGAGGGGGGACCTGTTTTCTAGTATGATGAGAATAACGGGGAAAATACTAGGATGAAGAAGGTTTCAAGTCTATAACTTGGAGGAAAAGAATGAACAATCGTATTTTAGTAGTTGATGATGAGGAATTTATCTTAACTTTAATTGAATTTAATTTACAACAAGCTGGTTTTGAAGTTATAACAGCGATGGACGGAGAAATGGCGCTTCAAAAAGCGACAACAGAACGTCCGGATTTAATTATATTAGATTTAATGCTTCCAAAAATGGATGGTATGGAAGTTTGTAAAGAATTACGATTGCAGCGTGTTATGACGCCGATTTTAATGTTAACAGCAAAAGATGATGAATTTGATAAGGTGCTAGGTCTTGAACTTGGGGCGGATGATTATATGACGAAGCCATTTAGTCCAAGGGAAGTTGTTGCTCGTGTGAAGGCGATTTTACGTCGTACGAAATTACAGCAAGAAGAGCAAGTTGCAGAAGCGCCAGATGAAGATAGCATCCTAATTGCAGACCTTAAAATTTTACCGGAGTTTTATGAGGCTTATTTCCAAGGAAGAAAGCTTGAATTAACCCCAAAAGAATTTGAACTACTTGTTTATCTTGCGAAAAATAAAAGTCGCGTGTTGACGCGTGATCAATTATTAAGTGCTGTATGGAATTATGATTTTGCTGGTGATACACGAATTGTTGATGTTCATATTAGCCACTTGCGCGATAAAATTGAAAAAAATACGAAAAAACCGACGTACATTAAAACGATACGTGGTTTAGGATATAAATTAGAGGAGCCAAAAGGGGATGAATAAATTTCGTTCCAGGCTTCTTTTTACATTTGTTTCTCTTATTGTGTTTATTTTAGTTGGACTAGGTTTACTGTTAGAAACCGTGTTTGAAAACTATTATATAGATCATGCGAAAGAGAGAATGGTAAAAGAAACAGGATATGTTGCGGTATTAGCAGAAGAACAAGGTTTTGAGGATGTTTTAAAAAGGCCGTATGTATTTGAAAAGTTAGAAGAAAAAATACCAGCTTCTATTATATTTGTAGATGAAAAAAAGAAAGTTCAATATGGCAAAGGGCAACAATCTGCATTTAGTCAAGAGATGATTAAAGAACTTTCTGCCGAAACAGCGAAACAACGAAATAAAGTCATTACGAAAGAAACGGATCAGAAGAATGAATTTTATCATGCGGTGTTCGTTCAAGATGTAACAGGGAAACAAGGATACATTTTGGTGAAAAGTACAATTGAGCCTTTGAAAGATGTTCATCAAAAAACGTGGGGATTATTAATTATCGGATTTGTTATCGCTTGTCTTGTAGTCGTGTTTTTAGGTATGAAAATTACAGGGCAATATATTAGGCCAATTGAATCAGTTACGAAAGTTGCGATTGAATTAGCGAAGGGAAATTATAAAGCACGTGCTTATGAAAGTCATTCGGATGAAACAGGAATGCTGAGTAAAGCGATTAATATTTTAGCTCGTAATTTACAAGAGATGACACTTGAACAAGAAATGCAACAAGATCGTCTGCATACGTTAATCGAAAATATGGGAAGTGGAATGATTTTAATTGATAGCCGCGGTTATATAAACCTTGTAAACCGTTCTTATAAAGAGACTTTCCACGTAACAGATGAAGAATATTTAGATCGCTTATATTATGAATCGTTCCACCATACAGAAATTATAGAGCTTGTGGAAGAAATCTTTATGACAGAAGTGAAAGTGCGTAAACAAATGTTATTGCCACTTGGAATTGAGCGAAAGCATTTCGAAGTATATGGAGCGCCGATTATCGGGACGAACCATGAATGGAAAGGGATTGTTCTCGTATTCCATGACATAACAGAGTTAAAGAGATTAGAACAAATGAGAAAAGACTTTTTAGCAAATGTTTCTCATGAACTAAAGACGCCAATTACTTCTATTAAAGGTTTTTCAGAAACGCTCTTGGATGGAGCGATGGATAATAAGAAATTTTGCGAACATTTCTTACACATTATTTTAAAAGAAAGTGAACGCATGCAGGGGTTAATTGAAGATTTATTAGATTTGTCAAAGATTGAGCAACAAGGGTTTAAATTAAATATGGAAACCGTTGATATGAAGGGACTTATTGAAGATATTCATATGGTGCTTGACAATAAAGCAGGCGAAAAAGAAATCTCTTTACAAGTGAATGTATTAAAACGTGTCTCTGTCATTGGAGATCCTGGTCGTTTGAAACAAATCTTTATTAATTTAATTAATAATGCAATCGTATATACACCGGCTGGAGGCGTTGTTTCTGTTGAATTAGCAGAAGATAAATACAATGCTTATATAAAAGTATCTGATACTGGAATTGGTATTAGTAAAGATGAAATCCCACGTATTTTTGAACGTTTTTACCGAGTGGATAAGGCGAGAAGTAGAAATACTGGTGGTACAGGTCTTGGATTATCGATTGTAAAGCATTTAGTTGAGGCACATCACGGTACAATTACTGTGGATAGTGAAGTTGGGGAAGGGACAACATTTACAGTTGTTTTACCGAAATCGGCAACTGAAAAATAGGATGAAGGATATTTACAATATATTAACAATGGCTTAATTAAATATTAATAAAGCTCTGTTAATATAATACATGAAAACCCCTTCATCCAAGGAGTAATTTTGGACGAGAATAGTTATGCTGTTCTCGTCACTTCCCTTTATGCCAATATAAGTTTGATATATATGAAAGAAAAAAACCGTTATTTTTCTTCTCTCTATTAGTCATGTTAATATAGAGAGAGGAAAGGAACGGTTTTTTTTCTATGTGAAAATCGTTTCAAATTTGTATGGGGAGGTTTCTATTGTGGAAAAAAAAGTCGTATTAGTAGATGGTAATAATATCGCGTATCGTGCTTTCTTTGCACTACCGCTTTTAAATAACGACAAAGGTATACATACGAACGCAATTTACGGTTTTACAATGATGTTAATGAGAATATTAGAGGAAGAAAAGCCAACGCATATGCTTGTTGCGTTTGATGCAGGAAAAACGACATTCCGTCATAAAACGTATAGCGAGTATAAAGGAGGACGTCAAAAGACTCCACCTGAGTTATCAGAACAATTCCCGTTTATTCGTGAGATGCTTGATGCATTTAATGTACCGCGTTATGAACTAGAAAATTATGAAGCGGATGACATTATGGGGACGTTAGCGAAAGAAGCGAGTGAGCAAGGGTTTCATGTTAAGGTTATTTCAGGAGATAAAGATTTACTTCAACTTGTTTCTGATAATACGCTTGTATGTATACCTCGAAAAGGGATTACAGAAGTAGATGAATATACGAAAGAAGCTTTATTTGAGAAATACAGTTTATCACCAAAGCAAATTATCGATATGAAAGGTTTAATGGGGGACCAGTCAGATAATATTCCGGGTGTACCAGGAGTTGGTGAAAAAACTGCAATTAAATTGTTAACGCAATTTGAAACGGTTGAAGCAGTGTATGAAAATATCGATCAAGTAAGCGGGAAGAAATTAAAAGAAAAACTAGAAGCGAATAAAGAACAAGCTCTTATGAGTAAAGATCTTGCAACTATTATTACAGATGCGCCGATTACAGTGCATGTGGATGATATGGAGTATAAAGGATATGAAGCAAGTGATGTGATTCCAATGTTCGAGAATTTAGGATTTACATCTCTTTTGAATAAATTAGGTGTTACGCCAGAAGAAACAGCTCCAGCTGAATTAGATGATATTACATTTGATATTGTGGAAGAAGTTACAGAAGAAATACTTCAGCAAGATAGTGCGCTTATTGTAGAAGTACAAGAAGATAACTATCATAAAGCGGACATTCAAGGTTTTGGTATTCAAAATGAAAATGGTTGCTACTTTATTCAGACGGACATAGCTCTTGCATCCGAAGCTTTCAAAGCATGGCTTGCAAATGGAGAAATGAGAAAGCATACATTTGATGCGAAGCGAGCTATCGTTGCACTCAAATGGAAGGGTATAGATATTCAAGGAATCGACTTTGATTTATTAATTGCTGCTTATTTACTTGATCCAGCTGATACGGATAAAGATTTCCGTACTGTAGCGAAAATGAAAGAAACGCATGCCGTGAAATCGGATGAAGAAGTTTATGGAAAAGGTGCGAAGCGTGCTGTTCCAGAGCTAGAAGTAGTAGCGGAGCATGTAGCTCGAAAAGTGCATGTATTATATGATGTAAAGCAAACGTTCTTGGAAGAATTAAAAAAGAACGAGCAATATGAATTGTTTACAGAGTTAGAATTACCACTTGCACGTGTACTAGCTGATATGGAAGTAAAAGGTGTAAAAGTTGATACGGAGCGCCTTCGTAATATGGGAGAAGAACTTGCGGGTAGATTAAAGGAAATGGAACAGGAAATTTATAAGCTTGCGGGAACAGAATTTAATATTAATTCACCGAAGCAACTTGGGGTTATTCTGTTTGAGAATTTAAACTTACCAGTTATTAAAAAGACGAAAACAGGTTATTCTACGTCAGCTGATGTACTAGATAAACTTATGAATCATCATGAAATTATTCCAAACATTTTACATTATCGTCAGTTAGGGAAATTAAATTCAACTTACATTGAAGGTTTACTAAAAGTTGTACATGAAGATTCATCGAAAATTCATACTCGCTTTAATCAAGTTTTAACACAAACAGGTCGATTAAGTTCAACAGATCCGAACTTGCAAAATATACCGATTCGATTAGAAGAAGGAAGAAAGATTCGTCAGGCATTTGTTCCATCAGAAGAAGGATGGATTATGTATGCGGCCGATTATTCACAAATTGAACTTCGTGTATTAGCTCATATTGCAAATGATAAAGGGCTAGTTGAAGCGTTCCAACATGATATGGATATTCATACGAAAACAGCTATGGACGTATTCGGTGTTGGAAAAGATGAAGTAACTTCGAATATGAGACGACAAGCGAAAGCTGTTAACTTCGGAATTGTGTATGGTATTAGTGATTACGGTCTTTCACAAAACTTAGGAATTACAAGAAAAGCAGCAGCGGAATTTATTGAAAAGTATTTAGAAAGTTTCCCTGGTGTACAAGAATATATGGATGACATCGTAAAAGATGCGAAACAAAAAGGGTATGTGACTACCTTATTAAATCGTCGCCGTTACATTCCGGAAATTACGAGTCGTAATTTCAATTTACGTAGCTTTGCTGAGCGTACAGCTATGAATACACCAATTCAAGGTAGTGCTGCAGATATTATAAAGATAGCTATGATTATTATGGCAGATCGTTTAGAAGAAGAAGGATTACAAGCGCGTCTTCTTCTGCAAGTACACGATGAATTAATCTTTGAAGCACCAAAAGAAGAAATTGAAAAATTAGAGAAGCTTGTACCAGAAGTAATGGAGCATGCAATTGAACTCGCAGTTCCACTGAAAGTTGATTATTCTTACGGTCCAACTTGGTACGACGCAAAATAAGGAAGTGATGAAATGCCTGAATTACCAGAGGTTGAAAACGTCAGACGGACACTCGAAAATCTTGTAACAGGAAAAACGATTGAAGATGTTATTGTTACGTATCCAAAAATAGTAAAACGACCAGATGATGCGGAAATCTTTAAAGAAATGCTCAGAGGCGAGAAAATTGAAACGATAAAGCGAAGAGGTAAGTTTTTGCTTTTATATGTAACGAATTATGTTATCGTTTCACATTTGCGTATGGAAGGAAAGTTTTTACTGCATCAAGAGGATGAGCCAATTGATAAGCATACGCACGTCCGTTTCTTATTTACAGATGGAACTGAATTACATTATAAAGATGTGAGAAAGTTTGGTACGATGCATCTCTTTAAAAAAGGTGAAGAGTTGAATCAAATGCCTCTTGCTGACTTAGGTCCAGAGCCATTTGATGCTGAATTGACACCACAGTATTTACAAGGAAAATTGCAAAAGACAAATCGTAAAATAAAAGTCGTATTATTAGATCAGCGTCTTTTAGTAGGGCTTGGAAATATATATGTAGATGAAGTTTTATTCCGTTCTCATATCCATCCGGAGCGAGAAGCTGCATCTTTAACGGAAGAAGAAATCGAAAGAATTTACGAAGCAATTGTTACGACGCTAGGCGAAGCAGTGAAGCGAGGCGGAAGTACAATTAGAACGTATATGAATTCGCAAGGGCAAATTGGTTCATTCCAAGAACTTTTAAATGTATATGGGAAAAAGGGAGAACCATGTGTAACTTGTGGCACGATATTAGAAAAAACAGTTGTTGGCGGAAGAGGGACGCATTATTGCCCAATTTGTCAGCCTAGAATATAGAAAAGAGATAACATCGGATAGGCATTTGTCATATACATACAGCAGAGCTATGTATAAGGGAGGAGCTTACCGATGTACCTTTATTTATCTCTTATTTTATTAGCTTTTACATTAAGCTTAGATAGCTGTAGTGTAGGGCTGACATATGGTTTGAGAAGCGTAAGAATTCCACTAAGATCAATTATAATTATCGGAATCTGTTCAGCCGCTGTTATGCTTGTTTCAATGGGAATTGGACATATGATTGCGAAAATATTTTCACCTGTTATCGCAACGCGTATCGGTGGGCTTGTTCTTATTGGAATAGGGATTTGGGTATTATATCAATTTTTTCGAAGTGATAAAAAGGAAGAACCGAAGCAAGAAGAGAAGGTTTGGAAACTAGAAATTGCTTCACTTGGGTTAGTAATTCAAATTTTACGGAAACCGACTGTTGCAGACTTTGATAAATCGGGAACTATTTCTGCAGGAGAAGCGCTACTTCTTGGTATCGCACTTTCCGTGGATTCGTTTGGTGCTGGAATTGGTGCATCTTTATTAGGTTATGCACCCGCTATGATGGCAATATTAGTTGCAGTTATGAGTTCTTTATTTTTGTTTATTGGAATGAAGCTGGGTACAGTTTTATCGAATATGAAATGGTTACAAAAATTTACATTCCTGCCTGGGGTATTACTCATTATTATTGGAATTTGGAAAATGTAAGTATAGGCGTGGAACATTAGTTTCGCGCCTTTTATTATGAGGAGGAGAAGTATTATGACAGTGGTAATTGGATTAACGGGAGGAATTGCAAGCGGAAAAAGTACGGTATCAGAAATGTTTCGTGAGCTAAGTATACCGGTTATTGACGCAGATGTTATTGCAAGAGAAGTTGTAGAACGAGGAAAACCAGCATATAACAAAATAGTAGAAGTATTTGGAACGGAAGTGTTACAAAAAGATGGAGAACTGGATCGGCCGAAATTAGGAAATGTTGTTTTCTATAATGAAGAAAAACGATTGCAGTTAAATAAAATTGTTCATCCTGCAGTACGTGAGGAAATGAATGCACAAAAGGAAATGTACATAAAAGAAAGTATGCAAGCGGTTGTGTTAGATATCCCTCTTTTGTTTGAAAGTAAATTAACAAGTCTCGTTGACCGCGTTTTAGTTGTAGCTGTCACGCCTGATACGCAATTAAAACGTTTAATGGAGCGAAATAATTTTTCGAAAGAAGAAGCAAAAGCACGTATACAATCGCAAATGCCGTTAGAAGAAAAAGTGAAGCATGCGGATGAAGTAATAAATAATGATGGCACAATTATGGGAACGAAAACACAATTACAGGGAATTTTAAAGAAATGGAACATTATTGACTAAAAAATTGTGAAATTAATGAAAATGCTTAGTGACATATCCCCTTTTTGTGTTATACTATTATTGGGATTGGAGATAAATAGTATAACGCATTCAAGGGGGATAACATATTATGACTCGTGTGGCAATTAATGGATTTGGACGTATTGGGAGAATGGTATTTCGTCAGGCAATAAAAGAAAGCGCATTCGAAATTGTAGCAATCAATGCAAGCTATCCATCTGAAACGTTAGCACATTTAATTAAATATGATACAGTTCACGGCAAGTTTGACGGAACAGTAGAAGCATTTGAAGATCACTTATTAGTTGATGGGAAAATGATTCGCCTTTTAAACAACCGCGATCCAAAGGAATTGCCTTGGACAGATCTAGGTGTTGAAGTTGTAATTGAAGCAACTGGTAAATTTAATTCAAAAGAAAAAGCAATTCTTCACGTTGAAGCTGGAGCGAAAAAAGTTATTTTAACAGCGCCTGGTAAAAATGAAGATGTAACAATTGTAGTTGGTGTGAACGAAGACCAATTAGATATTACAAAACATACCGTTATTTCAAATGCATCTTGTACAACAAACTGTTTAGCGCCTGTTGTGAAGGTGTTAGATGAGCAGTTTGGAATTGAAAACGGTTTAATGACGACTGTTCACGCTTATACAAATGACCAAAAAAATATTGATAACCCACATAAAGATTTAAGAAGAGCACGTGCTTGCGGACAATCAATCATTCCGACAACGACAGGTGCTGCGAAAGCGCTAGCAAAAGTTCTTCCGCATTTAAACGGAAAACTTCATGGTATGGCACTTCGTGTACCAACACCAAACGTGTCTCTTGTTGACTTAGTAGTAGATGTAAAACGTGATGTGACAGTTGAAGCTATTAACGATGCATTCAAAACGGTTGCAAACGGTGCGTTAAAAGGTATTGTAGAATTTAGCGAAGAGCCTTTAGTATCTATTGACTTTAATACAAATACACACTCAGCTATTATTGATGGCTTATCTACAATGGTAATGGGTGATCGTAAAGTAAAAGTACTTGCTTGGTATGATAACGAGTGGGGCTACTCTCGTCGTGTTGTAGATCTTGTAACGTTAGTTGTTGACGAATTAGCGAAACAAAAAAATGTGCAACATATTTAAGTGAATAAGGGAGAGGGCAAGTGAATATTGCCCTCTCTTTTTTATTTTTTTCTGAAAAGGAAAAAAATTATATGAGTATATTTTGGAAAGTGGACATACCACGAAGCGTTGTTATTACTGTATTTGTGAATCATTTCTTTTTTTTAGGGAAAAGTAAAGAGGAAAATATGACAGAAAATCGAAAAAACTGTTGTTGCAAAATGAAAATAAACAAAGTATACTAACACTCGTAAACTTAAGAGCTGAGGTACGTAGTCACTACTTAAAGGGTTAGGACCTCTCTGGACTAACTTTCCCCCGTGGTAGTGGAGCAAGCCAAATTGCAAATTAGTTTTCAATTCGAACAGTTAGAATAAATTTACAAGGGGGAACTGTAGAATGGATACTATGGATACGATGGGTCGTCACGTGATCGCTGAACTTTGGGATTGCGATTTCGACAAGCTTAATGACATGCCGTATATTGAACAATTATTTGTGGATGCAGCACTAAGAGCTGGTGCTGAAGTGCGTGAGGTTGCTTTCCATAAATTTGCACCACAAGGTGTAAGTGGAGTAGTAATTATCTCGGAATCACATTTAACAATTCATAGCTTTCCGGAGCACGGTTACGCAAGTATTGATGTTTATACTTGTGGGGATCGTATTGATCCAAATGTTGCTGCAGAATATATTGCAGAAGGTTTAAACGCGAAAACGCGTGAGAGCATCGAGCTTCCTCGAGGCACTGGTAGCTTCGAAATTAAGCAGAGAGAAACAAAAGCTCTTTAAAAAAGAACATAATTGATTTAAAATGTAAAGAGGTGTATAATGCACCTCTTTTTTAGTTTATAAAAAAGGAAAAACATAACGTGTTCATTAGTTAGTTAAATGGAGCTCTCACACATAAGTTAGTGCTACATCTACCATCTTATTTTGTTGGGAAAATAGATGATGAAATCATGTATTTAAACTTAGAGTGGTAAGAGCATTAGAATGAGTTATATAATATTGTATATATATTTTTACGTGAATGAAGTAGAGAAAAATAAAAATCAAATTGTAAGGGAGTGAATGAATTGCGTTGTCCATCCTGTTCTCATAATGGCACAAGAGTGTTAGATTCGCGTCCGGTAGACGAAGGGCGCTCTATTCGAAGAAGGAGAGAGTGTGAAAGTTGTTTAAGTCGCTTTACGACATTTGAAAGAGTAGAAGAGTCACCTCTTATCGTTGTTAAAAAAGAAGGCACACGAGAAGAGTTTAATAAAGAAAAGATTTTACGCGGTTTAATTAAAGCATGTGAGAAAAGACCAGTATCTTTAAGACAATTAGAGGAAGTAACACAAAGTGTGGAACGTGAACTTCGTAATTTAGGTATATCAGAAGTGAAAAGTGATATGATTGGTGAAATTGTTATGGAAGAACTTCGTGATATCGATGATGTTGCTTACGTACGCTTTGCTTCTGTATATCGTCAATTTAAAGATTTAAATGTATTTATTGAAGAATTAAAAGATATACTGCAAAAAGAAAGAGAATAGAAGCTGTATTCAATTCTCTTTACATACTGTAAGTAATGAGGTAAGAGAGCTAGAAGCGTAAGCTAATAGCTCTTTTTCGCTAATAATCATTGGGGATTTTGTTCATCCCAAAATGAGTATTAGCCTTAACCAATCGGGCATTTACGGGAAGGTATCTCCTGCCAAACTTCCGTGCATTCGCCGAATTTTGATGTGGGAGTCTTACTGCCCGCAAATAGCGGGATAAAATATATAATGAAGATAGAACGAATGAATTAGAGGATAGATTGGATGAAAGAAAGGAAAAGCAAGAATGCAAAAACAGTCATGGATGGAGCTATTGCCGATTGATCGTTATAAAGTAAGTACGAAAGGACTACTACATAATTACGACCGAAAAGTGTTAACGATGTTGTATCAGCCGTTAATAGGTAGTAGAGCTTTTAGCTTGTACATGACGCTATGGGGGGCGTTAGAGCAAGATCGTGTATTTGGAAAAGAGAATACACATCATTCCCTTATGGTGACCATGCAAATGCAACTTCCCGAAATATATGAGGAACGAGTAAAGCTAGAGGCAATTGGGCTTTTAAAGGTATATATTAAGAAAGAAAAAGATATTCGAATGTTTATATACGAATTGCAACCACCTTTATCTCCAAAGCAGTTTTTTGATGATATTGTTTTAAGTATCTTTTTATACAATCGATTGAGTCGGACAAAATATAATCAAGTAAAACAATATTTCTTAGAAGAAGAATTTGATTTTGCTTCTTATGAAAATATTACACGTTCTTTTAATGAGGTGTTTGATTCGTTTAATCCAGGACAGCTTGAGCATGCGCAAGAAGAACTCCGTATTCCAAAAGCGACAACGATGCCAAATAATGAAAAGGGAGATGCTCCTAAAGTTTGGAACGATTTCTTTGATTTCTCCTTATTTGTAGACGGATTGTCCGCTCTTGTTCCTAAAAAGGCGATTACAGATCAAGTGCGAGAATGTGTCATTACACTTGCTTACGTGTATGGTGTGGATGTGTTATCGATGCAAAATATCGTTCTTGGTGCGGTGACAGAGATGCAAACAATTGATATGGGAAGGCTTAGAAAAGGAGCGCGCGATTGGTACCAATTCGAAAATGGTCAAGCGTTACCAATATTAAGTGAAAGAGTACAGCCACACGCTGCACGTACGATGAAAGAGAAAGAGCCTTCATCGCAAGAAGAGATGCTTATAAAACAATTAGAAGAAATCTCACCAAAACAACTATTGAAAGAGATTTCTGGTGGTGCAGAGGCGACGAAAGCGGACTTGCAAATTGTTGAGGATGTTATGATCAATCAAAAATTAACGCCAGGAGTTGTGAATGTACTTATTTATTACGTTATGCTACGCTCAGATATGAAGCTTGCGAAAACGTATGTGGAGAAGATTGCTGGGCATTGGGCTCGTAAAAAGGTCGGTACAGTAGCTGAAGCAATGGCGCTAGCAAAAGAAGAAAACCGTCAATACCAAGAATGGGCTGAGACGAAGAAAAAAGGTCGTACAGCGAAGAAAACAGTACGAAAAGAAATGGTACCAGATTGGTTGAAAGAAGAGCCGAAAGAAAAAGAAACTGTGAAAAATGATGTAGGTGCGGAAAAAGATACAAGTACGTTAGAAGATGAACGAAAACGACTAGAAGAAGTGTTGAAAAAATATAAGCGTGATTAATAGAAGAGAATGAACGCTCTTTGAGGTGAGAAAATGGAGCATATTCAAAATTCATTTACAAAATTAATGGAAAATGAAAATTTTAAAAACAGATATGAAGTATTAAAGGCGGAAGTGATGGCACATCCGCGTGTGAAAGAATTTATAGACGAGCATAAAGGCGAAGTAACAACTTCTAT
Source organism: Bacillus sp. EKM202B (assembly GCF_011066025.1). NCBI lineage: Bacteria > Bacillati > Bacillota > Bacilli > Caryophanales > Bacillaceae > Bacillus > Bacillus sp. EKM202B. Next base: position 132,263 of record NZ_JAAMNK010000006.1, on the reverse strand, counting down.
GATTGAGCGCAGTCTTGTGAAGTTATATGAATATATTGGACAATGTGTAGGTTGTTCAGATTGTCCGGATCTAGGGACATGTAAAAATATGCTGCAAGGATATGAGCCGAAGCTCGTTATCCAAGGTAAGATGATTGATATTCAATACGATCGTTGCATTAGAAAAGTAGCATATGATGAGAGAAAAAAATATGAAAAACTCGTTCAAAGTGTGTATATGCCAACGGATATTTTACAGGCGACTATGGAAAATTTAGACCCTTCAGAGTTAAATGCACGTATTGATGCAATTGGTGCAGCGAATGAATTTTTAAGCACATATGAACCGGGTAAAAAAGTACAGGGGCTATATCTTTACGGTAAATTTGGTGTAGGGAAAACATATCTTTTAGGGGCGATTGCGAATGAGCTTGCTCGAAAGAAAATAAGTTCCATGCTCGTATACTTCCCAGAATTTTTACGTGAAATTAAAAGTTCGATTCAAGATAATTCAATTGGAGAAAAGATTGATGCGGTTAAACGGGTACAAGTTTTAATGTTAGATGATATCGGAGCGGAAGCGATGTCTAGTTTCGTACGTGACGATGTACTCGGTGCAATCTTACAATTCCGTATGCTAGAAAACTTACCAACGTTCTTTACGTCTAATTTTGATTTCAAACAGTTGGAACATCACTTAACGTATACACAGCGCGGTGAAGCAGAAGAAATGAAAGCGGCCCGTATTATGGAACGAATTAAATATTTAGCGAAACCAATTACAATCGGTGGGAAAAACCGCCGTCATAAGTAAAGAGCAAGCTGAGAAGCTTGTTCTTTTTTTGTTTTGAATGCTTTTCAGCGTAGTCGAATTGTAAAACGAACAGTTCTTATGGAAAATTCATAGTAGCTTGTATCATTTTTTTCTCCCTCCCTTAATATATATAAAATTAGCAAGCCATATCGAGTGGATTTTCTAACGAAAGGAAATGCAATTCTACTAAGAGTGAACTTCCACGGGCCAAACTCTTATAGGATTTGTAACGTATAGATACAATCCTTTAGAGCGGGGATAAAAGGGGGGACAAAAGTGATTGAAATTTGCTTCGAAGAAAAAAATGATGCTATGCACGTATATAAACAACTACTGAAAAGGGCGGAAGTGTTATATAAAGAAACGAGTGTATATTTACAGGAACAAAAAATTGTAATTCACATACCAGTATGTGAATCACACTATATTGAAAAGATTTTATTGCCAGTCATGGTATATTTCATTGTGAATGTGAAACAAAATGAGTGGATTTATACAATTTTAAAAGAAAAGTTTTTTTATGAAGAACAAGAAGAGTGTCATCAAATATTGCATATAGCACAAGAAGTTTTAAAGGGAAGAAGAAAAGGGGTTGCTCGTGAGTTAACACGTTACACATTTGAATCGTATATTAAGTCTTCTTTAAATAATTGGCTTTGTGATCCGCTCTCATTCTCGTTTTCATCATATGTTCGTTTTCGTCTTCGTACATATAGGGAAATGGTAGCTAAGCTTACTGAAGTGGCAATTGATGAGTATAAGATGGAACAAGAATATCAAATGTTCATTGAGACGCTCCGGCAACAAGTTAGTAATCGAAAGTCACGTTTGTCCTGTATGCATCTTATTTTTGATGAAAGTTTTATTTTCTATGATGATAAAGGTAGACGTTTAAAACAGGAGAAATTGGTCCAATATATAGATGAAGATTTGCTAAAGCAAAAAGATGTATATATTGATACAAAAGTAATTGCACCACTTCTTTCTATTTCACCGAAAAAAATCTATTTGTATACGAAAGAACAAGACCATAATATGATTATTACTTTGCGAAACGTATTTCAAGAACGGATACAAATACACGGATTACATGAGTTTGAACGCAATGTGAAAAATTTAAAAAATAAAGGTAACGCCCTTGATTTTCTAAGTTTTTGAGCATATAATTACCTACATAAATGAAATATATTGAAATGTCATGATGAGGACATGAGTAGTTTTCTACGATTTTCAGAGAGGGAAGCCTTAGGGTGTGAGCTTCCTAGTACGGGATTATTACTTACCACCTCTAAACTTTAGCAGTGAACGATTTTTTTAGTAATTGCTAACGGACAACACCGTTATGTTGAACTTGAGCAATTAACAATCATGTTAATTGGAACAAGGGTGGAACCACGAATTCAACACTCGTCCCTTTTTACGGGATGAGTGTTTTTTATTTTGAGAAAAAGAGGAGTGACCAGTGATGGCAGATGTAGTTAAAATTACTTTCCCTGATGGAGCTGTGAAGGAGTTTCCAAAAGGCGTAACAACTGAAGAAATCGCAGCTTCTATTAGCCCAGGCTTAAAGAAAAAAGCTGTAGCTGGAAAATTAAACGATGAGATGATCGATCTTGTTACACCAATCGAAGAAGATGGTGCAGTTTCTATTATTACATTAGATTCAGAAGATGGCTTATACATTTTACGCCATTCAACAGCCCACCTTTTAGCACAAGCGTTAAAACGTTTATATAAAGATGCTAAGCTTGAGCTTGGCATTGGTCCAGTAATTGAAAATGGCTTCTACTACGATATTGATATGGAAGAAGCAATTACAGTTGAAGACTTCAAGAAAATCGAAAAAGAAATGCAAAAAATCGTGAACGAGAACTTAGAAATCGTTCGTCATGAAGTACCACGTGCAGAAGCACTTCGTCGTTTTGAAGAAATCGGCGATGAGTTAAAATTAGATTTAATTAACGATCTTCCAGAAGATGCAGTTATTTCAATCTATGAGCAAGGCGAATTCTTCGACCTTTGCCGCGGTGTTCACCTTCCATCTACAGGAAAAATTAAAGTGTTTAAATTATTAAGCGTTGCAGGTGCTTACTGGCGCGGCGATAGCAATAATAAAATGCTACAACGTATTTACGGTACTGCATTTGTTAAGAAAGCAGAATTAGATGAGCATTTACGTATGCTTGAAGAAGCGAAAGAGCGCGATCACCGTAAATTAGGTAAAGAATTAAAATTATTTACTAATAGCCAAAAAGTAGGACAAGGTTTACCACTTTGGTTACCAAAAGGTGCAACGATCCGTCGTATTATCGAGCGTTACATCGTTGATAAAGAAGCAAGCTTAGGCTATGATCACGTATACACTCCAGTACTAGGAAGCAGAGAGCTATATGAAACTTCTGGTCACTGGAATCACTACCGTGATGGTATGTTCCCATCAATGGAAATGGATAATGAAGAGTTAGTTCTTCGTCCAATGAACTGCCCTCACCACATGATGGTTTATAAAAACGATATTCACAGCTACCGTGAATTACCAATCCGTATTGCGGAACTTGGAACAATGCACCGCTATGAAATGTCAGGTGCGTTATCTGGATTACAACGTGTACGCGGAATGACTTTAAACGATGCGCACATTTTCGTACGCCCAGATCAAATTAAAGAAGAGTTAAAACGTGTTGTAAACTTAACTCTAGAAGTGTACAAAGATTTCGGTTTAGAGAACTATTCATTCCGTCTATCTTATCGTGACCCAGCAGATACTAAAAAGTACTATGCTGATGATGAGATGTGGGAAAAAGCACAAGGTATGTTAAAAGAAGCTATGGATGAAATGGGTCTTGATTACTACGAAGCTGAAGGTGAAGCGGCGTTCTACGGTCCAAAACTTGACGTTCAAGTTCGTACTGCTCTTGGAAAAGACGAAACACTTTCAACTGTACAATTAGACTTCTTACTTCCAGAACGCTTTGAATTAGCTTACGTTGGTGAAGATGGAAAACAACATCGTCCAGTTGTAATTCACCGTGGTGTTGTATCAACTATGGAACGTTTCGTAGCATTCTTAATTGAAGAATACAAAGGTGCATTCCCAACTTGGTTAGCTCCAGTTCAAGCGCAAGTAATTCCAGTTTCTCCGCAAGTGCATTTAGACTATGCGAAGAAAGTACAAGATGAATTGCGCCGTGCTGGTATTCGTGTTGAATTAGATACTCGCGAAGAGAAAATTGGTTACAAAATTCGTGAAGCACAAATGCAAAAAATTCCGTACATGCTTGTAGTAGGTGACAATGAAGTAACTGAAAATGGCGTAAACGTACGTAAATATGGTGAACAAAAATCAGAAACAATCGCATTAGATGCTTTTGTTGACATGATTAAAGTAGAAGGAAAACGATAAGAAAGAGCCGCGGTATATCGCGGCTTTTCTTTTTAATATAAAAGAGAAAAACTAGAAAAAATAACCATGTAACTCTTATCATAAAAAAGTATTGCATGTATGCTAGTTGTTTGTTACAATATTTCTTGTTGTTAGTAAAACACATCGCGTCTTCTTGACAGACGTCATGTCCTATGATAAACTCATCAAGGATAATAGAATATTGTTTTGTGGAACAAGTAGAAGCACCCGCTTCTCACCTGATGGACGCATTCGCAGTTAGCAGGTAAATGTATTTCTTACTTAAGATTTTACAAGTGTGGGTGTCGTATGCCCGCACTTTTTTTGTCGGGTTCTATGACTACAAAATATGTTCTGAGAAAACCTTGGAGGTGGCTTACTATTAGCAAGGATATGATGATTAACGAGCAAATTCGTGCACGTGAAGTACGTTTAGTTGGCGCAAATGGCGATCAACTTGGAATCAAGTCTCGTAATGACGCTTTAGACTTAGCTGCAAATCTTAATCTTGATTTAGTATTAGTTGCTCCAAATGCGAAACCGCCAGTATGCCGCATTATGGACTACGGTAAATTCCGCTTTGAGCAACAGAAGAAAGAAAAAGAACAGCGCAAAAATCAAAAAGTAATTAGCATGAAAGAAGTTCGTTTAAGTCCAACAATTGATGAACACGACTTTAACACAAAACTTCGTAATGCTATCAAGTTTTTAGAGAAAGGCGACAAGGTTAAAGCGTCAATTCGCTTTAAAGGACGTGCCATTACTCATAAAGAAATCGGTCAACGTGTTTTAGATCGCTTCTCAGAAGCTTGTGCTGAAGTTAGTACAATTGAATCTAAGCCTAAAATGGAAGGACGTAGTATGTTCTTAGTTTTAGCACCGAAAAACGATAAGTAATAGATAGAGGAGGAAATACCTATGCCTAAACAAAAAACTCATCGCGGCGCTGCAAAGCGTTTCAAAAAGACTGGATCAGGTAAACTGAAACGTTCTCACGCTTACACAAGCCATTTATTCGCTAACAAATCTACAAAAGCTAAACGTAAACTACGTAAAGCTGGTGTAGTAAGCGCTGGTGACTTCAAACGCATTCGTCAAATGCTTGACAACTTAAAATAAGTTCGGCTGATATATAGAACAATTAGGAGGTAATATTATGCCAAGAGTAAAAGGTGGTACAGTTACTCGTCAACGTCGTAAAAAAGTTATAAAATTAGCAAAAGGTTACTACGGTTCTAAAAATACATTATTCAAGGTTGCTAACCAACAGGTTATGAAATCTCTAATGTATGCATTCCGTGACCGTCGTCAAAAGAAACGTGACTTCCGTAAATTATGGATCACACGTATCAACGCAGCAGCTCGTATGAATGGTCTTTCTTACAGCCGCTTAATGCACGGTTTAAAAAATGCTGGCATCGAAGTTAACCGCAAGATGCTTGCTGACTTAGCTGTTCATGACGAAAAAGCTTTCGCTGAATTAGCAACAGTTGCAAAAAACAACATTAACTAATTAATTAGTTGAAACCTTAGAAGAATTTTCTTCTAAGGTTTTTTGTTTGTTTTCAAAGAGAAGTTTGAAGTGAATGAAGCTCTAAAGATTTATGGACGCATCGTTATCGATATGACAAAATCAACATAAAAACTATAGCGATATAGAAGAATATGCATATGAAGTCAGGAGAATTCTCCTGGCTTTTTTCAATTATGCTCGTTTGGAAAGAAGAGTATCTTTCCTAGCCGAAACGACACTGCTATAATGGAAAGATGATATGGAACTTTCATCAGATGAACAATATACGAGCGATGACTGAAACGTATTTGTAAATTAAGGACAAGCTATTTTATAAAGAGGTAGATAGCTGACTTATTCATAAGAACTGAAACATAATAATGAACTTTGAGATGAAACAACATTGTTGCATAAAATGCGATGTTGGAGGAGGACAATAGAATGGACTTACTACAACTATTTAAATTACAAAAAGAATTAGATGACCGTATTGCAAAAGAACATGACTTACAACCGAAAAAGTTGTTAAAAGAAAAAATGCTAGCTCTTCTTGTAGAAATTGGAGAACTTGCAAATGAAACACGCTGTTTTAAATATTGGAGCAATAAACCAGCATCAGAACGTGAAGTAATATTAGAAGAATACGTAGATGGTTTGCATTTTATTTTATCAATCGGAATCGATTTAGGTATTGATAAAAACTTCCTATTCTATAAATGTGCACAAACGAATAAAACACAAGTGGAAATTTTCTTAGACACATATGCGAAAGTAATTCGTTTTACAGATCAACCATCTATCACGAACTATATTGAATTATTTACAAGCTATCTTCGACTTGGACAAGCACTTGAATTTGGACAAGAAGAAATTGAAAAAGCGTATTTAGATAAAAATGAAGTAAATCATCAGCGTCAAACACAAGGATACTAATTTAATTTTTGAATATTTCAATTTCCTTTTGTATAATAAGGTGACTGAAGAAAAAGGAGGGTGTTGGCAATGACAAAATTAGACGCGACATTGACAATGCTAAAAGAGTTAACAGATGCACGTGGTATTGCTGGTAACGAGCGTGAACCACGTGAAGTAATGAAGAAATATATTGAGCCGTTTGCGGACGAACTTTCTACTGATAATTTAGGAAGTTTAGTCGCGAAAAAAGTTGGGGAAGAAAACGGCCCGAAAATTATGGTTGCAGGTCATTTAGATGAAGTTGGCTTTATGATTACGCAAATTGATGACAAAGGCTTCCTTCGTTTTCAAACAGTTGGTGGCTGGTGGTCACAAGTTATGCTTGCACAGCGCGTGACAATTGTAACGCGTAAAGGAGATGTAACAGGTGTAATTGGTTCAAAACCACCACACATTTTACCTCCAGAAGCTCGTAAAAAGCCAGTTGATATTAAAGACATGTTTATCGATATTGGTGCTTCTAGCCAAGAAGAGGCAATGGAGTGGGGCGTACGACCAGGAGATCAAGTTGTACCTTACTTTGAATTCCAAGTGATGAAGAATGAAAAAATGTTACTTGCAAAAGCATGGGATAACCGAATCGGTTGTGCGATTGCAATTGACGTATTAAAACAATTAAAAGATGAAAAACATCCAAACGTTGTATACGGCGTTGGAACTGTACAAGAAGAGGTTGGTCTTCGTGGTGCAAAAACATCTGCGAATTATATCAAACCAGATATCGCGTTCGCAGTAGATGTTGGTATCGCTGGAGATACACCGGGTGTAACGTCAAAAGAAGCGCAAAGTAAAATGGGCGATGGACCGCAGATTATTTTATATGATGCTTCTGTTATTGGACATACAGGTTTACGTGATTTCGTAGTTGATGTTGCTGACGAACTACAAATTCCATACCAATATGATTCAGTAGCTGGCGGGGGAACAGATGCAGGTGCGATTCACATTTCTGTAAATGGTATTCCGTCTATGGCAATTACGATTGCGACACGCTACATCCATTCGCATGCGGCAATGTTACACCGTGATGATTATGAAAATGCAGTGAAGTTAATTGTAGAAGTTATTAAACGTCTTGATAAAGAGGCTGTACATAACATTACATTTAATTAATAGAAAAAAGCGAAGGAGAATCTCCTTCGCTTTTTTATGTGTTAAAAAGGTCTTTCTAATCCTGCGGCAGTATGGGCCCCTAAAATAATTAAACGAGTTAATTGCATGGCCATAAAATGCGGGGTATATATCATCCCCCTTTTTAACCATGACATAATCATCCCGATGTGAGCCCCTGTCACATAACTAATTAGAATATCACGAGGAACCATAAGATCTTTATCATCTGGTTGTGAAATTGATAAGCTTAATGTTAAATGCGTTTGTATTGTTTTCATCATTTTATAAGAGTAGTTTCCTGCAGCTTTATCCCCGAGCATAACATTATAGAAGTTCACGTTTTCTGCGATGTGTTCGAACAGAGCCAAAAATGTTGGATGTGGTGAATCGAATGTAAGTTGAAAATCCTCTTTATTTTTATTTTTCGGTTTGATTACTTCTGCTAGCTTCTCTAACATTTCTTCAATGCTTTTGTCTAATAAGTCGTATTTATCATGGTAATGGCTATAAAATGTAGCGCGATTTACAGGAGCGCGTTCTGCGATATGTTGAACAGTTACATTTTCAAACCCTTTTTCGCCTACTAAAGCGACAAAAGCATCCTGTATGAGTTGTCTCGTCCGCTTTACACGTGGATCATTTGTATTTTTAATAGACATTTTACTTCTCCTCGTTTCATTTTATACACTTAAACAACAAATCGTTATTATATTGTTGTTTAAGCGACATTTCATACTTAAATTGTCGGTTGTAGATTCGAAATAATTATTTATAATTATAAACGATAGTCCTTTAGAAATCAGCACCACTCGCAGGTAGACGAAATCCGGTTTATGCTGCTGAAGGTGTGCTTTTTTTGTTTAAAGGTTAATATAATTAACAATTAAACAGTATAAACAATAAGGATGTAAATAGTTTAGAAAAAAATTATATGCGATATAAGGAGAGGAATGCAATGAATCAGTTTCGAAGAATGGTGATTATCAACATTATCACATTAATTGTACTAGTTGGCGGCGGCATTGGTGGTTATTACTATTACAATCAAGCGGAAAACTATTTAAAAACAGAAAATGCAAAAATTGATGGAAAGGTAATTCCAATTGCTTCACCAGCAGCAGGTAAATTGACTGACTGGAAAGCTGAAGTAGGAAAAAACTACAATGAGAACGATAAATTAGGTGCTGTCACTGTAGCTGGAGCAAATGGGGAGCAAACAGTAGACGTAACAATTCCGCAAAACGCGACAGTTGTACAATCAAACGCAACGACAAATGCTTTCGTTGGAGCTGGTAGCCCAATTGCTTATGCATTTGATATGAACAATTTATGGGTAACAGCAAACATTGAAGAAACAGATGTTGACGATGTGCAAAAAGGTCAAGATGTAGACGTGTATGTAGATGCATACCCAGACACGACGTTATCAGGAAAAGTAGAGCAAGTTGGATTAACAACAGCGAATACATTCTCTATGTTACCATCAAGCAACGCAACAGCGAACTATACGAAAGTAACACAAGTGGTACCAGTTAAAATTTCTTTAGATCATAGTAAATCAGTAAATATTGTTCCTGGCATGAATGTGACAGTTCGTATTCATAAGTAAGGGGGAGATGAGATGTCCTCAATTGCAATTGCAGGATATGCACTATTTTGTATAATCGTCTTCTTCCTTGTAAATCGTCTTTTACGAAAGAAAAAAACGAACGTGGGAGAAGAACAAGTCCCAGCCGTAAGTAAAATAGAAGTAAGTAAGGTAGAAACAGAAGAAAAAGAAATTGAACGAAAGCAAGAAACAGAAATTTCTAATGTAGTTGAGTTAGAAACAGGTAAGCAAGAAGAAGTAAAACAAGAAAAAGAAATGCCGAAAAAACAAACGTCTATGCCTATAGAGAATGTGAACGTAAAAGCAGTTGTAACAGTATTAATTCTCGGGATGTTCGTTTCTATTTTAAACCAAACGATCATTAACGTTGCATTGCCTCCGTTAATGAATGAATTTAATGTATCAACTTCAACAGCACAATGGTTAATTACAGGCTTCATGCTCGTAAATGGTATTTTAGTACCGATTAGTGCCTTTTTAGTTTCACGATTTACGTATCGTAAATTGTTCGTAGCGGCAATGTTATTCTTCACGGTAGGATCTATCATTTGTGCTACTTCAGGAAACTTTACAATGATGATGACGGGCCGAGTGATTCAAGCGGTTGGAGCGGGTATTTTAATGCCGGTTGGTATGAATATTTTCATGACATTATTCCCGCCTCATAAGCGAGGAGCAGCTATGGGATTACTAGGGGTAGCGATGATTTTAGCACCAGCTATCGGACCAACTGTAACAGGATGGGTAATTGAAAACTATAGCTGGAACTTAATGTTCTACGGAATGTTTGTGATTGGTTTAATTATTACTTTCCTATCTTTAAAATTCTTTACACTAGCTCAGCCGGTATCTAACACAAAGCTAGATGTATTCGGTGTTATTAGTTCAAGTATTGGACTAGGTAGCTTATTGTATGGATTTAGTGAAGCGGGAAATAATAGCTGGACTAGTGCAGAGGTTGTGATATCACTTATCATTGGTGTAGTAGGTATTGCAGTATTTATTTGGAGAGAGCTAACAACGGACAATAAAATGCTTGATTTACAAGTGTTTAAATATCCAGTATTTACTTTTACTTTAGTAATTAACGCAATCGTAACGATGGCATTATTCGGAGGTATGCTATTACTTCCAGTATATCTACAAAATATTCGTGGCTTTACGCCAATTGAATCTGGTTTACTACTTCTTCCAGGATCATTAATTATGGGGATCATGGGACCAGTAGCAGGTAAATTATTCGATAAATATGGCATTCGTCCATTAGCGATAATTGGATTGGCAATTACAACTTATGCGACATATGAATTTACAAAATTATCGATGGATACACCGTATAGCGTTATTATGACGGATTATATTATACGTTCAATTGGTATGTCATTCATTATGATGCCAATTATGACAGCTGGTATGAACGCGCTGCCGATGAAATTAATTTCTCACGGTACAGCAACGCAAAATACGTCAAGACAAGTAGCTGGTTCAATTGGAACAGCGATCTTAATCACACTTATGACGCAACAAACGACTGCTCACGTAGCGGATTATGGCAACATGTTAACAACGTCAAATCCAATTTTAGTTGATAAAGTACATGGTATGGGTCAAAGCTTAGCGGCTTTAGCTGGATCAGCTCAAGCGGGAGATGCGATGAGCACGCAACTATTATTCGGACAAATCTCAAAGCTATCTGCAATTAACGGTATTAACGATGCCTTCTTAATTGCAACAATACTCGCAGGTATTGCTTGGGTGTTATCGTTCTTCTTGCCATCAGGCAATAAACCAAATAGAAAAGCAGGGAATTAATTTCCCTGCTTTTTTGTGTTTTTTATGTAGTTAGATATAAAAGATGATAACTAGTTACAGAGCATAATCCTGTTATAACCAAAATCGTCCCCATAGAACGAATACTTGATATTTGTCTGCCACTTATAATAGCTACTAGTCCAGCTAATGAGAAGAAGCACCAATATAAAGTTCCCGAAATTGGAACCATTCCCTCTAAATCTATTCCATAACCTATACAAATGATAGGAACAACGATAAGTGATATGCTAATTAAACCAGCTATAACGATAAGTGATTTTCGATATTTAATTCCGGCAGCAATTAAATAAATGCCAACGATGCCTTCACATAATAACAAAATAGGGGCTAAGATAAGCCAAATAAATAAACCAGTAGATTCCATATGTAATAACTCCTTAATGAATAAAATATGAATCAGGCATGGACAATAGCTGCAAACAGTCCTATTGAGAAAATAATGAGTCCCATGTTGCGTATACTCTTAATTTTTGAATGTACCCCATTCAATCCTGCTAATAAACCAGCTAGAGAGAAAAGCATCCAATATAGGACAGGTGGAATGTGGAGAACGTTCTCTCCATTGATACCTTTGTTTAAAAAAAGTAAAAGGCATTATAACGAATGAAAAGCAAATAATCCCCATTAAGGTAACAAGTAATTTCCGATGTTTAATTTCTGTTACCATTAAAAAATACCACCAGCAATCCCGCATAGTAAGAGAAGTGGCGTAAAAAGCATCCAAATAATACTGAACATATGTAAACTCTTTTATGTGAATTAAGTTATATTTTACTACATGAGGTTTATTTTGGATATTATTAATAAAATCCAAAAATAGTTATTGGCGATTTGAAAAGCTAGAGGATAGTGTAACAAAAATTATACTGACGCCTGTCCTAACTTCTGGTGAAGAAGGAGAAAAGAAAACGAATTATCGAAAAGTGCTAACGGAAGAAGAGTTTGAAGTTGTTATAAAAGAGTAAAAAGAGGTATCGCGATGATACCTCTTTTTAACTTAAGAATGCTAACATATTATTCATAATATGAAATAACATAGCTGGAATAATGGATTTTGTTTTCTTGCATAAAATAGCCATTAATAATCCCGTGAAGAAAGTAATTACCATTACTCCGAGTGAGTATGTATGAGCGATACCAAAGAAGAAACTTGTTAAGACTGCTGCAATCCAAAATGGAAAGCGTTCAGAGAAAAAGTGGAGTAAAAAACCACGGAAAATAAGTTCTTCAAAAATTGGGGTGAGTATCGCAAAGCCGATAAGTAATAATATTTGATACTGTTCAAATACGTCTAAGTTTAGTGCAGAAGCTTGTTGCTTTGTTGCGTCTTGGAACACATATTTTAAAAAGATATAATTGAGCACGATGCTTATAGCGAAGAAAAGAAGTAAGTATACGTATGTGCGCCATTCTTTCAGTGCTTTAAAATTAAAAGATTTTAATAGTAAATTTTTTGCGGGTTCGAATTTAAAAATGAAGAATAACAACACGGTTAGTTGTAATCCGATACTTGCAGTATTTGCAATAGATTCATACAGGGCAATTTGTTTTTTATTTTCGAGTCCGGCTGTATAAATTGTTAAGGGCATTGCGAGGAACACAGTAATGAGTCCAGTTCCGAAAAAAGCAAATAAAACGGAGCTAATGAATTGTCCCCATGACATAGAGTATTTCTGTTCATAAGGAAGTTGTGTAGTGGGTTGCATATGTAGAATCACCTCTTTATATTTATATATTTAATTATAAAGTGTTTTATTTTTATATGTAACATTTAAATATTACATATAAAGGTGTATTTTCCATAAAATAATAAAAGAGGTATCACCCTATAGTGATGCCTCTTTCTCATTGATAACTATGTTCTGCCTTGTTATTTGATTTTGATTGCTCTATTTGCAATTCACGCTCTACCAATCGATCTAACTGCTGAATTGCTTTTAGTGCTTTTTCATAAGAGATAGTTCGATAGTGGTGTGCGCCGCCTGGTTCTTCGTCTGCTTCATCTGCCCACTTAATAATGTTTTGTAGAGGTGTTCTTTCAAGTGATTGTTCTACTAGGAAAGAATCAGTATGCAATAGAATTGCAACAGAAATTTCTTTGGCTTGCTTCGGATGTTCGCCTAATCGGATTAATAACTTATGAGCTCTTTCCGCTCCTTTAATTGCATGTATATCATTCTTTTTATATAAGTCATAGTCCCATTCGCCGCCTGTGTACCATGTATGATGTCCGATATCGTGAAGGAAACCGGCTTTTGTCGCAGCATCGACTGAGGCGTGATGCTTTTTGGCTAAGTGAAACGCATGGTAAGCGACAGCAATCGCGTGGACCATTCCAGAACGATTTACGTATTTTTGGGTAATGTGGTGTTTAAAAATTTGTTCAAGCGTAATACGATGCATAAAACATTCACTCCTTTTATCTAATGGTGTCTGTGAAGAAAATCGATCGGTTTAAATGTATTTTGAACATTGTACTCCATCCGGGTAGCGTTAGTAAAGTAGAAATGTTTAGGAGAAGAAAAAAATTTTCGCAAAAAAATCACCTTGGCTTATGCGAAGGTGATTTTCAAATTGCTTATTTTTTTAATCCTTGCTCTAGCGTTTCTAACATTTCGTGCTTTTCATTTTCATCAGCGTTTTTCCAAATGACTTCGAATAAAACACCAAGACCTGGAAGCATTTTTTCTTCACCGCTTTGAATTGCATCGACAATCGTTTCTTGTAATTGATCTTGTGAATTTCCAGATACATTCGCTAATACAGCACCACGTAAATTAAAACTCATTGCTTTCACCTCTTCTTCAGAATTGAAACTGACGTTAGTTTTTGTTCTTTTTTATGTAAATATGTATGAAAAATAGGCTATAATGATAAGACAAGAAGAGAGGGAAATACATATTATGAAAAACATTGATTCAGTACAAAATCCGCGTGTGAAGCAGTGGAAAAAGCTGCAAACGAAAAAAGAACGCGATAAAAAAGGGTTGTTCTTTGTTGAAGGATTCCACTTAGTGGAGGAAGCTTTAAAGGCAGGAGTTGTAACAGAACTTATCGTTTCAGATCAAACAGACCTTCCGAAAGATTGGACAGTGAATGATGTTGAAATGTATATCGTGCCTGAAGCGATTGTAAAAATACTTCGTGAAACAGAAACGACACAAGGTGTATTTGCTGTCTGTGAAAAGCATGAGAAAGAAGTAGCTCTTACTGATGGGAAATTTCTTTTATTAGACGGCCTTCAAGACCCAGGTAATTTAGGAACGATTATTCGTACAGCTGATGCAGCTGGTATTCATGCCGTTGTGCTTGGAGAAGGTTGTGTTGATGTTTACAATAGTAAAGTACTCCGCTCTACACAAGGTTCTATTTTCCACTTACCAATTGTAAAAGGGAACTTAGAAGAATGGGTAGACAAGTTAAAAGAAAATAACGTTCCTGTATATGGAACAGCTCTTGAAAATGGAGTTCCGTATGGGGAAGTAACACCAGCTGGCAGTTTTGCATTAATTGTTGGAAATGAAGGAAATGGCGTACGCCAAGAAATTCTTGCAAAAACGGATCAAAACTTGTATATTCCGATTTACGGCGGGGCAGAATCATTAAATGTTGCGGTTGCAGCAGGGATTTTAACGTATTATTTACAAAGCCCGGTTGCGAACAAATAAAAAACTTCTTATAATAAGTTGAAGTATATTATATTAAAAGTTAAATAACGAAAAACGTTGATAGAGAAGAGTAACTTACAAAATCGCCATATAGGGAGAGAATGCCTTAGACTGAAAGCATTCTTATGGTAGACGGAAGTGAATTCACCTCTGGAGTTGACGCCAGGACCATGTATATGTAAAGGCGTTCCGGTCAGAATTGATCGTTATAAATAATGAGTGGGCAGACTTGTTCTGTCAATTTAGGGTGGTACCGCGAATTTACCTCGTCCCTTTTTGGGAGCGAGGTTTTTTTATTTTTAAAATTAGGAGGGTTCCAAATGGAAGCACGTTTAAAAGAGCTAAAGCAAAAAGCGTTAGAGCTTATTGAAGAAGCGAAAGAGCTAAAGGGCTTAAATGACGTACGCGTAGCGTATTTAGGGAAAAAAGGCCCAATTACAGAAGTATTACGCGGCATGGGAAAATTATCAGCGGAAGAGCGTCCACGTATGGGAGCATTAGTAAATGAAGTACGTGAAGCGATTCAAACGCGTCTAGATGACAAAATTGGTAACTTAGAAAAAGCAGTAATTGAAGCGAAATTAGCTACTGAAACAATTGATGTTACCTTGCCAGGTCGTCCTGTTGAAACAGGTTGTCACCATCCGTTAACAGCTGTTGTTGAACAAATTGAAGATGTATTCATCGGTATGGGTTATGAAGTAGCTGAAGGAACAGAAGTAGAAAAAGACTACTACAACTTCGAAGCATTAAACTTACCGAAAGATCATCCAGCGCGTGATATGCAAGATACATTCTACATTACAGAAGAAACGTTACTACGTACGCATACATCTTCTGTGCAAGCACGCACGATGGAAAATAACAAAGAAAAAGGCCCAATCAAAATTATTTGTCCTGGTAAAGTGTATCGCCGCGATGACGATGATGCGACGCATTCACACCAATTCATGCAAATTGAAGGTCTTGTAATTGATAAAAACATTCGTATGAGTGACTTAAAAGGTACACTGCAAGTATTCGTGAAAAAGATGTTCGGTGAAGACCGTGAAATCCGTCTTCGTCCAAGTTTCTTCCCATTCACAGAGCCATCTGTAGAGATGGATATTTCGTGTATGATGTGTCACGGTAAAGGTTGTGGCACTTGTAAAGGAACTGGCTGGATTGAAATTTTAGGCGCAGGTATGGTTCACCCGAACGTACTTGAAATGGCTGGTTATGATTCAAAAGAATATCAAGGTTTCGCATTCGGTATGGGCGCAGAACGTATCGCAATGTTGAAATACGGCGTAGATGACATTCGTCATTTCTATACAAATGACGTACGTTTCTTACAACAATTCAAACGAGCGTAAGGGAAGGAGAGGATAAATATGTTCGTATCATATCGTTGGTTACAAGAGTATGTAGATATTAAAGATGTAACAGCACAAGAACTAGCAGACAAAATCACGAAAAGTGGTATTGAAGTAGAAGGTGTTGAAGTATTAAATAAAGGTGTAAAAGGTGTTGTAGTTGGTCACGTATTAGAGTGTGAAAAACACCCAGAAGCTGATAAGTTAAGCAAATGCTTAATCGATATCGGTGAAGAAGAACCAGTTCAAATTATTTGTGGTGCTGCTAACATTGCAAAAGGTTTAAAAGTACCAGTTGCAAAAGTTGGCGCTGTACTTCCTGGTAACTTCAAAATTAAAAAAGCAAAACTACGCGGTGAAGCTTCTCATGGTATGGTTTGTGCTCTTCAAGAGCTTGGCATTGATGGAAAGTTAGTTTCAAAAGAATACGCAGATGGTATCTTCATCTTCCCAAGTGACGCTGAAGTTGGTGCAGATGCACTTGAAATTTTAAACTTACATGATGAAGTACTTGAGCTTGGTTTAACACCAAACCGTGCAGATTGCTTAAACATGTTAGGTGTTGCATATGAAGTAGCTGCTATTTACGGCCGTGAAGTAAAACTTCCAGCTATCGACTTACAAGAAACAGCAGAAAAAACTTCTGACTACATTTCTGTAAGTGTAGAAGCGAAAGAAGAAAACCCATTATATATTGCAAAAATGGTGAAGAACGTAAAGATTGGTCCATCACCAATGTGGATGCAAACGCGCCTTATGGCAGCTGGCATTCGTCCAATTAGCAATGTAGTTGATATTACAAACTACATTTTAATGGAATACGGTCAACCGTTACATGCATTCGATTACGATAAATTAGGTTCAAAAGAAATCGTTGTTCGTCTTGCAAAAGAAGGCGAAAAAATTGAAACGTTAGATGATCAAGAGCGTACGTTACAAGAACATCATCTTGTAATTACAAACGGCACAAAAGCTTTAGCGGTTGCTGGTGTAATGGGCGGAGCTGATTCTGAAGTTACAAATGAGACGGTAAACGTTTTAATCGAGTCTGCATACTTTGCAGGTCAAACAGTGCGCCGTACATCAAAAGACTTAGGTCTTCGCAGTGAATCAAGTGCACGTTTTGAAAAAGGAATTGATCCAACACGTACGTTTGAAGCAATTCAACACGCAGCTGCTTTAATGGCGAAATATGCTGGCGGAGAAGCACTTGAAGGTGTAGTAGAAGCTGATAACTTACAAGTACAAGAGCGTACAGTATCTGTTACGGCTGAAAAAGTAAACCGTGTATTAGGTACAGATATTTCTGCAAGTGAAATGGGTACAATGTTCACAAACTTGAAATTCCCATTCACAGAAGTAGAAGGAACATTCCATGTAAATGTACCAGCACGTCGTCCTGATATTACAATTTCAGAAGACCTAGTAGAAGAAGTGGGTCGTCTGTATGGGTATGATCACATTCCAGTTACATTACCTTCTGGAACGATGACACGTGGTAAACTAACATCAGCACAAACGAAACGTCGTAAAGTACGTCGCTTCTTAGAAGGTGCTGGTTTATATGAAGCAATCACATATTCATTAACAAGCGCTGACAAAGCGAAACAATATATGGTTGAGCCGAACGAAAAAGCTCCTGTAAATCTTGCGCTTCCAATGAGTGAAGAACGTAGTCAACTTCGTTTAAGCTTAGTGCCACAATTGTTAGAAGCAGTTTCATACAATGTTGCACGTAAAAACGACAGTGTTGCTCTATACGAAGTAGGTTCTATCTTCTTACCGACAGAAGCAGGAGAACTTCCGAAAGAAGAACAACATCTTGCAGGTGTTATGACAGGTCTTGCTCTTCACCATGCATGGCAAGGCGAGAAGAAAGTAGTAGACTTCTTCGTTATGAAAGGTGTGCTAGAAGGATTATTCGACGTACTTAGCGTTGCAAACCAAATCGCATATGCACCAGCAAAACGTGAAGGTATGCACCCAGGCCGTACAGCTGACATCGTATTAGATGGCGAAGTAATTGGATTCATCGGTCAATTGCATCCAGAATCGCAAAAACAATTAGATGTGAAAGATACATTCGTATTCGAACTATCTCTTGTAAAAGTATTCGGTGCAGACGTGGAAGAAACTTACTACTCACCAATCCCACGTTTCCCATCGATGACACGTGATATGGCTGTTGTTGTAACGAAAGAAACAAAAGCTGGCGAAATGAAGCAAGTCATTGCTGAAGCTGGTGGAGAACTTCTGAAAGACGTAACACTATTCGACTTATACGAAGGTGAAAAAATGGAAGAAGGCAAGAAATCACTTGCATTCTCTATGACTTACTTCGATGCAGAACGTACGTTAACAGACGAAGAGGTAACAGAAGCACATAACCGTGTATTAACAACGGTAGAAGAGAAATTTGGTGCGGAGTTACGTAAGTAATAAGAAATTGCCGGATCTATTCCGGCAATTTTTTTTATGATGCGATTGTCGATATATTATAAAAATTGCCGATATATTTGAAGTTACGGTCGATATATTGCGAAAATCGCTGATATATTTTCTGGTGTCTTGCATCTTTCCCTCGAATGTAGTACATTAATTTTAGTTTAACAAAATGAAAGACGATGATAAGGAAAAGTAGTATATACTATAATCCATAGCGAGTCAGGGACGGTGAGAGCCTGATGAGGCGGTATATGTGAAGAACACCTTGGAGTTGCTAACCGAAATTGAATCTTGTATTCAAGAGTAGACTTAGACGGGAATCCGGCCTGTTACAAACCGGGAAGTATGTATTACATACGAGTTAAAGTTGGTCTTTATGACAAATTGGGTGGTACCGCGAAGTTTAACCTTTCGTCCCTTTATGGATGAAAGGTTTTTTTGTATTTAAATATATCAGCAAAGGAGAATTTCACTATGGAAAACACATTAGTAAAAAGTCTGTATAGAGATACAGAAAAGTATGCAGATCAAACAGTACAAGTATCAGGGTGGATTCGTAACTTACGTGATTCAAAAGCATTTGGTTTCATCGAATTAAACGACGGTAGCTTCTTCAAAAGCGTTCAAATCGTTTTCGATACAGAATTAGAGAACTTCAAAGAAATTGCAAAACTTCCACTTAGCTCTTCAGTTAAAGTAGAAGGTAAAGTAATTGCAACGCCTGGAGCGAAGCAACCATTTGAAATTAAAGCAGAAAAAATTGATATCGAGGGCTTATCAGATTCTGATTACCCACTTCAAAAGAAGCGTCATACGTTTGAATACTTACGTACAATCGCTCACTTACGCCCAAGAACAAATGCATTCTCTGCAACGTTCCGCGTACGTTCTATCGCAGCATTTGCGATTCACCAATTCTTCCAAGAGCGTGGATTCGTACATGTTCACACACCGATCATTACTGGTAGTGATACAGAAGGTGCTGGCGAAATGTTCCGTGTAACAACGCAAGATTTAAACAACGTATCAAAAGGTGAAGACGGACAAGTTGATGAATCAAAAGACTTCTTCGGTAAAGAAACAAACTTAACAGTAAGTGGACAGCTGAACGCTGAAGCTTATGCATTAGCATTCCGTGATGTATACACATTCGGACCTACATTCCGTGCGGAGAACTCAAACACAACTCGCCATGCAGCTGAGTTCTGGATGGTTGAGCCTGAGATTGCATTTGCTGAATTAGGCGATGTAATGGATCTTACAGAAGATATGCTGAAATATGCAATGAAATATGTATTAGAACATGCACCAGAAGAAATGGACTTCTTCAACAGCTTCGTTGATAAAACAGTTCTAGAGCGCATGAACAATGTGATTAACTCTGACTTCGGTCGTATCACTTATACAGAAGCAATTAAAGTACTTCAAGAATCAGGTGCTGACTTTAAATACCCAGTAGAATGGGGTATTGACTTACAAACAGAGCATGAAAGATACTTATCAGAAGAAATCTTCAAACGCCCTGTATTCGTAACAGACTATCCAAAAGACATTAAAGCGTTCTATATGCGTATGAATGAAGACGGTAAAACAGTAGCTGCTACTGACCTTCTAGTTCCTGGCATCGGCGAATTAATTGGCGGAAGTCAACGTGAAGAAAGAATGGACGTTTTAGTAGAAAGAATTAAAGAACTAGGCATGAACGAAGAGGACTACTGGTGGTACTTAGAACTTAGAAAATACGGCGGTACAAAACACGCTGGATTCGGTCTAGGTTTCGAGCGCTTCCTAATGTACATTACTGGTATGGCTAACATCCGTGACGTAATTCCATTCCCAAGAACTCCAGGTTCTTCTGAGTTTTAAGATATAAAAAAAGCGAGAGCAACTGCTCTCGCTTTTTTTATTGAGAAAGGTTGTAATTGCAACCTGAACTTTATAAAGTATTTCACGACTAGAAAAGATGTTGTTCATAGTTCAATTCCCACTTCATATATAAGTAAAACGAATGCGACATTTATATAGGGAAGGGGTTTTTATACAATGGGGGAAATTCCAAGTCATACAAAGTGGACATTGCGTGACAAGTATATAGTAATCACTGGTGCAACAAGTGGTATTGGATTAGCGGCAGCTAAGGTGTTTGCAAAAAGCGGTGCTAAGCTAGGAATCATTGCACGTAATGAAGCAAAAGCGAATGATGTTATGACTCAACTTGAAAATATAACGGATGGGAATGCAGTGGTAGATATATTTTTCGCTGATATGTCTTCCCAACAATCTATACGCCAGGTAGCTACCAATATTTTAGAAAGATGTCCGAGAATTGATATATTAGTAAATAATGCGGGTGCTTTATTTCAAACAAGGCAAATTACAGAGGACGGTTTGGAGATGACCTGGGCGGTAAACCATTTAGGTCCATTCTTACTTACAGATTTGTTGTTGGAGCGTTTAAAAGAAAGTGCTCCTGCTCGCGTCATTACCACTGCATCTCACGGTCACAAAATGGCTAAAAAGGGAATTGATTTCGATGATCTAGATGCAGAACAACTGTATCGCGGTATTAAGAAGTTTATGGGCGGTCCTACAATGCGTTATGCACAAACAAAACTAGCTAACATTTTATTCACCTCTGAATTGGCACAGCGGTTGGAGGGAACGGGTGTTAGTGCTTATAGCTTTGACCCGGGGCTAGTGAATACGAATTTTAACCAGGATAATGGTCTAGCTGCTCGCTTAACTATGGCAGCAATGAAACCTTTCTCCCGTACGCCGGAGAAAGGTGCTGAAACTTTAGTATGGCTAGCAGAATCAACTGGATTTACTAATCAGAGTGGTTATTACTATGCCGATAAACAAGTAGGGGAAATGTCTGAAGCTGCCTTGGATAAGGATGCAGCAAAGCGTCTATGGGACATAAGCGAAAACCAAACACGAGAGTAAAAGAGTAGCGAGTATATGTTCAGATTATTATGTTGAATAGTTTTTTACCCTTAAGTAAAAAGTAACCTTGGGGGTGAGTGCAATGAGTAAAAAAGTGAAAAAAGACCATTCAAGATCAATCCTAGGTTCTCCAGAAGTGGAAGGACAAGGGACAACAACACATGAAACTGGTTCTCATAAAGTATCTTCATCAAATAAGAAGCAGAAACGAAGCTAATATAAAAAAGGGAGAGTCTTGGCGGCTCTCCTTTTTTATAGGGGAATTACTAAAAATGAGTTAATTTAGCGATATAGTTAGGAGAGGAAAATAGTAAATGCAATTACATTGAATCGAGAACACATGAAACAAAAAACAGGAGTTTGTAAGCCCCTGTTTTTGTCGATACTATTTCAATAAGCGAAACGCTTTCTCTGTATTAGCAAAATGCAGTTTTACAAACTCAGGTAATCTTTCTTTACCTACTTTTTGAATTAATTTAGCAGCGGCGATATCAACTTGTTTACCAGCACCTTTTGGAAGTGGCACACCAGCTTTTTTACTTAGTTCGTCAAATTGTTTTACGAATGAGTAACGAGCTAAAATGGAAGCGGCGGCAACAGCTAAATGAACACTTTCACCTTTCGTAGCGAAGTAAACATTTTCACGCTGTACCTGTTTTTGTTTTGCTAAATACTTATAGTATGTATCAGGTTGCGTAAATTGGTCGATTAAGATGCCTTCTGGTGTTGTAGGAGCAATTTTCGCTAATAAGTTTGTAATGGCTTTATTGTGTAGTAAAGCTTTTAGCTTACCTTGATTATTTCCTTTATCAAATAGCTCGTTATATTTTTCATTATGAAGAACGAGAGAGCTGTAAGGAACAACGTGAAGTAGTTGTTTTGCAATAGCGGTAATTTGAGCATCGTTTAAGTTTTTGGAGTCTTTTACACCAAGTTCTTTTAAAAGTGGAATTTGTTTTGCGTCCACATATACAGCAACTACTGTCATCGGTCCGAAGTAATCACCAGTACCTACTTCATCTGATCCTGCTATAGACATTGTACCGATGGAAGCAGGCGGTGCAAAACGATGAGAATCGACCGATTTTTTTACAGTTGTTTTCGGTGTTTGAGAGACAGTTTGCCAACGAGAAGCTTCTGCTTCAGCACGTCCACCTTGGAACATTACTTTTCCAGATTTATATGCTGTAATCGTGCAAGATGGCACCTTTGCCATAAAGATACCGCCTTGCGGAATTTTTGAGCTAAGTGCTTGTTTATATTGTTGTTTCATGTCTTCAATTACTGTAGAACTTGTTTGTATTACGATAGAATTTGACAAAATGGTCGCTCCTTTTTTATATTGTTATTTTTATCATATCGGATTGTTCTTTCTGTTTCCATATTATGATGGTTCATGGTATGATAAACTTTAGGATTCTGTACGTGATTGGAGGCCGGTGAGTTGTCACAACAAAAGGGAAATAAAAGTCGAATTAATGTAGAAATATATGGCCAACAGTATTCAGTTGTTGGCGATGAAAGTACAAGTCATATCCGCATGGTAGCAGCGATTGTGGATGATAAAATGCGCGAACTCAATGCCAAGAATCCTTCGCTTGATACGAGTAGACTAGCGGTATTGACGGCGGTAAACGTCATACACGATTACATAAAATTAAAAGAAGAACATGAGAAGTTGAAAGAAAGTATGACAAAAAAAGGAATGGAATAAACATGATTGATATTATTATCATTTTACTGCTTGTTATGGGATTTTTCCTCGGATTACGCAGAGGTTTTATCTTACAACTTGTAAAGTTAACAAGCTTTATTATCGCATACCTTGTTGCATACTGGTACTGTAAAGATTTAGCGCCAGCACTTGCGAAATTTATTCCGTATCCATTTGATAAAAATGTATCTGTTCCAGAATGGATTGATGCAAATAATATTGAGACAGTATTTTATCAAGCAATTGCGTTTATCGTATTATTTATTATTACAAAAATCGCACTTTCATTACTTGGTAATTTGTTAAATATGTTTGCAGAAATACCGGTGTTAAAGCAAGTAAATGCGTTTGCGGGGGCAATCCTCGGATTTTTAGAAGTATATATTATTTTGTTTGTTTTAATTATTGTTGGAAATATTCTTCCGATTGAACAAATACAAACACCATTACAAAAATCATCAATTAGCAAAATAATTGTAGACGATACACCGATTCTCTCTGAAAAGGTGAAGGAGCTATGGCAGACAGGTAGCAGAGTATAACTTCTCTTTTTTCGGAAAGAGAAGTTTTTTTCTATGAAAGAAAGGCGGGGCAATGATGAAAGTAAATAAAAAACAAGTTATTAAATTACTAGAGACAATCGGGCTTTTTATGGAATTAAAGGGTGCGAATCCATTTAAAATATCTGCATTTCGTAAAGCAGCAGCAGCACTAGAAAGTGATGATCGTAGTCTTTCTGAAATTGAAGATTTTACAAAGATTCCAGGCATCGGAAAAGGAACGGCAGCAGTTATTCAAGAATATATAGAATCGGGAACATCTGAAGTATTACAAGAACTTGAAAAAGAAGTGCCAAGCAGTTTGTTACCGTTATTAAAACTTCCGGGCCTTGGTGGTAAAAAGGTAGCTAAGTTATACAAAGAACTTGGTGTAGTGGATATGGAATCGTTAAAAGCTGTTTGTGAGGAAAATAAAGTACAAGCTTTAGCAGGTTTCGGTAAGAAAACAGAAGAGAAGATATTAGAAGCAATTGATCAAGTAGGATCTCGTCCAGAACGTTTACCGATTGCGATGGTATTACCTATTGCCGGGGAAATAGAGGAGAAGTTGTCGAATATTGCTGAAGTAATTCGTTTTTCTCGCGCTGGTAGCTTACGCCGTGTTCGTGAGACAGTAAAGGATTTAGATTTCATTATTGCAACGACAGAACCAGCAGCAGTACGTGAACATTTATTGCAATTCGATAATATGATTGAAGTAATTGCAAGTGGAGATACGAAAGTTTCTGTTCGTCTTCAATACGAATATGATATTTCAATCGATTTCCGTTTAGTAAAACCAGAAGAGTTTATTACAACGCTTCACCATTTCACAGGATCAAAAGACCATAACGTAAAAATGCGCCAAATTGCAAAAGATAAAGGCGAAAAAATTAGTGAGTACGGTGTAGAGAACTTGGAAACAGATGAAGTAAAAACATTCGAGACTGAAGAAGAATTTTTTGCTCATTTCGGTCTTCCATTTATCCCACCAGAAGTGCGTGAAGATGGAAAAGAAATTGAATTAATTAAAGAGTATCCAAACTTAATTCAGTTTTCTGATATACAAGGTGATTTACATATGCATACAACGTGGAGTGACGGTGCTTTTTCTATTGAAGAAATGGTACAGGCATGTCGTGCCCGTGGATATAAGTTTATGGCGATTACTGATCACTCACAATACTTGAAAGTAGCGAACGGTTTAACGAAAGAGCGTCTTCGTGAACAAGCGAAAGAAATTGAACGTATGAATGAAAAGTATCCAGACATTACAATTTTACGCGGAATTGAAATGGACATTTTACCGGATGCATCACTTGATTTTGATGATGAAGTATTAGCAGAATTAGATTATGTTATTGGAGCTATCCACTCTAGCTTCTCACAAGACCGTGAAACGATTATGAAGCGTCTTCGCGCTGCACTTGAGAATAAACATGTTACAATGATTGCTCACCCGACAGGACGCCTTCTTGGACGTCGCGAGGGTTACGATGTAGACACAGATTTATTAATTGAACTCGCAAAAGAAACAAATACAGTTTTAGAATTAAATGCAAATCCAAACCGTCTAGATTTAAGCGCGAAATTATTAAAACAAGCACAAGATGCTGGTGTAAAAGTAGCGATTAATACGGATGCTCATACACTTGAAATGTTAGAAGACATGGAAACAGGTGTAGCAGCAGCACGTAAAGGTTGGATTCAAAAAGATAACGTGATTAACACGTGGGATATTGAACGTTTATTAGACTATATTAAACGTAATAAGTAACACAAGGGGGACCTGCAACATGTTAGAAAGAACGTTGCGTGTATTAGAATACAATAAAGTAAAAGAACAATTACTTGAACATACAGCCTCTTCACTTGGTCGTGACAAAGTGAAGAATTTAGTACCGAGCACTGATTTTGAAGAAATTGTAGAACTACAAGATACGACGGATGAAGCGGCGAAAGTCATTCGTTTAAAAGGGAGTGCGCCATTAGGTGGTATTACTGATGTTCGCTCAAATGTGAAGCGTGCAAAAATCGGAAGTATGTTAAGCCCAAATGAACTACTTGATATTGCAAATACGATGTATGGTAGTCGCAATATGAAACGTTTTATCGAAGATATGGTTGATAATGGTGTCGAGCTTCCGATTTTAGAAACTCACGTCGCTCAAATTGTATCTTTATATGACTTAGAAAAGAAAATTACAAATTGTATCGGTGATGGCGGTGAAGTAGTCGATAGCGCAAGTGATAAACTACGTGGTATTCGTAACCAAATTCGTACTGCGGAAAGCCGTATTCGTGAAAAGTTAGAGAATATGACGCGTTCTTCAAACGCACAAAAGATGTTATCTGATGCGATTGTAACGATCCGTAACGAACGTTACGTAATCCCGGTAAAACAAGAATACCGCGGTGTATATGGTGGTATTGTTCACGATCAATCTGCTTCTGGACAAACGTTATTTATTGAACCACAAGTAATTGTAGAATTAAATAACGCACTTCAAGAAGCACGTGTGAAAGAAAAACAAGAAATCGAACGCATCTTATTAATGTTAACAGAAGAAGTGGCAGTAGAAGCTGATATTGTTTTGTCTAACGTAGAAGTAGTTGCAAATCTTGACTTCATTTTTGCAAAAGCTTTTTATGCGAAGCGAATTAAAGCAACGAAGCCAATCGTAAATAACGAGCGCTACATGGATTTAAGACAAGCGCGTCATCCGCTTATTGATCCGGAAATTATTGTGCCAAATAACATTATGCTCGGTAAAGATTTCACAACAATTGTAATTACAGGACCGAATACAGGTGGTAAAACAGTTACGCTGAAAACGGTTGGTATTTGTGTATTAATGGCGCAATCTGGTCTTCATATTCCAGTAATGGATGAGTCAGAGATTTGTGTATTTAAAAATATTTTCGCTGATATCGGTGATGAGCAATCGATTGAACAAAGTTTAAGTACGTTCTCCTCACATATGGTGAACATTGTAGATATTTTAGAAAAAGCTGATTTTGAAAGCTTAGTTTTATTCGATGAATTAGGTGCTGGAACAGACCCGCAAGAAGGGGCTGCACTAGCAATTTCAATTTTAGATGAAGTATGTAATCGTGGTGCTCGCGTTGTTGCAACGACGCATTACCCGGAATTAAAAGCATACGGATATAACCGTGAGCAAGTTATTAATGCGAGTGTTGAGTTCGATGTGAACACATTAAGCCCAACGTATAAATTATTAATCGGTGTACCAGGACGTAGTAACGCCTTTGAAATTTCGAAGCGCCTTGGATTATCTGATCGCGTTATTGATCAAGCGCGTAACCATATTAGTACGGATACAAATAAAATTGAAAATATGATTGCGAAGTTAGAAGAAAGTCAAAAGAACGCAGAGCGTGACTGGAACGAAGCAGAAGCGCTTCGTAAGCAATCTGAAAAACTTCATCGTGAATTACAGCGTCAAATTATTGAATTTAACGAAGAGCGTGATGAAAAATTATTAAAAGCGCAAAAAGAAGGGGAAGAAAAAGTCGAAGCTGCGAAGAAAGAAGCAGAGGGCATTATTCACGAACTTCGTCAATTGCGCAAAGCGCAGCTTGTAAACGTGAAAGATCACGAGCTTATTGAAGCGAAGAGCCGCCTAGAAGGTGCAGCGCCAGAGCTTGTGAAGAAACAAAAAGTGAATGTGAAAAACACAGCGCCAAAACAACAATTACGTGCAGGCGATGAAGTAAAAGTATTAACGTTCGGTCAAAAAGGTCAATTACTTGAAAAAGTAAGTGATACAGAGTGGAGCGTACAAATTGGTATTCTGAAGATGAAAGTGAAAGAATCCAATATGGAATACATTAATACACCGAAGCAAACAGAGAAAAAAGCAGTCGCAAGTGTGAAGGGTAGAGATTATCACGTGTCGTTAGAGCTTGACCTTCGCGGTGAGCGTTACGAAGATGCAATGATGCGCGTTGAAAAATATTTAGACGATGCACAGCTTGCAAGCTATCCTCGTGTGTCAATCATTCACGGTAAAGGAACAGGAGCGCTTCGCCAAGGTGTACAAGATTACTTGAAAAAACATCGCGGCGTGAAAAACTACCGTTACGGTGACATGGGCGAGGGAGGCCTAGGCGTAACAGTTGTCGAATTAAAATAGCAAACAACGAAACAAAGGGGAAACCATTATATGTTTATGGACAAACTTGCAAAAGCATTGTTAGCTTGTTGTGGAATATTTTTGGTGATTGGGGTTATTTATTTAGTTGTTTTTGCGAAGTGAAGGAGCGTCAATCATGGCATAATGATATTGCCATAGATTGACGCTTTTAATATACGAAAAGGAACAAAATATGAAAATCAACCAATACATAAGCGAAGCAAAATCCTGCTCAAGACGCGAAACAGATCGTCTTATTAAAGCTGGACGCGTGGCTATTAACGGCGAAATTTGTACGCACGGTGCTCTCGTGAGCGATGATGATGTTGTAACGATTGATGGGCAGGTTATTGCAAAAGAAGAGAAAGAAAAGGTGTATATCGCCTTTCATAAACCAGTTGGAATTACTTGTACAGCAGCCGATCATATTGAAGATAATATTATTAATTATATCAATTACCCAGAGCGAATCTTTCCCGTTGGACGATTAGATAAAGCATCGGAAGGACTTATTTTATTAACGAATGATGGCGCGATTGCGAATCAAATTTTACACGGAGATCACGAGCATGAGAAAGAATACGTTGTGACGGTAGATAAACCTTTTACAGATTGGTTTATTGATGAGATGTCCAGCGGTGTAAAGATTAAAGATGGAATGACGAAGCCATGCAAAGTGACGAGAGTCGGCCAATCTACATTTCGCATCGTTTTAACACAAGGAATGAACAGGCAAATTCGTAGAATGAGCCGTGCTTTCGGGTTTACTGTAACAAAGCTAAAGCGAGTGCGCATTATGAATATAGAATTACATGAGCTTGAAGTGGGAAAGTGGCGGAGCGTTACAGCTGAAGAGTTAGAAATTTTAATAGGGCAGTTATAGGGAGGAAAAATTTTCTCCCTATATTTTTTTGTCAGAAAAAATAAAACTATTGATTTTTTAAAAAATAGCCCATATAATAAAAAACAACAAGTTTCGACAAGATATTTTATAAAAGTAATGATGAGGACATGAGTTGTTTTCTACGATTCTCAGAGAGGGAAGCCTTAGGCTGTGAGCTTCCTAATACGAAAAGACAATCTTACCACCTCTAAACTTCAAGAGTGAACTGCATGCATGATGCATTGTAATTCTTGGCGGATAAAACCGTTATCAATTTACACGAGCTATAAAATGAGCTTATTTCGTTATAAATTCATTTTATTAGAATAAGGGTGGAACCACGATTTCAACACTCGTCCCTTTGTTAGGGACGGGTGTTTTTTGCGTTCTTTTACGGGGAAGTATGCTTGAAAGAGGAGATTTGACGGATTTTAATTCAGAATATTTTGTCAATTAATTATTTAGGAGGTTAGTAGAAATGAAATCATCTTTAAAATTTTCTGAGATGTTTGCAATAAGTTTAATGTTATTTGCACTATTTTTCGGTGCAGGTAATATGATTTTTCCACCAGCGTTAGGACAAGGTGCTGGAACAGATGTATGGATCGCGTTATTTGGTTTTATCGTAACAGGTGTTGGATTGCCTTTATTAGGGGTAATCGTTATAGCTCTAAAGGGAGATATTAATGAGCTAGCAGGACGTGTGCATCCTATCTTCGCACTTGTTTTTATCACTGCAATTTATTTATGCTTAGGCGTATTCGTAAGCGTTCCGCGTACAGGGACAGTTGCTTATGAAATGAGTGTTGCACCATTTTTACCAAGTGAGATAGCTAGCCAATCCTATCCACTTGTTATCTTTACATTTATTTTCTTTGCGGTAACTTTCTATTTAGCTTTAAATCCTTCAAAATTAGTGGGACGCATCGGTAAAGTGTTAACTCCAATTTTATTAGCTGTTATTGCAATTATTGTAGGTAAAGCACTTATTACACCAATTGGAGAATTTGGTTCACCGACAGAAGCGTATAGTGCTCCTCTTTTCAAAGGTTTTATTGACGGATATTTAACTTTAGATGGACTGGCAGCACTTGTTTTCGGAAATGTTGTCATTAATGCTTTAAAAGCAAAAGGTGTTACAAATAAGAATAGCATTGCGAAAGTAACAATCTTTGCAGGATTTATTGCAGCACTTGGTTTACTACTTGTGTATTTAGCGCTTGCGTATCTTGGAGCTTCTAGTGTATCGCTTGGAATGGGCGCAAACGGGGGCATTATTTTAACAAACGTTGTAAATCATTTATTTGGTAGTTACGGAACATTATTACTAGGTATCGCAATTACAGCAGCATGTTTAACAACTTCTGTAGGTATTGTTGCAGCTTGTGGAGAATATTTCTCTTCCTTATTACCAAAGCTTTCATATCAAAAAGTCGTTTTCATTTTCTGTGTACTAGCATTTATGGTAGCCAATCTTGGTTTAACGCAGTTAAACGCATTAGCATTACCAATCTTAATCGCCATTTATCCAATTGGAATCGTTCTTATCGTATTATCACTTGTTGAAAACTACGTTCGTCTTCCATTAGCGACGTATGTGGGTGGTATTGTAGGAGCGTTCGCAATTAGTTTCTTTGATGGATTACACAATGCAAACCTTCAAATTGCAGCATTAGCACCTATTTTAGATAAAATTCCATTATATAGTGTAGGAATTGGTTGGTTAGTTCCAGGCATAATCGGTATAGGATTTGGTTATATAGTTTCTAAGTTTCAAAAGCAGGAAATTGCTGTAGAAAAATAGAGAAAAGAGGCTTTCTATAATAGAAAGTCTCTTTTTTTTTGTAGAAAAAGCCACATATAGAGAAATTCAGATATTAAAAATTTTATACGTAATATAGTTGACAAAAAATTTATGAGTAGGCTAAGATTGACTTAGTTGTGGAAATATTGGAAGGGAAGTGAAGGAAAGGGGTTTCTATAACTATAGTGTTGTTATGGGAAGAGGTGAAAGAGGAGGAGAAGGGATAGTTTATTTTTTTTGATTTATATTGAGAATGATAATCAATGAATAAGTTTTATAATTTTTTCTCAGTTTCTATGCCTTCGTATAAGGAATAGGGTGAGATATTATTTTTAACATTCAATGAGAATGATAATCAATAATACTTATATTACATAAAAGAATGCTAATTAAATATAGGTGGAAAAGATTATTTTTTTTCTTATAAATTGAGAATAATTATCATTTTCAAAAAGTGAAATGCAAGATAAATAAGGAGGAAAAAAGAAAAATGAAAAAGTTTTCTGTATTACCCGCTTTTATTATGACATTTGTATGTATGCTAGCTTTTCTTGTAGTGCCGTTCGGACAAGCTTCAGCAAAATTAGCTGACGGTACGTATGATATTAACTACGTAATACAAAAAGCGGAAAACGAGTCAGCTTCAATGGCAAATGATTATTTTGAAAAGCCAGCTAAGTTAATTGTAAAAAATGGTGAGATGAAAGTTCAAGTTCCAATGAAGCATAGTGCTTGGATTACAGAATTTAAAGCACCGGAGAATGGGAATTTTGTTGATGCAAAAGTAGTGAGTAAGGACGAAGCGGCTGATAAAAGAACGGTTGAATTTAAAGTTGATGATCTATCAAAGCCGTTGGGAGTAAAAATTCATGTTGTTGTACCAAGTGCAAACTATGACCACCACTATACAATTCGTTTTGCGTTTGATGCAAATGTAAAAGCTGTAGGTGGCGATAACGGTGTAGTTGCTGCAACAAAAAATAATGACCAAGCGAAAACAGATACACAAGTAAAAGAAGAAAAAACGAAAGTAGAGAATAAAGAAGTGAATAAAGAAACAAATGAGAGTGGAAAAGCTGAAAAAACAGATAATCCAAAAACAGGAGACGAAGCACGTATCGGATTATTTGCAGCGTTACTTCTTGTTTCAGGTGTTTTCTTAATTCGTAAAGTGAAGCTAAACAAATAAATATTTCGAAGGGTGATGAATATATGTTTAAACAATTTAAAATGATTATTGCCGTATTTGCTGTTTTATTTACGTTTATCGCAACACTAGGTTCACAAGATGCAAAGGCTGCTACAAAACTAGCTGATGGGAAATATAATATTGCTTTCACTGTATGGAAAGGCGATAAAGATGAATCATCTAGAATGAATAGTTATTTTGAAAGCCCAGCAACATTAACAGTTAAAAATGGAAAACAATATATTTCATTTAAAGTGAAAGATAGTTCTTCTATTAAAAGTTTCCAAGTAGAAAAAGATGGTCAATTTATAGAAACAACCGTGTTAAGTGAAAACAAAACAGATAATACTAGAGTTGTAGAATTTGAAGTTGCTGACTTGTCAAAAAAACTAAACGGCAAGGTGAAAATTAATATCCCAATTATTAATTACAATGCTTCATATGATATTCGCTTTGTATTTGATGGGAACAGTGTTAAATAATTAATTTTTTATAAAGGAGCGTTATTTCATTGAACAAGTATCTTAAGATTGTTGTTGCAATGTGTCTAATGATATTTACATTCGTATCAACATTACAACCACTTGCAGTTCAAGCAGCTACCAAGTTAGTTGACGGTGAATATTCAATTGGCTTCAAAGTTTTAAAAGATACATCAGATGAAGAATCGATGATGAATCAATATTCAGTAAGCCCGGGAACTTTAAAAGTGAAGGATGGGAAAAAAAAAGTATCCTTTACATTAACGAATAGTTCATGGATTACGAAGTTTGAAACAGAAAAAGCAGGCCAACTTGTTGAGACAAATGTAATTAGTGAAGATAAAGAAAAAGATACAAGAGTAGTAGAATTTGATGTGGAAGATGTAGAGAAGGTATTAAATGCAAAAGTAAAAGTAGATATTGATTTTTTAAATTATCATCATGACTATGATGTGCGCATTGTCTTTGATCAAAATAGCATTAAACCCGTTCATGTAGAAAAGCCAAATGAAAAAGAGGACCCAGCTAATAAGCCAGATCCAAATGAAAAACCTGATCCGAGTCAGAAGCCCGACCAAAAGCCTGACCCAGATCAACAACCAAATTCTAACACAATTACAGATGGTGAGTACAGCATTCCATTTAAAGTGTTCAAAGATCAAACAGATGAAGAATCCAAGATGAATAGTTACATGGTAAATCCAGGAGTATTAAAAGTAGAAAATGGTAAGAAAAAAGTCGTTATAACACTAAAAAGTAGCTCATTAATTAAAAATTTCCAAACGGAAAAAGATGGTGCATTTGTTGATGCAAAAGTAGTGAGTGAGGATAAGGAAAAAGATACAAGGGTAGTAGAGTTTGAAGTAAACGATTTATCTAAAAAACTAAATACAAAAGTATTTATCGAAATGGCATCAAGAAATTATAAGCAAACGCATGATGTACAACTTTTATTTGAACAAGATAAACTTGAAAAAATTAAAAATGAAGAGAAAAAACCAGAAGTAGAAAAACCGGAAGTAGAAAAACCAGAAGTAGAAAAACCAGAAGTAGAAAAACCAGAAGTAGAAAAACCAGAAGTAGAAAAACCAGAAGTAGAAAAACCGGAAGTAGAAAAACCGGAAGTAGAAAAACCAGAAATAGAAAAACCAGATGATAATAAAAATCCAGATGCTGAAACAATTAAAGATGGTGAATACAGCATCAATTTTAAAACATTAAAAGATCAAACAGAAGAAATTTCAATGATGAACACATATACAAAAAGTCCAGGTGTGTTAAAAGTAAAAGATGGTAAGAAGTATGTGTCCTTTACGTTAACGAATAGTGCTTGGATTACAAAGTTTGAATTTGAGAAAAATGGTGCGTTTGTTGATGCAAATGTAATAAGTGAAGATAAAAAAGCTGATACACGCGTAGTGGAAGTAGAAGTACCGGATTTATCGAAAAAGTTAAATGCAAAAGTAAAAGTAGATATCGATTCAATGAATTATCACCATTTTTACGATATTCAATTTGCATTTGATAAAGGTAGCATTAAGCCGTTAAATAACCAAGGTGGAAACGACAACCAAGGTGGAAACGACAACCAAGGCGGAAACGACAACCAAGGCGGAAACGACAACCAAGGCGGAAACGACAACCAAGGCGGAAACAATAACCAAGGTGGAAACGACAAGCAAGGCGGAAACGACAACCAAGGTGGAAACAATAACCAAGGCGGAAACAACAACCAAGATAATAACACAACAATTGATCCAAAAGCTCTTAAAGATGGTGAATACAGCATTGGCTTTAAAGTGTTAAAAAATCAAACAGATGAAATCTCAATGATGAACACATACACAAAAAGTCCAGGTGTATTAAAAGTAAAAGATGGTAAGAAATATGTATCGTTTACATTAACAAATAGTACATGGATTACGAAATTTGAATTTGAGAAGAATGGTGCTTTCGTTAATACAAAAGCGTTAAGTGAAAATAAAGAACAAAATACAAGAGTAGTAGAAGTAGAAGTAAACGATTTGTCTAAAAAATTAAATGCAAAAGTAAAGGTAGACATCGATGAGATGAACTACCATCATTTCTACGATGTACAAATTCAATTTGATACAAATAATATCGGTGCGTTAGGAACTATTAAAGAGGATCCAAAAAATGAACCAAAAAATCCAGTGACTACACCGAAAGTAGATAATGTAAAAACAGTAGGTAATCCTGATTTTAATCGAAATGCAGATGATAAGAAGAAAAACAACGCTACAGATAATGATGCAAAAAAAGAGAAAAACTCAAAAACTGCAGATACAGCACAACTTGGTTTATACATGGTGTTACTGCTAGGTTCACTTGCTTTACTAGTTCGTAAATATAGAGCGGGTAGATTGTAATTTTTGGAGTCTTGATGCATGTTCGCGTGCATCAAGACTTGTTTCATATTGTATGGAAAGGAGTGGTGATTGAGAGTGAAGAAAATTGCAAGTGTACTAATGGCTATCATTTTGTTAATGAGTATAGCCGGGTGCTCATCACCCAAAAAAGAAACAGCAAAGCAGGTAAAGAGTGAGAGTAAAGAGCGCATTGTTGCAACAACAGTGGCTGTTACTGAAATTATGGATGCGTTAGAAGTAGATTTAGTCGGCGTTCCAACAAGTTCTAAAACTTTACCAAAGCGATATAAAGGTTTACCTGAAGTTGGGAATCCAATGAGTCCAGATATGGAAAAGGTAAAATCATTAAAGCCGTCAGAAGTATTATCTGTGACAACACTTGAATATGAATTAAAGCCAGTTTTTGATGGTGTGGGTATGAAAGCAAACTTTTTAGATTTAACAAGCTTGAAAAATATGCAAAATTCTATTAGCGATTTAGGTAAGAAATATGGACGTGAAAAGCAGGCTGAAGAAGTTGTAACTAAGTTAGATAAAAAGGTTGCTAGCATTCAAAAAGAAGTAAAAGGAAAGAAAGAACCGACAGTACTTATTTTGTTAGGTGTGCCAGGAAGTTATTTAGTAGCAACAGAGCATTCTTATATTGGAGATTTAGTGAAACAACTAGGTGGTAAAAACATTGTACAAGGTGAACGAGTAGAGTATTTAGCTTCTAATACAGAGTACTTAAAGAAAGCTGATCCAGATATTATTTTACGAGCAGCTCATGGTATGCCTGA
This sequence comes from Bacillus sp. EKM202B, assembly GCF_011066025.1. Taxonomy (NCBI): domain Bacteria; kingdom Bacillati; phylum Bacillota; class Bacilli; order Caryophanales; family Bacillaceae; genus Bacillus; species Bacillus sp. EKM202B. The sequence continues at coordinate 96,673 of NZ_JAAMNK010000006.1, read as the reverse complement.
TGAAGTTGTAAAAATGTTCGATAAAGAATTTAAAACGAATGACATTTGGAAGCACTTCGCTGCAGTTAAAAATAACCGTGTTTACGATTTAGAAGAGCGTTTATTTGGAACGACAGGCAATTTAGCAGCAATTGAAGCGTTAGATGAATTGAAAAAAATGATGTATCCGTGATGCATTTTAATATAAAGGAAGAGTGGAATGAATAAAAAAACTTGGAGTTTCCTCATTGTTACTGCATTGCTTATTGTTATGACATCATTGTCAGCGATGAAAGGGAGTTTAGAAGTAGGTATTGTTGAGCTTGTACAAGGGATATTTACAGGGGGAAATGAAGATGTTGAAGTGATTAAAGATTTACGTTTCCCACGTATTATTATTGCACTATTTACTGGAGCAGCTCTGGCTGTTTCAGGTGTGCTTTTTCAAGCTGTTATGAAAAATCCACTTGCTGATGCTGGTGTAATCGGGATATCTTCTGGAGCAAGTTTTATGACACTCGTTATTATTACGTTGTTTCCACAATTCTTTTTCTGGACACCAGTATTCGCATTTTTAGGCGGTGCGCTTGCGTGTTATCTCGTTTACTCTTTTTCATGGAAGTCTGGATTAAGTCCACTCCGCATTATTTTAATTGGTATTGCTATTAATGCAATGTTTACTGGATTAAATGAATCATTCGTTACGATTTGTGGATATTTTATTAAGAGTATTAAGCAAACGACGACTTCTAACATAACAATGAAGACGTGGGGCGATGTAGAAATAATGGTGACTTATGGAACGATTGGTCTTATTCTTGCTCTGTTCGTAGGAGCTTGGTGTAACTTATTATCGCTACAAGATAAGACTGCGAAAAACTTAGGCTTGCACGTGACGAGAGTTCGTCTTATTATTTCTGCCATTGCAGTACTCTTAGCGGCAGTATCAACAGCGATTGCAGGTGTTATTGCTTTTGTAGGATTACTCGTTCCGCATATTTCAAGACAATTAGTCGGTTCAGACCATAAAGTATTAATTCCATTTTCTGCTCTTGCAGGGGCGTTATTAATTTTGACGGCAGATACAATTGGAAGGTTAATTGTGCCACCTAATGAAATTCCAGCAGCAACAATTATGGCAGTTATTGGTGGTCCATTCTTAATATTCTTGCTTAGAAAGAGTGATAAAGTTCATGGAAATTAAAAATGTAACCTTTTCATACGATAACGTAACAAATCGTTTAAAGTCTGTTAGTAGTGAAATAGAAATTGGGAAAATTACAACAATTATTGGCCCAAATGGATGTGGGAAATCAACATTACTTAGTGTTATGTCTAGAAATCACGCTCCTAGCAGTGGAGAAGTAATACTTGATGGGAAAGCGATTAGTGAATATAAACCGAAAGAGTTTGCTAGAAAGTTAGCTGTTGTCCATCAACAAAATGAGGCTCCAGCAGATATTACAGTGGAAAATCTAATAAGCTTTGGGCGTATGCCATATAAAAATATTTTCTCTCCGCAAACAGATGAAGATAGAGAAGCAATTGAGCGTGCACTAGTATGTACGAATTTACAAAGTAAGCGTGATAAGCCAATTTATGCTTTATCAGGCGGAGAGAGACAGCGAGTTTGGATTGCAATGACATTAGCTCAAAATACACCAATGCTTTTCTTAGATGAGCCGACAACATATTTAGATATTTATTATCAGATAGAAATATTAGAGTTAGTGAAAGAGTTAAATGAAGTGTATGGACTAACGATTGTAATGGTATTACATGATATTAATCAAGCCATTCGTTACAGTGATCATATTATCGTTATGAAAGATGGAGAGATTGTTACGAAAGGTAATCCTAATGATGTAATAACAGAAGAAATGGTTAAAGCAATATATGGTGTAGATGTCGTTGTAAAGCAGGATGAAGATACAGGACTATACATGGTACCAATGGGAATCTAAAGGCTGAGCATAATCCGTTTTGAGGTGATAATTTGAATAGTAAGAAAGAACGGAAAAAGAATTCATTTTTTCAACGCATACTTACCATTGTGTTTTTAGGAATCTTTTTCTATTCAATGTATGAATTGGGTGGGATTTTCATGGATTATTATGAAAATCGTAAAGTAATGGCTGAAGCGCAACATATTTATAAGAGAAGTCCAATGGAAGAAAAATCAGAGGATGGGGAAGTACGTAAGCAGTTTCAAGCTCTCCAAAAAATTAATCCGGAGATAGTTGGATGGATTACGATGGATGATACACAAATTAATTATCCAATCGTTCAAGCGAAGGATAATGATTACTATTTATTTCGTAATTACAAAGGTGAAGATATGAGAGCAGGAAGCATTTTTATGGACCATCGTAATGATGTGAAATCTCAAAATCGAAATACGATTTTATATGGCCATCGTATGAAAGACGGTTCTATGTTTGGTAGTTTTAAAAAAATGTTGGATGAAGAATTCTTCATGTCCCATCGTAAATTATATTACGATACATTATTTGAAGGATACGATGTTGAAGTTTTTTCAGTATATACGACAACAACGGACTTTTATTACATTGAAACGGATTTTGAAAATGATGCAGCATATACATCGTTCTTAAAGGAAATTCAAGAAAAATCACTGTACAAAACGGATACGGAATTGACGGCTAATGATGAAATTGTAACACTTTCTACATGTGACTATGCGCTTGATCCAGAGGCTGGAAGGCTAGTTGTACATGCAAAATTAGTGAAAAGAAATTAAAGAAAAAGTATAGAATATGAGAAGTGATAGCGCTCCTCATATTCTATACTTAAAAAATAACTGTTTTTACTGTGCTGCAGCCATTGGCATACGTACAACTTTTACATCATAGTAAGCAATTTTATTATCAAGAATATATTCTGGCATTCCGCCTTGATGTGAGTGAGCATCTTTAAATGCTGAGCTCTTTGTCCAACCTTGGAAATCTTCTTTTGCATTCCAGCGAGTGCTAATTGTTACTTCATCATAATCAACTGTATTTTGCGTTAAAAGAACTTCTAATCCTAAAAATCCTGGCATCGTTTCAACTTTACCTACTTTATTAAAACGCTCAATTAATTTATGTCCATTTCCCTTTGTAATTTTAGCTGTATTTGTAACAATAATCATGTGTATTCCTCCTATAAATCTAGCTATATTTTCAAGAACTCATATACATTAAATGATAATGAAAATCATTATCATTGTCAATGGCAATAATGAAATATATAAATTTTTTTTGAAAGTATGATGTTTATTTCATAAGTTAGTAAATATATTGCGATTAGGTGTAAGGCTGAGCGGGTTGTACTAGCAAAGCGATAATATGGTATAGTGAAACGAGGCTGTTTTTCGGCCTCGTTTTTTACATGCTTCCTACTAATAGAAAGCATTCAAATGGAAAGGAAGACATTACATGCGATCTGAAGTAACTATAAAAATAAAACCGAAATTTATAAAAGAAATTAAAAGTGGATATCCGCTTATTTTAAAAGATGCAATTCAAAATTTAAACGATATTCGTGAAGAAGGGACAATCATCAAAGTAGTAGATGAGAAGAACCAATTTATCGGAAAAGGCTATTATGGAAAACAAAATAAAGGATACGGCTGGATTTTAACGAGAAAAGAGAGTGAACAAATTAATCAATCTTTCTTTGAAAGTAAAATCAAATCTGCCTTACATAAACGAAAACAGTTTTACAAATCAAATGATACGACAGCATTCCGTGTCCTAAATGGTGAAGGTGATGGTCTTGGCGGCTTAATCATCGATTATTATGACGGTTATTACGTAGTGAGCTGGTATAGTGAAGGGATTTATACTTTTAGAGATGAAATCATAGCGGCACTTCAAAAAGTAGCAAACTTTAAAGGTATTTATGAGAAAAAGCGTTTTGATACGAAAGGGAAATACATTGAAGGCAATGATTTCGTAGCAGGAGAGCGCGGTGAGTTCCCACTTATCGTAAAAGAGAATGGTGTGAACTTTGCGGTTTATTTAAATGACGGAGCAATGGTTGGTGTATTTTTAGATCAGCGTAACGTTCGAAAACAAATTCGTGATACATATGCACAAGGAAGAACTGTGTTAAATATGTTCTCTTATACAGGTGCTTTCTCTGTATTTGCAGCACTTGGTGGAGCGACTAAAACAACGAGTGTGGACCTTGCAAATCGTAGTTTAAGTAAAACGATTGAACAATTTAGTGTCAACGAAATTGATTACGAAGCACAAGATATTATTGTAGAAGATGTATTCCTTTACTTTAAATATGCTGCGAAGAAAAAAATGAAGTTCGATATGGTTGTATTAGATCCTCCAAGCTTTGCACGTTCTAAAAAGTATACATTTAGCGCAGCGAAAGATTATAAAAACTTATTAAAAGAAACGATCGCGATTACAGAAAATAACGGTATTATCGTTGCTTCTACAAATTGTAGCGCATTTGATATGAAAAAGTTTAAAGGCTTTATCGATACTGCATTTAAAGAAATGAACGGTAAATACAAAATATTAGAAGAACATTCTTTACCAGAAGATTTTCGTACAATTGATCAATTTAAAGAGGGAGACTACTTAAAAGTAGTTTTCATCGAAAAAATTAAAGGCTAATAAAGAAAAAGGAGCTCGGGTTTACTTGAGCTCCTTTTCTTATTGAACGATATTTTGTACTCTACCGACTTGCCCGTCCTGCAATCGCACTTTAATGCCATGCGGATGGGAAGGGGAGTTTGTTAAAATATCTTTTACAATTCCACGTGTTAATTTGCCTGTTCGTTGATCTTGTTTTAATACAATATCAACTTCAAGACCGGGTGCGATATTAGAACGTTTTTGTCCGTTCATTTATACACCTGTACGTCTACGTTGGTTGTTTGTTTTTTTCGTTTGTTGGTTTTGTAATTTTTTCGTTTCTTGGCTTTGACTTTTTGCATTTTGGCCATTTCCATTTCCTTGCTTTTTCTTAGCAAGTTGTTCGCGCATTAAATCAGCTAAGCTTACTTTTTTATTCTCTGACATGATAAGTCTCCTTTATATAAAGTTAATTATGAACAATCGTAGTGAATTTCATCATATCATTGTTAAGGAAGGAAGGGAAGTTGGTTTGAAAATTCATATAATTGTTTCCAGTCTGTAGTAGTTACGATACAATTGAATTGTTAACGTTTGTAAAAAGGGGATAGAAATATGTCACATCATATTTTATTAGTTGAAGATGATATCTCAATTCAAGAGATGGTGGAAAAGTATTTAATAAAAGAGGGCTTTCAAGTTACAATCGCGTCTGATGGAGAAGAGGGAGTAAATACATATTTAAAAGGTTCATTTGATTTGATTATCCTCGACATTATGATGCCAAAGCTAGATGGCTTAGAGGTTGTACGAATCATTCGAGAAAAAAGTGCCGTTCCAATTTTAATGATGTCAGCAAAAGATACAGATGTTGATAAAGCTGTTGGATTAGGACTTGGGGCAGATGATTACATTTGTAAGCCATTTTCTATGATTGAATTAGCTGCACGTGTAAAAGCGGGTATTCGGAGGTCTACAAAATATTCGACTACGGAAACAACAGAAAAGATGATTCAGATTGGTGATTTAACAATCGATCCAATTAATTTTACTGTAGAAAAAAACGGGAACCCTCTCAAACTTACTTTAAAAGAATTTGAGATTTTAAAACTGTTCGTAAAGAATCAAAATCGTGTATTTACAAAAGCACAAATCTATACGTTAGTTTGGAATGAAGAGTATTACGGTGATGATAACGTTATTAATGTTCATATGAGAAGATTGCGTGAGAAAATTGAAAGTGATCCATCTAATCCAGAATATATTAAAACGTTATGGGGCATCGGCTATAAGTTGGAAGTGATGTAATATGACCAATCTGTTAATGGGCATTATTTTTATATTGTTATGTATCATTTACATACAATATAAGATGAGAAAAAATAGTAGCAAAAACTTAAGATACACATATGAAAAATTAGAAAGTATTGTAAATGAAAAAACAGGCGAGACGTTACTCGTTATGACAGATGATCTAGAATTGCAAAAATTATTAGTGGCAATTAATCAATTATTAGATGCAAAACAGAAAACGAATGCAGATCATGCAAAAGTAGAAATTTCGATGAGAAAAATGCTTTCAAATATTTCGCATGACTTGAAAACACCACTAACAGTTATTCTTGGATATACAGAAATGTTAAATGAGGATAAAACGATAAATGAAGAAGAACAGAAAATATTACTTGAAAAGGTTCATATAAAAACGCTGGAAGTGATGGAACTAATTCATAAGTTCTTTGATTTAGCAAAATTAGAATCTGGTGACAAGGCAATAGAGATAACAAAAGTAAATATGAATGAAGTTTGCCGTGAGAAGATTTTATCTTTTTATGATTTAGTGACGACGAAAGGATTTCATGTTCATATTGATATACCTGAAAGAAATATATATGCACTTGGAAATACAGAAGTATTAGGCAGAGTGTTAAATAATTTAATATCAAATGCAATTACATATGGAGAGGCTGGAAAAACACTCGGTATGACGTTAAGAGATGATGAAACGAGTGTGTATATAGACGTATGGGATAAAGGAAAAGGAATTGATGAATCTCATATTGATAAAGTGTTTGAGCGTATGTATACACTTGAAGACTCAAGAAATAAATTGTACCAAGGAAGCGGCCTGGGATTAACGATTACGAAAAGGCTTGTGGAAGCGATGGATGGAAAGATTCATCTTTCTAGTAAGCCATATGAAAAAACGATTTTTACAGTTGTATTAACAAAGATGAAGTTTTAGCTTGTAGAGAAGTAAATTCTACAAGCTTTTTTTTCAGCGTAAGGAATTTGTAAGGAACGAGTAAGAAAAAAGAGATTTCCGTTGTCTATTATAGAAATATAGAGCAGCGCGAAAGGGGAAAATGACATGACATATATATTAAAAACGAACCAGTTAACGAAAGTGTTTAAAGGAAAAGAAGTTATTTCTAGCGTTAACATGCATGTGAAAAAAGGAGAGATATACGGTTTCTTAGGACCGAATGGTGCTGGTAAAACAACAATTATGAAAATGATTGCAAATTTAATAAAACCGACGAGCGGCGATATTGAAATTTTCGGTGAGAAGTTAACAGACACATCTTATGAAGTATTAAAAAGAATGGGAACAATTATCGAATATCCAATCTTTTATGATAAATTAACGGCGAAGGAAAACCTAGAATTACATTGTGAATATATGGGCTATTACGATAAAAACGGCATTGATCATGCTTTACATTTAGTGAAACTACACGGCATAGACAATAAAAAAATAAAAGATTTTTCATTAGGGATGAAACAACGACTCGGTATTGCAAGGGCAATCGTGACAAAGCCAGAATTGCTCATTTTAGATGAACCAATTAACGGTTTAGATCCAATTGGTATTAAAGAGTTACGAGACTTATTTAAAATGCTCTGCAAAGAATATGGCATTACATTATTAGTTTCTAGTCATATTTTAGGTGAGATGGAACTAATGGCGGATACAATTGGTGTAATTCAAAATGGAAAACTAATAAAAGAAGTTTCAATGAAGAGTATTAACGGAAAACAAACAGAGTATATTGAAATTACTGTTCCTGATGTGAAGCGTGCAGCTTATATTTTAGAAGATAAACTTGGTATAAAAAATTACAAAATAATGAGTGGAAATATGGTTCGTGTGTATGAATTGAAGGTGACGCAGCAAGCCATTTCAAAAGCACTTATTATGAACGATGTGGAAATTGAAAGTATTAATAAGAAACATAGTTCCTTAGAGGAATATTTCTTAAATGTAATGGATGGAGAGGGCATTCATGCTTAATGGATTGTTAGTGAATCTAGTAAGTGGATTGGTCGTAATGTTCATAAGTGGGATTTTATATTATAGGAAACCAGAGCGGAAATGGTTGTTAGTTCTACTAATGATAGGAATGTTAAGCGTAGTTACTGCTGGAATTAGAATGTTAGCAGTGTAGAGACAGGTATATAAAGAATGGAGGCGTGGTTTATATGTTTAAATTAATGAAGCTCGAATGGAAGAAACATCAATTATCTAGTTACTTTAAAAGTGTAGCAATTTGTATCATAGCAATTTTCGCTGTAGTAAGCCTTATGGCATTGGGAATGAAAGCCGAGGGAGACGTGCTCTTCTCTGACTTCACACAGAACATGGCTTTAACAAATATTTTTATTAGGATAACATTCATTATTTTTAGTTCGGTCATTTTATCACGTTTAGTAATTGATGAGTATAAGAACAAAACGATACAACTATCATTTATGTATCCGCTACAAAGGAAAATGCTAATGAGTGCGAAATTAACAATTGTTTTTTGTTTTTGTTTTGTGAGCACGATTATCGCGACTTTCATTATTAGTTTGCTCGTATATTTTGTGAGTCCAATGATGGGACTGATTGAAACACCTGCTACGATAGGTGAAATAATAGCTATCGTTCCAGGTACTATTATAAGTGCATTTATGATATCTGGGATAAGTTTAATTCCTTTGTTTTTTGGAATGAGAAAGAAATCGACACCGACAACGATTACTTCGGCAGTAATAATTGGTATGCTGATTAGTGGTAACTTTGGTTCTGGAAACGGTCAAGTAAGTATGTTTGATTTTATAGCGATCCCAATAGTGCTCTGTTTATTAGGAATTTTCATTAGTTATCTATCGTTTCGTAAAATCGACAAGATCGATGTGGCGTGAAGCAAGCCTAAAACAAAAAACGAACTGGGGTATGAATGGTGAAAAAAATAATAGTAATTGCAATATTATTCATTACAATTGCTAGTGTAGTTTTTGGTATTAAGGTATTTCAGGGGAAAGATTTTAAGAAAGAAAAGTCTTTTGAAATCAATAATATAAAAGAAATAGAAGTAGACAATGAAAACTGGGATATTGAATTCAAAAGTGCAGACGCTAATAAAATAGTAATTTCCGCTCAAGGTGAACAAGTAGATAAAGAGATAGATCCCGTCAAAATAGCAACTGACGAAAATAAAATTATGGTTAAGCAAAAACAAGAGGCGAACAAATTTTTTAATGGTCTTACGTTTAGGAAGAAAAATAGTATATGTATAGCTATTCCGAAGAAAGAAATAGATAAAATTGTAGTAAATAATAAATCAGGTGATGTGAAAATAAGAGATATAGTAGTAAAAAGTATCGTGACGAAAGGAAAATCTGGAGATGAAATGATTACAGGATTATCGGCAGAGAAGGGTGAATTCACATCCGAAAGTGGAGATTTAATGTTAAAAGATAGTTCATTACAAGATGTAAATATAACTTCCACTACTGGTGATAATTATGTGAAAAATGTAAAAAATGAAAATATGAACATCACTTCAACATCTGGGGAAGTATTACTGAAAGATATGACAGAAGGAAAATCATTATTTGTAGAAACAAAATCAGGGGATATTGGCGTACGGTATAAAGGTGTCCCGGCATCATTGAAGCTTATGGCTAAAAGTAATTCAGCTGACGTAATAGTGGATTTAAAAGGACTTAAGAAAGATAAAAATACAGAAAAAATAAAAGAAGGAACTATTGGTGAGGCAAAAAATGAAGCGAAGATTTTAAATGAAACAGGAGTCATTTATATTGATTAAATCTTAGGAGGAAGGAGGACACTATCATGCTACATTTAATGAAGCTAGAATTGAAAAAGTTTAAGCTTGGTTGGTACGTGAAGAGAGCAATTATTGCAAATATTGTTATACTGGCATTAATGATCTTTGTGAGCATCATCGCTCAAGTAGAAGGTGATGCAGAAATAAGGAATCCAGAGACGATATTGTTAATGGCTAGCACAATAGTAAGAGCAACGTTTATTGTTTTTGGTAGTGTATTAATCGCAAGGCTAATAATTGGTGAATATAAAAATAAAACAATACTACTTATGTTTTCTTATCCTATTAATCGGAAGAAATTGATGATTAGTAAGTTGGCTATTGCAGCAATAGTAACATTTATAACAGTTATTGTATCTAACATTTTAGTAGTAGGAGTTTTCTTTGGTATAGATAGTTATTTTTCAATTCTTCCTAATTCATTTACAGTAGATCAATTGATGCAAGAAGGAATAAAACTGGTTCCTTTAGCCGTTGCAACTGCGGGAATGAGTTTAATCCCATTATATTTTGGAATGCGTAAACGTTCAGTGCCAACTACAATTGTTTCATCTCTTATCGTTGTATCAATTGCAATGAATGGCAACCCAATGTTTCCTATAGCAACTTTTCTTCCCCTTCAACTAGCACTCGCAGCAATTGGAGTTGTGATTGCATATTACGGAATTAAAAATATAGAGAAGGAAGATATAACTGTATGACAAGAATAAGAAAAAAGAGTTGGCGTTACACCAACTCTTTTTTGTATATGTATGCTTCGTTACTACTCTGTAAATTTAGAGTGTGTGCTTAAATACTCTTGCACTCCTGGAGAAATGTTAAAGTTATTAGGACTTTTATATTCGATAGTAAACTCTCCGTCGGTACTTGTTTCAAAGGAGATTGCATAGCTATTCATTTTAGCATCGTAAGAAGTATTTTTGACTTCTGCATCTAGATTAAAATATTTTGTAATATATTCTTTTGATTCCGTAATTGCTGCTTGTTTTCCCCAAGGGGTGCCATAATAGGTGAAATAAAGAGATACACTAATCACTCCAATAATAGAAGTTAGTAAAATAGTTCCCATAGCTATTTTTTTATTTTTTGTATTCAATTTGGTTACTCCTCTTCGTAATATGTATTCATTTTAATCTATCTTTTCCATAAAACAACCATTTAGAAAAAATAGTTTCACATGAAACAAGTTACAGAAAAAGACAAGATGTGTAAACACCTTGTCTTTTTTTGTTTTTACATTTTAGGAACTTCCATTCCAGCGGCAGCCCATTCTTCTTTTGCAGGACCATATACGCCAGGAACTGTTAAGCCAGCTTGCCTCATTAAAACCGTCATTTGTCCGCGGTGGTGATTTTGATGATTAATAAGTGTCATTAAAAATATAGAATTCGGCATAGGACGACCAAAGAAATCATTAATAGTTGCTAAATCTTTATCATTCCATTCGTTTTGAAGTGCTTCAACGAAAGCTGCATTCACTTTATGGTATTCATCTGCAATTTTTTTTGCAGAAGTTGGAACAGGATAATCTTTCGTTTCTCCTTCAAACTTTAGGCCTGTGCCAGATAGTATAACAGGAATTGCCGTTACGATATGCCAAGCAACTCTTCCTAATGTCCAATGCCCAGGCGCAATTTCTTGTGATAAAGATGCATCGGTTAATGAATTAAGCATTTTCTGAGTAGACTCTGCTTCGTAAGTCCATGATTGAAAGAAGCCTTCAATTGTTTGGTACATTGTTATCCCTCCTATTTTTGTTCATAGATTAAATTCGTGAGAGATAATATAATCCCTGTTCCACAAGAAATAATTAATTAAGTATTTGCTACAATATGAAAACAATTAGAAAATATTTGTAAAAGTGTCAGGAAACGAATGTGTTCATTCGTATATATAATGAATAAAGAAGGGGATAAAGAGTGGTGATAAGGGTGAAGGATATAGAAATAGTAGAAGGTCTTCGAAAACAAGACATGTTAGCATTACATACAGCAATGGATCGATATGGGGATTTAATTTATAAGGTGGTTCATAGTGTTTTAGATACGGCACAGAGCAAGGTATTAGTGGACGAATGTGTTGACGATATTTTATTAATCGTTTGGTACAACATTAGTAGTTATGATGAAAATCGTGGGAAGTTTAGAAACTGGCTTATATCTGTCGCTAAGTTTAAAGCTATTGATTATAAACGAAAAAGTAATAAGGCTTATCAATTACAAGAGCTTCAGCAAGAAATATATGAAGATAGAAAAAATGTCAATTTAACAAAAGAAGAGCGAGATTATAATTTTTACGTTTTAATTAAAGAATTGAATGAAGAAGATAAGAAAATTTTTATAAAAAGGTATTTAGATGAATATAGCGTACAAGAAATAGCGCTTGAATTCGGTATGACACGAGATACTGTATATAGCAGGCTTTCAAGAGGGAGAAAGAAATTGAAGAAGCTGTTGGGGGGGAGAAAGAAATGAATAAAGAAAAGTTACTTCAGGAATTAAATAACTTGCAGTATAGCGATAATTTTGTAGATGATTATAGAAATGATGAGAAAATAGATAAAAAGAAAATAAATCGTACAAAAGAAGTTGTAACAAAAACAATTTTAATGAAACGTTGTTATGAGGTTGTACAAGAAGAGTTACAGGGAAGCGAAGAGATTTTATATAGTATGCTTGTCGAAAATCCTCGTGTGAAAAATTGGCAGACAGGCACAGCCATGACATTAGGGGTAGGCGTTCTTGCGATGAACTTCGGTATTAATAATGTGCTAATCGTTACAAATAAACGGTTGTATGTATTTTTTGTGGATCGTTATTATAATGAAGTTGATATAAAAGTATGTGTATTAAATGAAATAGCTTCTATGAGAACAATATTAGACCGTAAAGGTGGGAGTGAATTTCTACATATAAAGTATAAAAATGATAAGGAGTACGTATTATTGGGAAATGCTGATGATTACAGAGAGTTATTTAAAATGGTAGGTAGACTGAAAGTAGCAAATGGAATAGAACTAAAATTACAGGATAAGAAATTAAAGAGAAAGTTAACTTTAAAACGAAGTGTATTCAATATAATCATGTATGCACTTGTTATATATATTCTGTACAAAGCTTATATTAATTTTATGCCATAATAGGAAAAGACAGCTTCATATATATGAAGCCGTCTTTTAATTAACTTTCTTCCCACTCTTCCTCATCAACCATAAGAAATAAGGTGCCCCAAGTACAGCAACGACAAGGCCAGAGGGAATTTCTTTCGGATATGCGATTGTACGTCCAAGTAAGTCAGCAACAGAAAGAAGGATTGCTCCAAACAGAGCGGAACAAACGAATAATCTTTGATGATTCATACCAACAACAATTCTTGCTAAGTGAGGAGCGACAAGGCCTAAAAAGGCGATTGTACCGACAGCCGCGATATTTATAGATGCAAGAAGTGTCGCTAGTACAATTAGAGCAAGACGCGTTTTATTTACAGGCTGTCCGAGTCCAGTTGCTAAATCGTCTCCAAGTACAAGGACATCAAGTTGTTTCATTAAGAAAAAGATAATTGGTATAAGAATAAGTGATGGATATAGAATGATATTTTCTAAGTGATTCCATCCTCTTGCATACGTACTGCCTGATAGCCATGTTAAAGCAGCAGCAACATTCAAGTTCGCTCTAACGATAAAGATTTGAATAATTGCTGAGCCGAGAGCCGAAATACCAATCCCTATTAAAGCAAGAGCTGTTGGACTAAATCCTGCTTTCCATGAGAAGAAGAGGACAATTCCAACTGCAAGTAGTCCGCCGATAAATGCACCAATTGGTAGGAAGAAACCTGGAAGTGCAGGGAAAACATACATAATAGTTAAAGCACCGACACCTGCTCCAGACGAAATACCAATAATCGAAGGGTCGGCAAGTGGGTTTCGTAATATTCCTTGGAAGACAAGCCCACTTATTGCAAGGCATGCGCCAGCAATAGCGGCAACGAGCATTCTTGGTAAACGAAGGTTCATCATCATATTTTTATCAAATTGCGTTAATTGCCCTGTTATAACATTTGTAATGCTTTCGATATAAGCATTACTACCGATTGTAACACCAAGAGCAATCGTCACAATACAAAGCGTGATAGATATGATGATTACCTTTTTATAAGAGTAATAGCGGGAACTAGCTCCAGCTGCATTCGCACCGTTATCATTCATATATTGTTTCGACTTCATCATACGATACACTAAATAAATAAGCCAAGGTGACCCAATCATTGCTGTGACTGATCCAACAGGAAGTTCTGCACCAGTTGGATCTATTAATCTACCGACGACATCTGCCCCAAGTAATAATACTGCTCCCCATAAGAATGAGGAAAGAAGAAGAGTAAAGTGTTGCCGGTAACCAATAAGGCGCATTAAGTGTGGTGCAACTAAGCCAACAAACCCAATCGGTCCAACGACAGTGACAATTACTGCTGTTAAAAAGATTGCAGCAATGAAGGCGATAAGACGTGTTACTGCTGTTTTTTCACCAAGAGAAACAGCAACATCGTCACCAAGTAAGAGGATGTTGAGTTTACGAGACATAAATAGTAAAACTAGGAAAGAAATAATGATAAATGGAAAAGCAAATTGAACGCCATCCCAGTTATTTTGGATAAGAGAGCCAGCTCCCCATAAAAATAAACCAGCCGTTTCATTTTCATAGAAAAGCTGCATCGTTCCAGTAAAAGCAGAAAGCATTAATGTAACGACCATCCCAGCTAGTGCCATTCTAAGTGGGGTTCCCTTTTTCCCACCAGAAATACGGTATACAAATAAAGCAGTAATAGCACCACCGATAAATGTGAAAAGAAGTGAGTTAATTTGCAGACCTTTCGGTAAGAAAATTGTAGCCGCTACTAGAAAGAAATATGCGCCAGAGTGAATTCCCATTGTACTTGATTCAGCAAGTGGGTTTTTTGTTAATGTTTGCAAAATGACCCCAGATGCAGCAAGAGCACCTCCAGCTAAAATAGCAATTACGGCTCTAGGTAATCGAAGCATGATTAAAGTTTGGTGCTCTAGTGATTGGTTCGGTGAGATAAGAGCATCGATAATCATACTATAGGAAATATTTGCTTGACCTTGTCCGATATGAATAAAGAAAAGGAGGAGCAAGAGAGCTGCTCCTCCTCCGAATACAAGACTTGCTCGAAGTGTATGTTGTAAGCTATTCATCGTGTAATCACTTCTTCGCTGTCATTACATCTGCTACTTGTGTTGCTAAAGATTTTGCAGACTCAGGACCACCGAAAATCCAAGTGTCGCCTTTTAATTTATACATTTTGTTTTCTTTTTTGAACTTTAATTCTTCCCAAGCAGGATTGCCTTTTAGTTGAGTGTCAAAAATGTTATCTTCATCCGCTACAATGTAAATGAAGTTTGAATCTTGTACACTTTGTAATGATTCTACAGTTGTTTGTTTGAAACCATCTGCCTCTGATTTACCCGCTTCAAAAGTGTTTGTTAAACCTAATTTTTTTGTAACTTGTAAAGCTGTAGAATTGTCAGTTAAGATGCGGAATGTTGGCACGTTTTTAGCAGTAAATGCTTGTGCCATTGCAATGTTTTTATCTTTTAAGCCTGCTTTGTCAATTTTTGCTTTTGCATCAGCAAATGTTTTATCCATATCAGCTAATACTTTTTTACCTTGTTCTTCTTTTCCAACAGCTTTTGCAATTTGTTTAAATGTTTCTGTCATTTCAGCAAAGTGATCGTTGTTGCTAGTTGATGGATCAAACATAACTGTAGGAGCAATTTGCTCTAATTCGTTTTTAATTGCTTTACCACGGAATGATGCTGTGATAATTAAATCTGGTTTTAGACGGCTAATTTCTTCTAAGTTTGGTTGTTGACGTGTCCCTACATCTACAACATCTTTACTCGGTTTTGTTTTTGTATTTACCCATTTATTATAATTCTTAATGTCTGCCATCCCTACTGGCTGAACACCAAGTGCTAATAAGTCTTCTGAATATACCCACTCAAGTACAACAACTTTTTTCGCTGGTTTATTTAACTTCGTTTCCCCTTCAGCGTGTTTAATTGTTATAGCTTGATTTTTATTGTCCGCTTTTGTTTCCTTTTTCTCCTCTTTTTGCTGTCCGCATCCAACAGCGAATAGAAGAATTACTATGAAAATACTGAGAATTTTCTTCATCTTCTGCCCCCAAATAAATTATTTAATTTGCAATGTACGATATTGAAAATCGTTATCAATTACAACATCCAAATCATACTATGATGATATTTTAAGTGTCAATATATTTTTAAAATTTTGACGAAAAATAACGAATTATACAGATTTCAATATGTGAGGTTGAAATCTATATGTATATGAAAATGCAGAAAAGGAATTTCGTTTAAGCAGGAAGGCGAATGTACAAGCAAAAGGGAAGGGTGTCGCATGTAATAATTATTAGAATGTACGGAATAAAGTATTTCTTTATTATTGGATAGTTGTTTTATAATTCGTTGTTTGTACTGAAAAGATTGAATTTGAAGGAAGGGATCAACATGTCTTCATGGCTCAATAATACAAATGGATATTGTGGGTGTAATAATCAAAATGGTGTACATGTTGATTCATGTTGTTTTAGTTGCGATGGGACAGTACCTAAGCTTGGTCCAACGGGTCCAACAGGAGCAACGGGTCCGACGGGAGTAACAGGTTCAACAGGAGCAACGGGTCCAACAGGAGCGACAGGTTCAACAGGAGCAACGGGTCCGACGGGAGCAACGGGTCCAACAGGAGCGACAGGAATAACAGGTCCAACGGGGGCAACCGGTTCAACAGGAGCGACAGGAATAACAGGAGCAACGGGTCCAACAGGAGCGACAGGAATAACAGGTCCAACGGGGGCAACCGGTGATACAGGCCCAACAGGAGCAACCGGCACAAGTATAACGGCAACATACGCATTTGCAAATAATACGTCGGGTACAGCAATATCGGTACTACTTGGTGGAACAAATGTCCCGCTTCCAAACAATCAGAATATCGGTCCAGGTATTACAGTGTCTGGGGGGAACACAGTATTTACGGCTGCAAATGCAGGGAATTATTATATTTCATATTCGATTAATATAACGGCTTCATTATTAGTCAGTTCGCGAATTACAATTAATGGTGCACCGCTTGCTGGGACGATCAATTCCCCTGCAGTAGCAACCACATCGTTTAGTGCAACAATTATTACGACTCTTGCGGCGGGGAGTGCAATTAGTTTGCAATTATTTGGCTTGTTAGCTGTTGCGACGTTATCAACGACTACTCCAGGAGCGGTATTAACAATTATAAGACTAAGTTAAATAATAACTCTCTTACTCTTAAAAGAGTAAGAGAGTTTGTACATATAATAAGAAGTTAAAGAGGTAAGGCATAGTTATATAAAAGTCAGAATATTATGATTGTAACGTTGTTATGACTATAATATAATGAAAACAACCATCATGAATGAACATTCATTTATTTTTTATGTATTTGAAGGGGGAATGAAGGTGGAAAAACCTTGGTTAAAAAGTTATCCAGAGGAAATTCCTAGTACTATTTCTTATGATATTCAGCCACTTCATGGATATTTAGAGAAAATAGCTTCTTGTTATCCAGAAAAGAAAGCGCTTCATTTTTTAGGTAAAGATGTTACATTTTCAGATTTCCATGACAAGGTAAAGAAGTTTGCGAATTATCTGCAAAGTCTTGGTGTTGAAAAGGGAGATAGAGTTGCAATTATGTTGCCGAATTGTCCGCAATCTGTAATCGGTTATTATGGTACTTTGCTTGCCGGGGGGATTGTCGTACAAACGAATCCTCTTTATACAGAAAGAGAGCTTGAGTACCAACTTCATGACTCTGGGGCAAAAGTCATTCTTTGCCTTGATTTAGTGTTTCCGAGAGTTACTAATGTTCAAAATGCCACAAAGCTGGAGCACATTATCGTAACTCGTATTGCAGATTTCTTACCATTCCCTAAAAATTTACTTTATCCATTTGTACAAAAAAAGCAGGCGAATCTTGTTGTGAATGTGTCGGAAAGCGAAACGATTCATCTATGGAAATCAGTAGAAAGGGAAAGTACTGCTGATGTTGAGGTTCCCTGTGATCCTGAAAATGATCTAGCTCTTTTGCAGTATACGGGGGGAACGACAGGATTTCCAAAAGGGGTTATGCTGACGCATAAAAACCTCGTTTCGAACACTTTAATGGGAGCACATTGGTTATATAATTGTAAAGAGGGAGAAGAAGTGATCCTTGGTGTCCTTCCGTTTTTTCATGTATACGGAATGACAGCTGTAATGAATTTAAGTATTATGCAAGGGTATAAAATGGTGCTTATTCCGAAGTTTGATATGAAAATGGTTTTTGAAGCAATTAAAAAACATAAAGTTACACTATTTCCAGGAGCGCCGACCATTTATATTGCTCTATTAAATAGCCCTCTTTTAAAAGAATATGATATTTCTTCTATTCAGGCTTGTATTAGTGGCTCTGCACCGCTTCCTGTAGAAGTACAGGAGGAGTTTGAGAGCGTTACAGGTGGTAAACTGGTAGAAGGTTACGGATTAACGGAGTCATCACCCGTTACACATGGGAATTTCTTGTGGGAAAAACGTGTGCCAGGAAGTATTGGGGTACCGTGGCCAGATACGGAGTCAATCATCATGTCACTTGAAACAGGAGAGGCATTACCTCCAGGTGAAATCGGTGAAATAGTTGTTAAAGGCCCACAAATTATGAAAGGGTATTGGAATAAGCCAGAAGAAACGGCGGCTGTATTGCAAGATGGCTGGCTTCATACAGGTGATGTAGGATACATGGATGAGGATGGCTTTTTCTATGTGAAAGATCGTAAGAAAGATATGATTGTTGCTAGCGGTTTTAACGTATATCCTCGTGAAGTAGAAGAAGTGTTATATGAACACGAAAAGGTGCAAGAAGTAGTGACGATCGGTGTTCCTGATCCGTACAGAGGGGAAACTGTAAAAGCATTTGTTGTTTTGAAAGAAGGCGCTGAATGTTCTGAAGAGGAATTAAATCAGTTTGCACGTAAATATTTAGCGGCTTATAAAGTACCGAAAGTATACGAGTTTAGAGATGAATTGCCGAAAACGACAGTAGGGAAAATTTTGCGCCGCGTCCTAATAGATGAAGAGAAGAGGAAGAATGAGGATGAGCAAACGGGCTAAGGCCCTTTCTTTTTGAAAAAATAGGATTGACACTTTTCTAAATAGTCAGTATTATAAGAATATGAATGACTATTCATTCAGTCATCTTCTTGAAGGGGACAGTAAAGTGAAGAAAAATAGACCGAAATACAATCAAATTATTGATGCGGCAGTCATTGTGATTGCAGAGAATGGATACCATCAAGCGCAAGTTTCTAAAATTGCAAAGCAAGCTGGGGTAGCTGATGGCACGATTTATTTATATTTTAAAAATAAAGAAGATATATTAATATCCTTATTCCAAGAGAAGATGGGAGAATTTGTTGAAACAATTCGTCAAAAAACAGCAGGAATTGAAAGCGCTGTAGCGAAGTTATTCATGTTGGTAGAAACGCACTTCTTGCTGTTATCACAAAATGATCCTCTTGCTATCGTTACGCAATTAGAGCTAAGACAGTCCAATCAAGACTTGCGCCTTAAAATAAATGAAGTATTAAAAGGCTACTTACAAGTTATGGATGAAATTTTAGAGACAGGTATAAAGCAAGGTGAGTTTCAGGCGGACTTAAATGTTCGTGTGGCAAGACAAATGATCTTTGGAACAGTAGATGAAGTTGTGACCAATTGGGTAATGAGCGATCATAAGTATGATCTGGTCGCACTTTCAAAAACGGTACATGGGCTACTTATTGCGGCTTGTGGTTATCGTCAATAATGGGAGGGATCATGTTGAAATTCCTATCTGTAAGAGTTGAAGACCATATTGCGGTGGCGACGTTAAATCACGGGCCAGCGAATGCGATGTCTTCACAAGTTATGCATGACGTTACTGAGTTAATTGATCAAGTGGAGAAGGATGATAACATTCGTGTTGTTGTTATTCACGGTGAAGGGCGCTTCTTCTCAGCTGGAGCAGATATTAAAGAATTTACATCTGTTACTGAAGCGAAGCAAGCGACAGAATTAGCACAGCTTGGACAAGTTACATTTGAGCGTGTTGAAAAATGTTCAAAACCAGTTATCGCGGCAATTCATGGAGCGGCACTTGGCGGCGGCCTTGAGTTTGCTATGTCTTGCCACATGCGCTTTGTAACTGAAAGTGCAAAACTTGGTTTACCTGAATTAACACTTGGATTAATTCCTGGTTTTGCAGGTACACAGCGCTTACCACGTTATGTTGGGAAAGCGAAAGCTTGTGAAATGATGTTAACGAGTACACCAATTACTGGTGCAGAAGCATTAAAATGGGGACTTGTTAACGGAGTGTTTTCTGAAGAAACACTTTTAGACGATACACTTAAAGTTGCAAAACAAATTGCTGGAAAAAGTCTAGCAACAACTCGTGCTGTGTTAGAGTTATTGCAAACGACAAAATCGTCTCATTATTACGAAGGTGTACAGCGCGAAGCTCAAATCTTCGGTGAAGTATTTACGAGTGAAGATGGAAGAGAAGGTGTAGCAGCGTTTTTAGAAAAACGTAAGCCTTCGTTTAGTGGTAGGTAGTTCAATTATTTTTTTAATATAAATTAACAGAATTTTAAAATTGATAGAATCTTTCTGAAAAAAATAAGGGGGTAAATGGAATGAACATCTACGTACTCATGAAACGAACATTTGATACAGAAGAAAAAATCGTAATTAAAAACGGTGCAATTTACGATGGCGAAGCGGAATTCATCATCAACCCTTACGATGAATATGCGATTGAAGAAGCAATTCAAGTAAGAGACGCACAAGGTGGAGAAGTTACTGTCGTAACAGTTGGTGGCGAAGATAGTGAGAAAGAACTTCGTACAGCATTAGCGATGGGCTGTGATAAAGCGGTATTAATTAATATTGAAGATGATGTTGAAAATGGCGATCAGTTTACAACAGCAAAAGTACTTGCTGAATATTTAAAAGATAAAGATGCAGATTTAATTTTAGGCGGAAACGTTGCGATTGACGGTGCATCTGGACAAGTTGGTCCACGCGTAGCTGAAGCGCTAAATATTCCGTACGTAACGACAATTACAAAACTGGAGATTGATGGTACAAACGTGAAGATTGAGCGTGACGTTGAAGGTGATACAGAAGTTATTGAAACTTCATTACCAGTTTTAGTAACAGCACAACAAGGTTTAAACGAACCGCGTTATCCATCGCTTCCAGGTATTATGAAAGCGAAGAAAAAGCCACTGGAAGAAGTAGAATTAGATGATTTAGATTTAGAAGAAGATGATGTGGAAGCAAAGACAAAAACAATTGAAATCTATTTGCCTCCTAAGAAAGATGCAGGAAAAGTGTTACAAGGCGAGCTGCAAGATCAAGTAAAAGAACTTGTATCGTTGCTCCATACAGAAGCGAAAGTAATCTAATAAAATACGAAATTATATATGCAGGAGGGAAAATCTATGGCTCGTAAAGTATTAGTAATGGGTGAAGTTCGTGACGGATCGCTACGTAACGTTTCGTTTGAAGCGGTAGCAGCAGCAAAAACAATTGCAGAAGGCGGTGAAGTGGTAGGTCTTCTAGTTGGAGACAGCGTTGCCTCTTTTGCAAATGAATTGATTCATTACGGTGCAGATCGCGTTGTGACAGTTGAAAATGATAAATTAAAATCATATACATCTGATGGTTACGCACAAGCGTTTTTAGCTGTATATGCTGAAGAAAAGCCAGAAGGTATCGTATTTGGACATACAGCACTTGGTAAAGATTTATCACCAAAATTAGCAGCGAAACTTGAAGCTGGTCTAATTTCTGATGTAACTGCTTTAGAAGTTGAAGGTGGAAATGTTATCTTCACTCGTCCGATTTACTCTGGTAAAGCGTTTGAGAAGAAGATTGTAACAGATGGTATCTTATTTGCGACAGTGCGCCCAAATAACATTGCAACTCTTGAAAAAGACGAGTCTCGCACAGGTGACGTGTCTTCTATTACAGTAGATGTGAAAGATTTACGTACAATTATTCAAGATGTTGTCCGTAAAACTGCAGAAGGCGTTGATCTTTCAGAAGCGAAAGTTATTATCGCTGGCGGACGTGGTGTGAAGAGTGAAGATGGATTTAAGCCATTAAAAGAGTTAGCTGATGTACTAGGCGGCGCTGTTGGAGCATCTCGTGGTGCTTGTGACGCTGAGTATTGCGATTACTCATTACAAATTGGTCAAACGGGTAAAGTCGTTACGCCAGATCTATACATTGCATGCGGTATTTCTGGTGCGATTCAGCATTTAGCTGGTATGTCTAACTCAAAAATAATCGTTGCAATTAATAAAGATCCAGAAGCAAGTATTTTCAAAGTAGCTGACTATGGTATTGTTGGTGACTTATTCGAAGTTTTACCTCTTTTAACAGAAGAGTTTAAAAAGTTAAAAGTACATTCATGATTTGAGTACCCTTGAGTTCCAAGTGAAGTACCCCTATATATAGAAAAAGGTGAGGGATCCCCTGTCCCTCACCTTTTTAGTATTTCATCCATATTTTTATATAGTATAAAGGAACATTTTTTTGTTACAATACATAACGATACATATTATTCGCCACGTATATAAGTTAATGATATACTCTTGGTAGAATATACTTGAAGGAGGAAATAAAATGGCAATTATAAACGCAAATGACCAAAGCTTCGCAGCTGAAACTAGCGAAGGTGTTGTATTATTAGATTTCTGGGCACCTTGGTGTGGACCTTGTAAAATGATCGCTCCTGTATTAGAGGAAATCGATTCAGAACTAGGTGAAAAAGTAAAAGTAGTAAAAGTAGACGTTGATGAAAACCAAGAAACTGCTCGTCAATTTGAAGTAATGAGCATTCCAGCTCTTTTCGTATTAAAAGACGGTAAAGTAGTTGATCAAGCGTTAGGTTACAAACCGAAAGAAGCGTTAGTAGAATTAGTTTCTAAACACTTCTAAAAGAAAGAAGCTACCATTTGGTAGCTTTTTTTATTTTCCTTTTTTAAACCTTTCCGTTACAATAAAAGAACGTATGTTGGGTGTTTTGTCATTGTATGTTTTTATTTTGAATTTGCAATGATAAGCATGTAGAAATGGAGGTAGGCGAGTGCACGAACATTTGAAAGAGAAATTGGCTATTTTACCAGATCAACCTGGTTGTTATTTAATGAAAGATAAGCAAGGAACGGTTATATATGTCGGGAAGGCAAAAGTGTTAAAAAATCGTGTGCGCTCGTACTTTACTGGTTCGCATGATGGGAAAACACTTCGGCTTGTAGGAGAAATTGTAGATTTTGAATATATCGTAACCTCTTCAAATTTGGAGGCTCTTATTTTAGAGTTAAATTTAATAAAAAAGTATGATCCAAAATATAATATTCAATTAAAAGATGATAAAACATATCCTTTTATTAAAATTACCGCTGAAAAACAGCCGCGCTTACTCATTACACGTAACGTAAAAAAGGATAAAGGAAAGTATTTTGGCCCTTATCCGAATGCACAATCAGCTCATGAAACGAAAAAACTATTAGATCGCATGTATCCGCTTCGCAAATGCTCAAACATGCCCGATAAAGTGTGTTTATATTATCATATGGGCCAATGTTTAGCACCTTGTGTGAAAGAAGTGACGGAAGAACAAAATAAAGAAATTGTGGATGAAATTATTAAGTTTTTAAATGGTGGACATAAAGAAATTCGTTCAGAATTAGAAACAAAGATGTATGAGGCTTCAGAGAAACTAGAATTTGAACGTGCGAAAGAATTGCGAGATCAAATTGCTCATATAGATGCAATTATGGAAAAACAAAAGATGATTATGAGTGACTTAGTGGACCGTGATGTATTTGGATATGCAGTTGATAAAGGATGGATGTGCGTTCAAGTTTTCTTCGTTCGAAAAGGAAAGCTAATTGAACGTGATGTTTCTATGTTTCCAATCTATGATGAACCAGAAGAGGGATTTTTAACGTTTATCGGTCAATTTTATGAAAACAGCAGTCATTTTAAACCGAAAGAAATTGTTGTTCCAGGAAGTATAGACTCAGAATTAGTAGAGCGCTTTTTAGAAGTTGAAGCGACGCAGCCGAAACGTGGTAAGAAAAAAGATCTTGTAGAATTAGCAAATAAAAATGCGAAAATTGCACTTGAAGAGAAATTCTACTTAATTGAACGTGATGAAGAGCGAACGATTAAAGCTGTAGATCAGTTAGGAAAGCAGCTCGGGATTGAAACACCGTATCGTATTGAAGCGTTTGATAACTCAAATATTCAAGGAACAAATCCCGTTTCTGCAATGATTGCTTTTATCGATGGGAAACCAGCGAAGAAAGAGTACAGGAAATATAAAATTAAAACGGTTCAAGGACCAGATGATTATGAGTCTATGAGAGAAGTTGTGAGGCGCCGTTATACAAGGGCGCTTAAAGAGAATTTACCATTACCAGATTTAATCATTATTGACGGGGGAAAAGGTCATCTGGCAGCTGTAAGTGATGTTCTAGAAAATGAGCTTGGGTTATATATTCCGATGGCAGGCCTTGTAAAAGATGACAAACATAAAACATCCCATTTAATTATTGGGGATCCACCTGAACCGGTGATACTTGAGAGGAATAGCCAAGAATTTTATTTATTGCAGCGCATTCAAGATGAAGTGCATCGATTTGCGATTACATTCCATCGTCAATTACACGGGAAATCTGTCATTCAATCAGCACTGGACGATATTCCAGGAATCGGTGATAAACGGAAAAAGGTATTGTTAAAACATTTTGGTTCATTAAAGAAGATGAAAGAAGCTTCTGTAGCAGAATTTGTCGAAGCGGGTATGCCGAAAAATGTCGCAGAAACAATTTATACGTATTTAACAGATAAGAAGACGTTGTAGTTTACAACGTCTTCTGTTTTTTGGTATAATTTCTGAAGATTTAAAATAAACTCATCTGAATGAAAATACAAAAAAGTCAACTAAACTTATATGTCTAGTTGACTGTAGGTAAGGCTACACTTCAATGAGATCTTTTATATCCCATTTCACAAGAAATGTAATAGAGTCTGAACGTTTTTTCTTTTCTTCGTATGACTCTGCTACGACGTTTCGTTGCTTCTGAATTTGCTCAGCAATGAATCCAGCTTCTAATTGATAAGAAGAATGTCTGTTTTGTTTTTGACGTTCAGCAATGAGAGTGCCTTTAAGTTGGAACTGCATTTCACGACGTTTATGCTCAATAATACTTAAAGTGCCCCAACCAGCTTTTTCAAAGAACTGAATGACTTCTTCAATTGTTTCTAGCGGATATTTTCTTGCAAGGTTTCTACCGGACCAGTATAAAATACCATCTAAATCGTTACCAATTAAATCAGGTAGTAATTCTTCACGTAGCAATTCATAAGCGAAGGCGTTCAATGAAACATCTTCTAAAGATGTTATATCGATTGTATTTTTGCTCACAATATTCCCCTCTTTCTATAGGGCTTATTATATAACATTTCTCATTTATAAAAACAGATTTTTCTTTAGGAAAATCTGAATATATAAGAAGAAAAAAAGAATTGGCAAATTATATGCAAATTATGTATACGTTTTCTTGACGCTTCGACAAAAATAGGAGTAAAATGAACTTGGTATCAAATTATGCTGAAATATTTCGAATAATTTTTTCAGTTTTTCTTATGCCAATAGTGAAAAAACATTATTGTTGTAAATTAATCTGAAAACAGCAGTCAAACATTCAAGGGGGTAATGGGGACATGAAAGGCCGCGAGTATACGTTTCGTAAGTGGCACTCATTAATGGGGGTCATCCCGGTTGGTGTCTTTTTGACGCAACATCTAATTGTAAACAACTTTGCAACAAGAGGAGCAGAGGCTTTTAACAAAGCTGCAGGCTTTATGGAGCTCCTTCCATTCCGGTATGCGCTAGAAATTTTCATCATCTTTTTACCTATACTGTACCATGCTATATATGGCTTATATATTGCATTTACAGCTAAGAACAATGCGGTATCTTACGGTTATTTCCGTAACTGGATGTTCGTCTTCCAACGAATTTCAGGTATCGTTACGCTGATCTTCATTTCTTGGCATGTCTGGGAAACTCGTATTCAAGCAATGTTAGGTAAAGAGGTAAACTACGATATGATGGCAGATATTTTAAACAATCCAGCTATGTTTGCATTCTATTTAGTTGGTGTTGTTTCAACAATTTTCCACTTTGCAAATGGACTATGGACATTCTGCATTAGCTGGGGAATTACAGTGTCTCCACGTTCACAAAGAATCTCTACTTATGTAACATTAGCTATTTTCTTAGGTCTATCTTATGTAGGTGTGAGTGCATTATTAGCGTTCATCGATCCACAGCTAGCAAACCAGTAAGGAGTGGGAGAGCATGAAAGGGAAACTTATAGTAGTCGGCGGTGGCTTGGCTGGCTTAATGGCAACGATTAAAGCGGCAGAAGCAGGAGTAAATGTTGAACTGTTTTCATTAGTACCAGTAAAACGTTCACATTCTGTATGTGCTCAGGGCGGAATTAACGGTGCCGTAAATACGAAAGGTGAAGGGGATTCTCCATGGATCCACTTTGACGATACAATTTATGGTGGGGATTTCTTAGCGAACCAACCACCAGTTAAAGCAATGTGTGAAGCAGCACCTGGTATTATTCATTTAATGGACCGTATGGGTGTTATGTTCAACCGTACGGAAGAAGGACTTCTTGATTTCCGTCGTTTTGGTGGAACACAACATCACCGTACAGCATTTGCTGGTGCAACAACTGGACAGCAATTACTATACGCATTAGATGAGCAAGTACGTCGTCACGAAGTAGCAGGACTTGTAACGAAATATGAAGGTTGGGATTTCTTACGAGCTGTTGTTGATGATGAAGGTGTGTGCCGAGGAATCGTTGCACAAGACTTACAAACTATGGAGATTAAAAGTTTCCAAGCTGATGCCGTGATTATGGCAACAGGGGGCCCTGGTATCATCTTTGGAAAATCAACTAACTCTATTATCAATACAGGTACAGCAGCGTCTGCTGTATATCAACAAGGTGCATATTATGCGAACGGTGAGTTTATTCAAATCCATCCAACGGCAATTCCTGGAGACGATAAGTTACGTCTTATGAGTGAATCTGCACGTGGTGAAGGTGGGCGTGTTTGGACATATAAAGATGGTAAGCCATGGTACTTCTTAGAAGAGAAATATCCTGCTTACGGAAACCTTGTACCTCGTGATATTGCAACGCGTGAAATCTTTGATGTTTGCGTAGAGCAAAAACTAGGTATTAACGGTGAAAACATGGTGTACCTAGATCTTTCTCATAAAGATCCGAAAGAACTAGATATTAAACTTGGTGGAATTATTGAAATCTATGAGAAGTTTACAGGAGATGATCCTCGTAAACTACCAATGAAAATCTTCCCAGCGGTTCACTATTCAATGGGCGGGCTATGGGTTGATTATAAGCAAATGACAAGCATTCCAGGTTTATTTGCAGCAGGTGAGTGCGATTATTCTATGCACGGTGGTAACCGCCTTGGTGCGAACTCACTATTATCAGCAATTTACGGTGGTATGGTAGCAGGACCGAACGCAATTGAGTATATGAAAGGTCTTTCTAAATCATCTGATGCTGTTTCTTCTAGTGTATATGAGCAAAATGAATTAATCGAAACAGAGAAATTTAACAATATTTTAACGCTTGATGGTAACGAAAATGCATATGTTCTTCACAAAGAGCTGGGAGAATGGATGACAGATAACGTTACAGTAGTTCGTGAAAATAAAAAGTTATTAGAAACAGATGCAAAAATTGAAGAGTTAATGGCGCGTTACAAACGCATTAACATTAACGATACAGCAAGATGGAGTAACCAGGGTGCTTCATTTACACGTCAACTTGCAAATATGTTTGAGCTAGCTCGTGTTATTACAATTGGGGCATATAACCGTAATGAAAGCCGCGGAGCGCATTACAAACCGGAATTCCCAAATCGTGATGATGCAAACTTCTTAAAAACTACAATGGCAAAATTTGAGGGAGAAGGAAATGCACCAGCATTCCATTACGAAGAAGTGGATGTTTCATTAATTAAACCACGTAAACGTGACTATTCTTCAAAACATGATGTAGCTGCTAAGGGTGAAGAGAAGGGGGATAAGCAACATGTCTGAGAAAACAATCCGCCTCATCATTACGAGACAAGATGGACCAGATGCACAAGAGTTTGACCAAGAGTTTGAAATTCCATATCGTCCAAATATGAATATTATTTCGGCACTTATGGAAATTCGCCGTAATCCTGTTGATTCAAAAGGGAACCAAACAACTCCGATTGCATGGGATATGAACTGTTTAGAGGAAGTATGTGGCGCTTGCTCGATGGTTATTAACGGAAAACCACGTCAATCATGTACAGCGCTTATTGATCAATTAGAACAGCCAATTCGCTTAAAACCGATGAAGACATTCCCGGTTGTACGTGATTTACAAGTTGACCGTAGTCGTATGTTTAACGCATTAAAACGCGTTAAGGCTTGGATTCCAATCGATGGTACGTATGACCTAGGTCCAGGACCAAGAATGCCGGAGAAGAAACGTCAATGGGCTTATGAGCTTTCAAAATGTATGACATGTGGTGTTTGCTTAGAATCATGTCCAAACGTAAACAGTAAATCTGACTTTATTGGACCAGCACCGTTATCACAAGCTCGTTTATTCAACTCGCATCCAACAGGTGAAATGCACAAAGCAGATCGCTTACGTGCAATTATGGGAGATGGAGGGCTTGCAAACTGTGGTAACTCTCAAAACTGTGTGCAATCATGTCCGAAAGGTATTCCATTAACAACTTCAATCGCAGCATTAAACCGTGATACAACAATTCAATCGTTCAAAGATTTCTTTGGTAGCGATAATAACTATTAATAAATATGCCTCTTCATTTGAAGGGGCATATTTATAAGATTATTTTTCAGTTTATTCTGTATATTAGTAATTGAAAAGGAGAGAAAACGATGAAGAGAATTTCTTATATTGAAGACTTTAAGAAATGGGAAAGTGGTTTTTCGTTTTACAATCCTGTAAAAGTTCGTTTCGGTGAAGTAGATATGTTTGGACATGTAAATAATGTCATTGCTTTTACATATTTTGAAGAAGCACGTATCGCATTGTTTAAAGAACTTGGATTTATGCAAGAATGGACAAATGAATCATCAGAAACGATGATCGTTGTTGCAGATTTACAATGTAATTTCATCAAACAAATATATTTTGATGAGCAGTTGAAAGTATATGTAAAGGCAGAAACAGTTGGGAATTCTTCTTTAGATTTGCACTATATGGTCAAAAATGCAGAAGGGGAAGTTTGTTTAGTTGGACGCGGTATGATGGTACAAGCATCGAAAAAAACAGGAAGAGGCGAGCCATGGCCTGAAGAATGGAAGATGAAATTACTAAAATAATAGAAGAGAATACAAAAATAAGAGAGCGAATCGCTCTCTTATTTTTTATCCTTCATTGCCTCTTCTAATGTTAGATGGTGTTTATATATGTATGTGGCATATGGATTACCAACGTAGCGTAAGTGCCATGGTTCGTATGCGTACTCTGTTGTTTCTGTTTTATCTTCTAAATAACGAATGACAAATCCAAACTCATGGGCGTGTTTTGCAACCCATTTCCCTTCTGTTGTCTCGCCAAAGATTGGTTCTAATTGGAATTTAGCAGATTTTGAGCTAATATCCATTGCTAGACCAGTTTGATGCTCACTTGTTCCTGGAATTGCACTTACCGAATTAGCCTCAGTTTTTCCTTGGCGCTTAATATAGGTATTATGTAATGACTGTTGACGTTTGTAAGAACGGTAACCTGAAACTGCTGTAAGTTCTATCCCCTCTTTTTTCGCTGCTTGGAACATTTTCTCAAGCGCATCTGCAGCATCTTTACGAAGTAATGTTTTCTCTTTATCTTTTGGACTAGTAAATGGTACGTTCGGTTTCTTTAAATCTTCTGGAATATACCCATCTGGTAATTTACGATGTTTATTGACTAATACAAGAGCAGAATCCGGATTTGTTACAACGGAAAAATTATCATCTAGTTTTTTTTCATTATGATCAGCTTTTGGAAAAGCAGGAATCTCTTCTTTTGGATGATTACTATGTTTTTGACTTTCGACAGCTTTCGCCCCATTTTGTAATGGTGATTCAGAACTGAAATAAGCGAAAGATGTGATACCGATTACAATAGTAGCGGCAGAAATAATTATTATTTTTTTCATGATGCCTTGTAATCACAGTCCTTTCTTAATAAAATATGTATTGTTTTTATTATAAGTTTAGTTTGTTGAAAAAGAAATATAAGAGCCGTAACGTAATGAAAATGCAAAGAAAATGTCAGAAAATGTGTGAAATTGTAGTATTTTTTCATATAATTCATTTCTTATCTTTCATGAATTGAATTTTTTATGTAATATATATACATAAGAAGATGTAGCGATTATCGAGAATAAAGAACTTCTTGTATAGACTAGGAGTGAATGGGAATGGATTTTGCAACAATTATTGGACTCATTTTAGGATTTGTAGCGGTAGTAGTAGGGATGGTCGTCAAGGGCGCTGACGTAACAGCCTTATTGAATCCTGCCGCAGCATTAATTATTTTCATCGGTACATTTGCCGCAGTTTGTATTGCATTTCCGATGAATCAACTAAAAAGGGTTCCAAAATTATTTAAAGTTCTTTTTGGTTCAAATAAAAAGGATTTAAGTTACGAACAGTTGCTAGAATTATTTGTTCATTGGACATCTGAAAGTAGAAAATACGGTATTTTGTCTTTAGAGCAACAATTAGACAAAATTCAAGATGAATTTCTTTTACGTGGTATGAAATTTGTGATTGATGGCGTATCCGCAGAAGATTTAGAGCAGATTTTAGAAGCTGAATTAGAAGCAATTGAAGAAAGGCATGCAAAAGGAGCGGCGATTTTTTCACAAGCTGGTACGTATGCACCGACATTAGGGGTTTTAGGTGCTGTTATTGGTCTTGTAGCTGCGCTTGGTAATTTAACTGATATTGACAAGTTAGGACATGCTATTTCAGGTGCGTTTATTGCAACGATTTTTGGTATTTTTTCAGGTTATGTACTATGGCATCCATTTGCAAATAAGTTAAAGCAAAAATCTGCAGCTGAAATCGAGAAAAAACGTTTAATTATTGATTGTTTATTAATGTTACAAGAAGGTACATATCCGTTTATTATGAAGAACCGTATTTTAGGTGCACTTTCTGCAACTGAGCGTAAAAAGCTAGAAATAGGAGCAGAAAAAAATGCGGAGTAAAAAAAATAGAAGAGGTAAAAAGAAAAAACATGATGAGCATATCGATGAAACGTGGTTAATTCCGTATTCTGATATGTTAACGTTGTTATTTGCATTATTCATCGTATTATTCGCAATGAGTAGTATAGATGCTGCGAAGTTTAAACAGATGGCAGTAGCTTTTCGGAGTGAACTAGCAGGCGGAACAGGAAATAAAGAGTTTTTAAGTGATCAGAAGCCGAATGAAGAGAAAGAGTTGTCAGCAAATAGTTTAGAATCTGAGCAGATTAAAAAGAATGCTGAGGCTGAAGTAAAGCAGCAAGAAATGAATGAATTAAAAGCGGTACAAAAAGGTATTGATAAATATATTGAGGAAAAGCAATTATCGTCTTCTTTTAAAACCGATTTAACTGAAAAAGGATTAATGGTAACAATATTAGAAAATGTACTATTCGACTCGGGGAAAGCAGATGTGAAATTAGAATCGTTAGGGATTGCAAAAGAGATGTCTAACCTGCTTGTTTCCGCATCACCTCGTGAGATTACAGTATCTGGTCATACAGATACTGTTCCTATCGCAAATGCTCAGTTTGCATCAAACTGGGAGTTAAGTACACAGCGTGCCGTTAATTTTATGCAGGTATTACTTCAAAATAAAGATTTGCAACCAGGAAAATTTAGTGCAATTGGTTACGGAGAATACCGTTCGATTGCACCAAATGATACACCGGAAGGAAAAGCAAAAAATAGACGTGTAGAAGTGTTTATTTTACCTTTAACGAGAAATATGCAATAAAGAAAGAGGATGGCAAATGCCATCCTCTTTTATTTTGCTTCAAATGATTTTAAGTTGTCACGACGGACTTTATCTTTTTCCGTATCTGATTTTTTGAAATCATAGTCATACAAAGCTCCTTCCCAATCGCCGTACATTGGATTAGGGAAAATGATGAATTTCTCACCAAATTGTGCTTTTGAATCTGCAACTGTTTGATTGCGATCTTTTACCGATTTACCATCAAAACCAGTGAAATCAGATAAGTTATCACCGAAGAATAAGACAATATCATGTGTTTGAGAAACGAGTTCACGGCGTTTCTCTTTCCCTTTTTCTTTCGGATCTTGTAATAATATATGTTCTTTCGTTGCTTGAGGAGCACCTACGCGCTCAAGATTTTTAATAGTCGCATCTAGTTGGTTCGTTTTACGATTTGAGATGTAGTAAATATCTACACCTTTAGACTCTGTATATTTTAAGAAATCAATTGCGCCTGGAAGGGCTTCAGCTTCAGCCTTATTAATCCAATCATCCCATTTGTAAGGATAGCCTTTTCCTGTCTTTACACTCATTGCTTGATGAGGACTGTTGTCTAAAACAGTTTCATCTAAATCAAGTACGATAGCAGGTTTTTTTGCTGTCCCTTTTGCAAGAGCTGCATCCAGCTTCAATTGACCGATATTGTACCCTTGGTAGTAAAGTGCTTTCGTTTCACCAGCTGTTTGATACCATAAATCAGCCATTAATTGCTGTTCTGTTAATTTTACTTTTTCTTCTTTGGCCGCTGTTTTCTCTGTCGTTCCTGAACATGCTACAAGCGATGTAGATAGAACCGCTACAGATAATAAAGTGGTAATGCCCCTCTTCATCTTCATATGTATCCTCCTTGATGTTAGAAAATCATCTTATATTATATATTAAAATATAAAAATTTTTTATGAACATTTGCATATTGTCTTTTGTATATATAGTAGTGTGTCCTATATTAGAAAGATGAGCAAAATAATGATAGTCATTTTGACAGGTTTTATTGTCGTAATGACAATTATAATTGACAAATAAACCTTTGTTATTTACAATTTTAACTAAATAGAACAAATGATGGATTAAAGGTAATGTTATATATAAGAGGATGAAGCGTAGTGCTATATTTTATCCTAAATAAACATAATCTTTGAAAGAGAGTACGAATGATAATAAAGGGGAGGCTTTATACTTTGAGTTTACAAATTCAAAACTTAACGAAACTATTTGGGGAATCAAAAGCAGTTAACGGTTTGCAAATTTCGTTACCAAAAGGTGAAGTGCTAGGATTACTTGGACGAAATGGTGCAGGGAAAACAACTACAATCAAAATGCTTCTCGGATTATTAACGCCTAATGAAGGCTCTATTACATGGGATGGAAAATCATTTGGGACTAGTGGGGTAACGATTGGTTATTTACCAGAAGAAAGAGGTTTATATACAAAAAGTAGAGTAATAGACCAGCTGCGATATTTTGGTAGATTAGAAGGAATGACGAAAAAAGAAGTAGATCTTGCCATTGACCACTGGTTAGAGCGATTAGCAATTCCAGAATACAAATTTAAAACGGCAGGAGAGCTTTCAAAAGGGAATCAGCAAAAAATTCAATTAATTGCTGCTCTTCTTCATAATCCTGAACTTCTCATCTTAGATGAACCGTTTAGCGGACTTGACCCAGTCAATGCTGGGATGTTAGCTAGCATTATTGAAGAACAAGTACAGAGCGGGAAGACAATTATTTTATCCAGTCATCGTATGGAACAAGTAGAAGCTTTTTGCCAACATGTATGTATTTTGAAAAAAGGCGAAGCAGTTGTCAAAGGACAGTTAAGTGATATTAAGAAAGAATATGGTTTCCGTAATTTAACGATTGAAGATACAGCAGAGAATGAAAAGGGATTAGAAGCTATACATGTTTCATATGAAAAACAACAAGGCCTTCTTTATATAAAAGTACAAGACGATGCAGAAGCTCTAAAGATTTTACAACAATTGCAAGAACAAGGTGTTACCTTGCGTCAATTTAAAATGTTAGAGCCGACGTTAAATGAAATCTTTGTAGAGAGGGCGAAATAACGATGCGTAAATTTTCTCATGTATTTTCATTTTATTTTAGAGAAGCGTTTTTATCTAAAAAATCATTAATTACGAGTGCGATATTATTTTTAGTTGTATTTGGGATTTTTGCATTTAATCATTTTACTTCAGGGAATGATAAAAGTAAGGATAAAGATAAAATTGCAGTTGTAACAGAAAGTTCCACATACAACGTACAAAAAGAAGAGTTAACTAAGCTATTACCATCAGCAAAAATAACGGTTGGTTCAAAAGCAGATTTTGATAAACTGCATAAACAAGTAGAAGACGGTGAGCTGGATGGTTTGTTTCATGTAATAGAAAAGAATGGAGCTCCAGAGGTTACGTATATGTATAATGGATTTCCTAGCCAAGCAACTTCTGCAATCATGGCAAGTTATTTCAAACAACAATATACAATGGTGACAATTGCAAAGCATAATGTTTCACCAGAAATTGCACAGCAATTGCAAACTGAAATTTCAGTGAAACAAGAAGCAATAAAAGATCGCTCTTCTTCTTTCGGAATTGCCTATTTCTTTACATTTGCTTTATATATGTTTATTGTCGCGTTCGGAAATACAATTGCAATGAATATTGCATCAGAAAAGGCGTCACGTGTAATGGAAGTCATGCTGCCGAAAGTAAAACCGCTTACGATGATGTATGCGAAAATATTAGCAGTTGTTTCAACAGCTTTATTACAACTGGTCATATTAGCGTGCGGTTATCTTATTCCTTATTTGTTAGGGTGGGTCGATTTAGAAAACGCCTCATTATTTGGAATTCCAATTGACTTTACAAAATTAGATGCAAAAGTTATAAGTATGTTCCTTGTTTATTTCATTACGGGATATTTACTTTATGCGATGATGTACGCTGCAGCTGGCGCTGTTGTTTCTAAGACGGAGGATTTACAAGCTGTATCTTTCCCGATAATGATTTTAATTATGGCTGCATTCTTCATTAGTATTAAATCATTAAGTGATCCGAATAGTACTATCGTTGTTGTAAGTTCTTACGTTCCGTTCTTTACACCGATGGTTACCTTCTCACGTATTGTAGCCGGTGAAGCAGGCATGTTAGAAATTACGATAACATTAGTAGTCTTATTGGCGACGATTGGTATATTAAACGCTGTTACAAGTCGTATCTATGTAAATGGTGTAATGAATTACTCAGACAAAGTGAAATTTAAAGATTTAGCAAAATTTATTAAGCGTCAATAATGAGAGAAAAGCATGATTTTCTATTGAAATCATGCTTTTTCTTTATGTATAAATTAAAAATAGTATATAATAGTAAGGGTTGTCTTTTAATAGAATGAATACAAAGGAGGGTGTGCAGATGGGAATTAGTAGTCGTTTTACAGTAGGTGTTCATATGTTGACTTTACTTGCGATAGATCGAAACTCTCGCTGTACCTCTGAATGGATTGCTGGTAGTGTGAATACAAATCCAGTTGTGATTCGTCGCATTACAGGAATGTTGAAGAGAGCAGGACTTGTTGATGTACAAGCCGGTAAAGGTGGTACGACACTTGCTCGTGATTTAGAAGAAATTACATTACTTGATGTATATAAAGCAGTGGAAGTTGTAGAAGAAGGACATCTATTTTCCTTCCATGAAAATCCCAACATTGAATGTCCAGTAGGAGCTAATATTCAATCAGTATTAGAAATTATTTTAATGCAAGCGCAAGAAGCGATGGAAAACGTACTTGCAAATGTAACGGTAGAGCAATTAGTTACAAATTTAAAGTCTAAAATAAAAGAATAAAAAAGCGAGCTTCCTCATAATGAGGGCTCGCCTTTTTTTATTCAGAAATATTGAAAATTCTATTTTTCAGTATTTAAAATGAATTTACCTACGATAGCTGCTACGATACCACCAAGAATTGGTGCTACGATGAATACCCATAGTTGAGAAAGTGCTTCTCCACCAACAAATAAAGCTGGTGCGATACTACGAGCAGGGTTAACAGATGTTCCAGTTAAAGGAATTCCTAATAAGTGAATTAAAACTAATGTGAAACCAATTACTAGTCCCGCTAAAGAAGAACTTCCTTTTTTACCTGTTACAGCCATGATAACTAAAATAAATACGAAAGTTAAAACGAACTCAACTAAAAATGCTCCAGATAAACCAAGAGTTCCGAAACCATTTTGTCCTAAATTATCTAAAGGTGTTTTAGCAGAGCGTAAAATCGTTACTAACGTTGCAGTTCCTAATAAACCACCTAAAATTTGAGCTAATACATAATAACAAAGTTCCATAGCGTTCATTCTTTTGTTAATGAACATAGCTACCGATACTGCTGGGTTAATGTGACATCCAGAAATTGTTCCAATGCTATATGCCATAGCTACAATAGATAGACCGAAAGCCATAGCGATTCCTAATGTTCCAATTCCTTCAATTCCGCCGCCAGTGACAGCTACTCCAGTTCCGAATAATACAAGTACAAATGTACCAATAAATTCAGCGATTGCTTTTTTTAACATAATTTACCTCCTATTAATGCGCATGAAACGTATTATAACATAGGTTTTCGTATAAACAGCCAATGAAATACTATTCTGATAAGGCGAAATAGGGGGACAATAAAAAAGATATGGTTCTATGAAGAAGAACCATATCTTTTGTTATGCTGACTTTTTCTGTTTAATGACTGGAACAGAACGGTTTAAAATACTATTTGCAACCATTCCTAACATAATAATAATCATTCCAAATAGGGAAAGGCCACCAGGGAATGAACCGTTCAAGAACACAATTTCACCAAGTACTGTAAAGACCATCGTTCCAGCTTGTGTTGCTTCAACGGCACCAAGTAAAGCGAGGTTGTCTTTTGCTAAGTCAGTGGCAAAGAAAAATGTCATCGTCGCAATGACGCCGGAACATAAAGCTAACAAAAATCCTTGCAGCATTTGGCTGGATGTTGGAATACCAGTAGTAGAAAATCCGTATATACCAAGTAAAATTGTAATAGGAAGACTGCCTATTGCCATTCCTAATACACGCTGGAATGTATCAAGACGTCCCCCCACAAGTTCCATCATTTTTCGGTTGCCGAACGGATATAAAAAAGCAGCTAATACGACAGGTAAAAACCCTGAAATGAACTGAGTTATTGTAATGTGTCCAGCTGCAGTTGTTTGCATACAAATTACACCTAGTAAAATAAATAATGCTACATATAAACTACGAAGCGGAATTTTTCCGCGTACAAGTTTTGTACCTGACTTCGTTTCTATTTTTACGAAAAATAGTGGTGATAAAAGTAAACCTGCTAATATCGTAACTTGCCAAGTTCCGGCAACGAGCCAAGCCGGAGAGAAGACAGCTGCGAAACTTAATAAAGAATAGAAACCAATCCCTGCAACGGA
Source organism: Bacillus sp. EKM202B (assembly GCF_011066025.1). NCBI lineage: Bacteria > Bacillati > Bacillota > Bacilli > Caryophanales > Bacillaceae > Bacillus > Bacillus sp. EKM202B. Next base: position 59,238 of record NZ_JAAMNK010000006.1, on the reverse strand, counting down.
ACCCCATCCGATCCATGCGAATGGATGTTTTTTTAACTCTGCCCATAACCCACCTAAGTTTTTGCGAAATAAAACGATAAGGAATAAAATAGGGAGAGCGAATAAAAAGCGGAAGGAAGCTGTCCAAGCCCAGCTCGTTCCAGATACATTCATTGCTCTATTAATAATAAAAGTTGCAGAAAAAAAGGCTGATGATAAGAGGCCTAATAATATTGCACGCATGAAATATAACACTCCTTTTGGAAATAAATAATTATGTATAGTATAATATACTTTAAGATAATAAAAGTAAACTATTTTATAATTTAAGGTGGTTTTATAGATGAAAGAACATGAAGATATGCAAACGAAAGAAGTCATTCAGCAAGTAGGTCAGCTATTAAGACAAATTCGAAATGAACAAAAATTAAGTTTAGAAGAATTAGCCCAAAAAACAGGAGTTAGTAAATTAACATTAGGGAAAATTGAGAGAGGTGAAACGAATCCAACGTTAGCTGTCATTTGGAAAATAACGAAAGGGTTATCGATACCTTTATCGAGATTAATGGTTGTTGGAGAACCTGTAGCTGTTGCGCGCTGCGGAGAAGGATTTGCAGTAGATGTAGGACAAGTATGGCATTTAGAAACGATGTTCCGTTACACGAAAGAAACAGGGATGGAAATGCACCGTGCTTGTTTAAGAGCGAATAGTATATATGAACCGGAAGCTCATCATGAAGGTGCTATTGAGCTTGTAACGGTAATGAAAGGGAAAGTATCCATTCAAGTGGAGAATGATGTATACGAATTAAACGAGTTTGACTCCATTCAATTTGAAGCGAATAAGAAACATAGCTATAAAAATGAAGAAGATGAAGTGGCTGTATTACATTTAACGATGAAATACTCTTCATGAAAAAATCACCTATAGAATTCTATAGGTGATTTTTTATATGCTCTTCTTAAGTATAGGAAGTGATGCCATTAGTACGAACGTGGCATAAGTAATAAACAAATAAAGTAAACTAAAAATCCCGTTCCAAAACATAAAATAGCAATGACCCAAAGGATACGAATGAGAGTAGAACTAATATCAAAATATTCTCCTAAACCACCACATATACCAAATAGCATTTTATCAGTTTCGGATTTACATAATTTTTTTGACATATAACGATCAACTCCTTTTTTATATGAAGCTATATACTTCTATTCTATATGGAAATTTATGAGAAGACTATGAGGTTGTATTACATTTTTTTAGAGAAACGATCATATTAATTGTCTTAATTTTCAGTGGATATTAAACTTATAGTAAGAGGTATGAGGCGATTTTTAATAAAGGGTGGGGAAATAGAAATGACAGTATATTGGTTGACTAATGTAATGCTTGAATCAAGGTATACATATGAAGAAGGGGCAATTTCACGAACAGAAACAGAATTATGTAGTTTACTCATTGAAGATGGACGAATTAAAAAAATTATAGAAGGGATTGTTCAAGAGGACGGGATAGTAACTCTTGATGCGAATCGCTTATTAATTTTGCCGTCTTTCGAAGAGATGCATATTCATATTGATAAAACATATTATAGTGGGCCTTGGAAAGCTTGTATGCCAGCAGACAGTATTTTTACACGTTTTAATGAGGAAGGGAAGATTTTGCCAAAGCAATTAACAACTGCTCAAGACAGGGCGGAAAATATGCTAGAGTTACTACTTCGAAATGGTACAACGAATATTAGAACGCATTGTAATGTTGATCCAATTATTGGACTTCATAATTTGGAGGCGACGTTAGCTGCATTAGAAACATATAAAAATCGGATGTCTGGTAGAATCGTTGCTTTTCCGCAACATGGATTATTGCGCAGTAATTCTGTACAACTTGTGAAAGATGCGATGCGTATGGGTGCGAATCTAGTCGGTGGAGTGGATCCAGCTACAGTGGATAATGATATCGAAAAATCATTACATACGATTATGGATATCGCAGTAGAATTTAATGCAGATGTTGATATTCATTTGCATGATGCGAATAATCTAGGAACGTTTACGATGAAGAGGTTGGCAAGCTTAACAGAAGAAGCAGGGTGGCAAGGTCGTGTAACAATTAGTCATGCGCTTGGACTTGGTGGTGTTACTGATAAAGAAGCTGAAGAAGTGGCAGAAAGACTAGCAGCTTTAAGTATTGATATTACTTCAACGGTGCCAATTGGTAAACAAGTAATTCCAATTCCATTATTAGATAAAAAAGGTGTTAAAGTTTCATTAGGAAATGATAGTATTACAGATCATTGGTCGCCGTTTGGAACTGGCGATATGCTTCAAAAGGCAAATCGATTAGCAGAGCGTTTTGGGTGGAGTGACGAAAGGTCTTTAGGAAAAGCACTTCGCTTTATTACGGGAGGAAAAGAAACGTTAAACAAGGAAGGGAAACGAGCTTGGCCAAATGTAGGAGATGAAGCGAGCTTTGTTTTAACGAATGCAACATGTACTGCTGAAGCGGTAGCGCGTCAAACAGAAAAGCGTTTAGTCGTGTATAAAGGGGATATTGTTGTTGGAAGTTTAAATGAGGTGGAATTAAATAATCTTGTGTAGAAGAATCGTTTAAATAATTTGAGGAGGGTTCTAATTGAGAATATAGAACTCTTCTTTTTTATTCTTACAATATATTTCGTATAGGAAAGCTAGAAGGGATGAAAAATTTGGACAATCAACATAACCAAAATCATATTATGGGAACTTTGCAATGGTTTATATTTTTATTAGCGAATTCAATCGCACTACCAATTGTCGTTGGTGGGTTATTTCATCTTACGACGGAAGAAATATTTTATTTAATGCAGCGTACGTTTTTTGTAGTTGGTATATCTTCTTTTTTACAAGGATGGATTGGACATAGACTACCAATTGCGGATGGGCCAGCTGGATCTTGGGTTGGTGTATTTACCGTACTTGCTTATGCAACGGCCGGACAGGATCAATTACATAGTACACTGCAAATTTTGGAATTAGGAATGATCATTTCCGGTGTTATTTTAATAGGATTAGGAGTAACTGGTTTTATTGGACGTATTTTATTTTTATTTACGCCGGTTGTGACAGGGACGTTTTTACTTTTATTATGTTTACAATTAAGTGGTGTATTTTTAAAAGGAATGCTAGGAATTACAGCTACTATTTCTCAAATTGATGGATTTACAGCAATAATCGCGTTTAGTATATTTCTGTTCGTTATTATACTATCTAATTTTGGAAAAGGTTTCGTTAAAAGTTATGCCGTTTTAATAGGATTAATTAGTGGGTGGATTATTTTTCTCATTGCAGGGAAAGTGACAATCCCATCTCAAGTAACTCATTTTGTGCAACTTCCACAAATATTTGCTTGGGGTCTTCCAAAGTGGAATACAGGGATGGCTGTATCGAGTTTCGTTATGGTATGTATTTTAGTTTCAAATACAGTGGCAGCTATTATAGCGATTAATCAAGCTACGATTCATAAAGCGACTATTGAACAAAAACAGTTGAAGGATGGTACGTGGGTTGGAGGGATTTCACATATCATTTCGTCCGTATTTTCAACTGTAGGTGTCGTGCCGCTACCGGCGACAGCGGGATTTATACGTTTAACAAAACAAAAGTATATACGATCGTTCTTACTAGCATGTATATTACTAGTCGTAATGTCGCTGTTTCCGAGTATTATTCGTTACTTAGCATCGTTGCCATCCGCTGTCGCATCTGCAGTGTTAATGGCTTCGTTCGTACAGTTAATTGGAATTGGATTTAATAATATAAAACAAGTGCCGATGAGTGAAAGGAATATAACGATTTTAGGCGTTGCAGTATTATTTGGCAGCGGCGTTATGTTTTTACCGTCTGGAGCACTCCAATCATTGCCGTCTGTTATGCAATATATATTCGGGAATGGTTTATTTGTAGGTACAGTTGTAAGTATATTGCTAGAACAAATATGGCGTACTGGAAAGTAAGTGGATAAAAAGAGTGTCCGCACTGTATAAAAGTCTAAAATAACATAGGAAATAAAGCCCATTTTTATTCACCACCTGCACATTTCGTTCATACAATATCTTGACTAAATAAACACCCAACTTACACATACACAGCTCTGGCTTAAGCAAGGAGGGTTATACCAGTTGAAGGAAAAAGCGTATCAATCTAAACCTTTACTCACAAAGAGAGAGAGAGAAGTATTTGAATTACTGGTTCAAGATAAAACAACGAAAGAAATTGCAGGTGAACTTTTTATAAGTGAAAAGACAGTTCGCAACCACATCTCAAACGCAATGCAAAAGCTAGGGGTTAAAGGACGTTCACAAGCAGTTGTTGAGCTTCTTCGCATGGGAGAGCTCGAACTATAAGAAAGCAGCCGACTTTTATAAAAAGAGTCGGCTATTTTTCTGTTTGTTTCACGTGCTATATGAATGATAAAAACGTTTCATACATAAATAGGTAATAAGGAGGGGATATGTTGAAAAGGATACTGTTAGTTTCAACAAGTGCTCATGATATGAATGGACACCCGACTGGTTTGTGGCTGGAAGAGCTCGCAGCTCCTTATCTTTTATTTAAAAAAGCTAAGTTCGATGTTGATATTGTTTCTATAAAAGGCGGAAGAGTGCCGATTGATAGAGTATCTATTCCGAATGGCATACCTCGTGAATTTAAGCATGTCGCTTCTTTATTGCAAAATACGAGGGTGATTTCAACTGTCCATTCTTCAGAGTATGATGCGGTATTATTTGGTGGTGGACACGGGGCGATTGTAGATTTTCCAGGTAATCCATATGTAGCAAATTTAATTGAGAATATGTATAACAATAACCGGATTGTAGCGGCTGTTTGTCACGGGGTAAGTTCTTTAGTTGGTGTGAAAAATAAAGATGGTTCGTTTTTTGTTGCCGGTAAGCGTATAACAGGTTATACAAACGATGAAGAAAAAGCTGTACATTTAGAAAAGCGAGTTCCATTTTTGCTAGAAAGTAAATTGAAAGAAGAAGGGGCCTTGTTTTATGTAGCTCCTAATTTTACGCCACATGTTGTAGTGGATGGTCGTTTAATTACAGGGCAAAATCCGCAGTCTAGTGTGGAAATAGGTAAAGCTATAAGAAGAGCTGTAAATAAATTATAGAAAAAATACCCGCTACTAATAAAGGGAGCGGGTATTTTATTGCGAAAGGAATATTTTTTGTATAGTGTAGATTGAAAATACAATAAACTAAAAAGACATAATGAGTATAATAACTTCATTTATAATCATTCATGAATTTGCTATACTATTTTGTATGAACAAAAGGGGAGGCTCTTTTAAATGGGAAAAGTTGCGTGTGCAAATACTTATATTAATAAAATAAAGCCTATTATTCGAAAAACGAGTTTTAGCCAATTAAAAATAGATGAAATCGCGAAATATATGGATATTAGTAAAGCTACTTTATATAAACGTTTTTCTTCGAAAGATGAGATTATTGAAGCGGTAGTAGAGGATTTCATAAACTATCTTCTTGAAGGTGATGCGGATAATCAAGATGAAAGTCTGTCCTTTGCAGAACGTTTCCAAAAGACGTTTATCCATTCTTTAAAATGTGTGACGTATATTTCGGATATCTTTTTGCAAGATTTGAAAGAAGCGTATCCGCATTTGTCAGATCAGTTAGTCGCTGCACAACAAAATCGTAATCGTAATTTACAAATGTTTTTTGAGTCGGGTATGGGACAAGGATACTTTAATAAAATGAATGCGCAATTATTTATGGTACAAGATGATGTGATGTTAAGGCGTATTATAGATCATTCTTTTTGTATTCAATACGATATTACGTTAAAGAAAGCGATACTGGATTTTTATCAATTAAAGAAGTATCAACTTTTTAAGCCGGAGTATATAGAAGCAATTGATGATTCTGAAATTGAAAAAGAAATTATTGCTATTTTGCAAATGATTTCGTAAAAAAGCAGGTTTTCCTATACGAATGGAAAACCTGCTTTTTTTATTACATGTTATTTTTTACGTGTTGTAATACGAATTCAGCTACTGGGCCACCTGAAGCCGGATTTTGACCAGTGATAACACGATTATCTTCTACAGCGTAAGCTTCCCAAGGCTGCGCAGCTTTTTCGTAAAGCCCTCCATTTTTAATGAGTTCATCTTCTGTTAAAAATGGAACAAATTGATCCAATCCAGCTAGTTTTTCTTCTTCATTTGAGAATCCTGTTACTTTTTTACCGCTAATTAAACGTTCCCCATTACTTAATGTGATATGAAATAAACCAGCAGCTCCGTGACAAACAGAGGAAACAATTCCGCCATTTTCATAAATGTTGCGGCTAATCATTTGAAGTTCTTTATTTTCTGGGAAGTCCCAAATCACACCGTGACCGCCTGCGTAATAAATAACAGCGTAGTCTTCTGGATTCACTTCACTCGGTTTCATTGTAGAACCGAGACGATTCATAAACTCTTTCTTTTGATACCATTCCCAATCGATGCTCTCCGCCATTGCTAAACTATGCGGATCAATCGGTGTATAACCACCTTGTGGGCTGACATAATCTACTTCGTAACCAGCTTCTTCAACTTTTTTAACGAAATGGACGGCTTCACCAAGCCAAAGCCCAGTAGCTCGATTTAAATTTGGATATTTTTCTACGCTCGTCAACACAACTAACATTTTTTTCTTCATCATAATCCTCCTGTAATGTTTCTTCTATATAAAAGTTCTTTATTTACTTCATTTTATTAAGTTAGAAATTGCAAATTTGAATAACCATGTCAGTCCTCCTTATATCGGATTCGAAATTAGTGTATAACAATTTTTGAACGAAGTAAACTAAAAACACTAAATTAGTTTACTTTGTATATTTTTCATTTGCAGTTACTACAATCAGGAGAGGTGTTACACATGGGGGAAGATATAAGTAACCATTCAAAATGGTTTGTTTTCACATTATGTTTTATCGTTTTATTAGGACCGATGAACGCGGTTTTATTTAATGTAGCGTTAGAAGATATTGCTAGTGATTTGTCGATTAGCCAATCGAAAGTCAGTTGGGTTGTAGTAGGGTATTCCTTAGTTGTCGGTATTGGTTCGATAATATATGGGAAACTGGCGGACCGTTACAGTGTAAAAAAACTATTAATAACTTCCATTATCATATTTGTAGCTGGTTCAATTATTGGATTTGTAAATCAATCTTATGCGATTGTCATTTTCGCAAGATTAGTGCAGGCGAGTGGGGGAGCGGCGTTTATTGCGCTTAGTATGATTGCGGTGGAAAAATTAGTTAATCCTGCTAAGAAAGCGGGTGTGCTAGCAATGATTAGTTCTTCTATTGCATTAGCAGTTGGTATCGGTCCTTTAGTTGGTGGAGCAATTACGAATACGTTAGGATGGCCGTATTTATTTTTATTTATGGTTATTTCAATGATTGGTATTTTCTTGCTTGTAAAATTTATGCCAGAAGAGGTGCAACATACCGATGAAGTGTTCCGCTTTGATTTCATTGGAGCAGTTTTATTATTTGTATTGATTACGACCGTTTTATTAGGTGTAAATATGAATAGTTGGCTATTTGTGCTATCTGCTGCTTTCTTATTTTTATTCACGGTTCGTATGAAGAACGCGGAGAATCCCTTTATTGATATTGAGTTATTTACGAATAAACCATTTCTGCGTTTAATTGCGGTTGGATTTATAATTAATGTGGCGCTATGTGCTAGTTTGTTATTATTACCATTACTGCTAGGGAGAGAGCATAGTTTATCTCCGTTCGTTATCGGGATTGTATTGTTTGTTGCATCTCTCTTTGGTATTGTATCTAGTTTTGTTACCGGAAAGATTGTTCCTTCGTTTGGGAATGTGAGACTGATTAATGTAGCGTCTGTAGTTATGATCGTTGGTTTTTTAATTTTAGGGCTTATTCCGAAAGGGAGCTTTATTGTTATTTTAGTAGCGATTATTTTAACATTTATGAGTTATTCAGCTATTCAAGTATCATTAAACACATTTATACCGAAAACATTACATCCAGCTAAAGTTGGATTGGGACTTGGTTTATATAATTTAATTAACTTTTTCGGTATGGCATTTGGACCAGCTGTAGCGAGCAAAATTATGGAGTCTACAAATAGTTATCGTTTGAATTTTAGTTTAATCGTCATTTTAATTTCTGCTCATTTCTTCTTATTAATAGGAATGTCTTCTTTCCAAAAAAAAGATGGAGCAATAAAGTGAAACTTTAATTAGTGGGGGTCTTACTGCCCGGCAAATAGCGAGGTAAATATGCACTTTATATAGAAGAAACCGACTTTCGTATAGAAGGTCGGTTATTTTTCTGTCTTGCAAATTATGAAAAAAAGGAGCAAAATAAAAAAGGTCCTAGTCTATACAGGTACAAATGAAAATTTTCATACAGAAGCAGTTTAAGTGAGCGAACTTAAAGTGTGTAAAATATAATGATAAAATAAGATGATGAATGAGAAAACGGGTGATGAAGTTGAATAGAGCAATCGGTGTTATCGATTCAGGAGTTGGTGGTTTAACTGTAGCGAAGGAATTAATTCGTCAGTTGCCGAAAGAGCGTATTATATATTTAGGGGATACAGCGCGTTGCCCTTATGGTCCACGTTCTCGAGAAGAAGTGCGTCAATTTACGTGGGAAATGACGGAGCATTTACTAGATTTAAATATCAAGATGTTAGTTATTGCGTGTAATACAGCAACTGCGGTTGTATTAGAAGAAATGCAGAAACAATTACCAATTCCGGTAGTGGGAGTTATTCACCCAGGATCACGTACAGCTTTAAAAGTGACAAATACGTATCATGTTGGGATTATTGGTACGATTGGAACGGTGAAAAGTGGTGCATACGAAGAAGCGTTAAAGTCTATTAATAACCGTGTTATGGTAGAAAGTTTAGCATGTCCGCCTTTCGTCGAACTTGTAGAAAGTGGGAATTTCGAAAGTGAAATGGCGTATGAAGTTGTAAGAGAAACATTGCAACCGCTGAAAAATACCGATATTGATACACTTATTTTAGGTTGTACACATTATCCAATTTTAGGTCCTGTTATTAAAAAGGTAATGGGAGATAAAGTGCAACTAATTAGTTCTGGTGATGAAACAGCGCGTGAAGTAAGTACAATTTTATATCATAGTAAAATGTTGAATGAGGGAGAGGAACAAAGTGATCATCTCTTCTTAACAACAGGGAAAATAGGCCTATTTAAAGAAATTGCATCAAAATGGTTCGGTCAGCCGATTGAAAATGTGAAGCATATTCATTTAGAAGAATAATAATAGAATTCATATAAGTGAACCCCTGAGAAATTAGGGGTTTTTTGTTTATCCCGCTATTTGCCGGGCAGTAAGACCCTGCTGATTAAAGTTTCACTTTATAAGAAGCACAGCTTGTTCTAAAACGTGAAATAGCTCGTATACATAATAGTACAAACTTAGTTTTTAGGGGGGAAAGGCATGCCTAAATCCACTTTTAAATGGGTTATTGGTGCTACGGTAAGTGCTGTTTTATTAACAGGGTGCGGCTTCATAAATCAGGAGAAAGCTACCGAACAAATTGATCCACCAAAAAAAGTTACGTATACAGATGGTGAAAAGAAAGGGACGGCTAAAAATAAACAAGGGCAAACGATAAATAGAGAAATATACTTAGTTGATAAAAATGGATATGTTGTACCGCAAACAATCGCAATGCCTACTCCGAAAGCGAATGAAGTAATACAGCAAACGCTAGAATACCTTGTGAAAGATGGGCCGGTAACTGATTTATTACCGAATGGGTTCCGTGCAGTCATTCCAGCAAATACATCGATGACTCTAGATTTGAAAAAAGATGGGACAGCAGTAATTGATTTCTCTAAAGAAATGAAAAACTATGCAAAAGAAGAAGAGCGTCAAATTGTTGAGTCAGTAGCGTGGACTTTGACTCAATTTAAAGAAATAAAACAAGTGCAGTTTCAGATAAATGGTGAAAAGTTAGCGAAGATGCCTGTCGCGGGTACACCGCTTGGAGAAGGGGTGAGTCGTGCGAATGGTATTAACTTTGATGATGAACAAGTGGCAGATGTAACAAATACAAAACCAGTTACGCTTTACTTTATGGCGCAAAATAATGATAAGCAGCAATATTATGTACCGGTAACACGCCGCGTTGTAGAGGGAAAAGAAAATGATTATGCAACCATTATAGATGAACTTGTAAAAGGACCGATTCATCAATCGCTCCTGAATGATTTTAACCCAGGAGTTAAGCTTATTACGAATCCAAAATTGCAAGACGGAAATCTTACATTAAACTTTAATGAAAATATATTTGTAAACCCAGATAAAAATATGGTTTCAAATTACGTATTGAAGTCGTTAGTTTTATCTTTGACAGAAAAGAAAGGCGTAAAAAGTGTTTCTATTGAGGTAAATGGTAAAGCAAATCTTATAGATGAAAAGGGCGGAAAGTTAATAAAACCTGTAGATCGTCCAGAAAACGTGAATACAGGTAGTTTTTAATCGTGGATAATTTGATATACTTAAGTAAGAAAGGGGAATTGCTTTTTGGGTTCCCCTTCTTTTATTGTATACATATCATACATTTAAATTTGGCTATACTAACAAGTAGTTATGAGGAGGTTATTTTTATGCGAGTAGATGGTAGAGAGAAAACAGAATTACGCCATATACATATTCATACGAATTATTTAAAACACCCAGAAGGATCAGTATTAATTGAAGTTGGGGATACAAAGGTAATTTGCTCAGCGACAATTGAAGAGCGTGTCCCACCGTTTATGCGCGGGGAAGGAAAGGGCTGGGTAACAGCTGAATACGCGATGATTCCGCGTGCAACAGAACAACGTACAATCAGGGAGTCAAGTAAAGGGAAAGTAACTGGACGTACAATGGAAATCCAGCGTTTAATTGGACGAGCATTACGTGCGGTAGTTGACTTAGAAGCACTTGGCGAGAGAACAGTTTGGATTGACTGTGATGTTATTCAAGCAGATGGTGGAACGAGAACAGCTTCTATTACAGGTGCATATGTAGCGATGGTATTAGCGTTTGAGAAGTTATTACAAGCAGAAAAAGTATCTAAAATTCCAGTAAAAGATTATTTAGCAGCAACGTCAGTGGGAATTGTGGAAGAGCAAGGTGTTGTTTTAGATTTAAACTATGCAGAAGATTCTAAAGCGGACGTTGATATGAACGTGATTATGACTGGAAAAGGTCAGTTTGTCGAAGTGCAAGGAACTGGAGAAGAAGCGACGTTTAGCAGAACACAGTTAAATGAACTACTTGATGCTGCGGAACAAGGCATTTTCCAACTAATTGACATGCAAAAAGAAGCGTTAGGTGACATCGTATCTCATATAGAGTAGAGGTGGAAAATATGAAACAAGTTGTTGTTGCGACAAAAAATATGGGGAAAGTGCGTGAGTTTGCTGAGTTATTTGAGCGCTTTGATTTAGAAGTGAAATCATTACACGATTTTCCTCATATTGAAGAAGTCGAAGAAACTGGTGAAACGTTTGAAGAAAATGCAATCTTAAAAGCAGATAGTTTGAGTAGACAGTTGGATTCTATCGTAATTGCGGATGATTCAGGTCTGATCGTAGATGCTTTAAACGGAAAACCAGGCGTGTATTCAGCTCGGTTTGCAGGAGGGCCGAAAGACGATCAAGCGAACATGGATAAAGTGTTACAAGAATTAAATGGAATTGACTTTGAAAAACGTAAAGCGCGTTTCTACTGTGCATTAGCAGTTGCATTCCCAGAAGCGGATAAAGAACCGGTCATTGTGAATGGAACGTGTGAAGGGTACATTTTAGAACAGCGCCGCGGGGAAAACGGCTTTGGATATGATCCAATCTTTTATGTAGAAGAATATAAAAAAGCGATGGCAGAACTAAGTTCAGATGAGAAAAATGCCATTAGTCACCGCGGACGTGCTCTTCGTAAGTTAGAAGAAAAAATTCCGGAATGGTTTTTAGGAGAATGAGGGAGAGAGATTGATGAAAGCTTTAATCGTAAGCGATAGTCATAGCTCTGTGAAGGAATTACAGCAGTTAAAAGAGAAATATGAAGGGAAAGTAGATGTCATGATCCATTGTGGTGATTCGGAGTTAACGCCTGCTCATGAAGAACTGCAAGGTTTCCATGTTGTAAAAGGAAATTGTGATTATGCTAACTTTCAAGATGAAATTGTAACTGACGTAGATGGCATTCGCTTCTTAGTTGTGCATGGACATCGTCATAACGTGAAAATGACTTTACAAACGTTAGCGTACTATGCAGAAGAAGTGGGGGCACAAGTTGCATGCTTCGGACATTCTCACGTATTAGGTGCGGAATTTATTGATGGAGTTTTATTTATCAATCCAGGAAGTATTTTATTACCACGTCAGCGTGTAGAAAAGACATTTGCCTTATTAGAAATGAATGAAAAACATATAGATGTTCGCTTTGAAACATTAGACGGACAACTAGTTGAACAAGCAGTTTTTAAAAGAGGATAAGAAAAATTATCCTCTTTTAAAAAAGGTGTTGACTTTATGTATGGATATACATATAATAAATATTGTCGATAGGGCAACAGCGCTAACGAAGAAAAATAAAATAACATATGCGGGTGTAGTTTAGTGGTAAAACAAGAGCCTTCCAAGCTCTGGTCGAGAGTTCGATTCTCTTCACCCGCTCCATGTCCCAGTAGCTCAGCCGGATAGAGCATACGCCTTCTAAGCGTACGGTCGGGAGTTCGAATCTCTCCTGGGACGCTAAGAAAACCTTGTTATCTTTTGATAACAAGGTTTTTTGTTTGTCTAAAAATTGATGTATGTGCAAGAGGTGTAAAAAATATAACGTAACATATAATAATTATTATATACAACAGATTAAAGTGCATTAAGAAAAGAGCGCCATTTATGCGCTCTATTTCTCTTGTTTAATTTAAAGAATCAATAGGCTTATGATGGAACTTAAATCCATATCTATATTATCCCAATTGTTCACTTAGAGTGTTATAAAACTTTTTATCATTCTAGTACGATTGAGCACCCGTTATCGAAACTTATCCCCGACAGTGTGTTACAATTAATAGAAGCGGAAAACGAGAATCTCCAATTGACTGGACGTGTGATTGGTTGGACAGTTTAAGAAGGTTGTATAAAAAAGGGAGATGGCGCAAAGATGGCGAGAGCAAAAGAGAATGATTTAACGGAGAAATTGGCAGAAGGTCAACGGAAATATGGTGACGGCAACTTTACAATACAGAACATCGGTGATGAAACTAACCCGAATTGGACTGTCGTAAAAAATGTGAGGAAGGGATCGGCAGGCATTCGCGAAGAGGAAGATATATTAAGACTGCGATCAAAATATATAAAATAGTACGGAAATGAGCGGGCCGAGAGTTCGAACCTCTCCTGGGACGCTAAAAAAACCTTGTTATCTTTTGATAACAAGGTTTTTTGTTTAGTTATTAATAAACTTCTCAAAGACAAAACCATAATCTTTCACATTATATTGTTTTTTCGTATCAACGAGCCAGTTAAAGGCGATTTCATTCATCTCTTTAAATTGCTCTGCTAAATTTACTTGTGCATTTGAGATACGGCTAAAAGCGTTAGATGCCATATCTAGACTTTTATGTGCATACTGCAATGTAATATCGTTTTCGTATGAAATTTCTTCTATTTTAAGTAAAGCCTTATATAAATCTTTTAATTCTTCAATGTGTTTTTTATGAACATCAATTGAATAATGCTCATCTCCCATTTGAAACTTAATTTCTACATCTAAATCAATCGTTCCGGCAGTTTCAAGTGCTACGTTTTTAATTTGATATTTACTATAGCTAAAGCGGCGTAGTGTACGTTTTTTACTTGTTGCGCTTGTGCCATCTAGGTGGATTAATCCTTTGTTTGTGAAACAATATTCATCTGATTTTGATTTAATTAGAAAATAAATTTTCTCTCCATCTTCATGCATCAAGTAATCATCAGCATCAACCTTATCGTAATCTTTCGGTGTAATGACAGACCCTACATCGCTTAGTCCTAATACATCTGCAGCCATTTTTTTAAACATATATAATCCCCCTTTTAAATTCTTAATTATACAAAAATATATTAACATGATTTTAACAAAATGTTTTCTTGTAAGGCGAAAATATTTGAAGGTAAGTTAAGAAAAATAACGAATATTATTTCGATCCTAAATTATTTAATAAATCCATTAGTTTGAGAGTTGATTCTCCGAAAAATTATCAAGAGAAAAGGTTAATGTTGCAAGTGATTATAGAGAAATTCCATGAAAGCACCTCAAGCGATAGGAGGTGTTTTTCTAACCCTTTTGAAATCTTACAATTCTGTAAGGTAACTGTAAGGTAGTTCGATGGTAAGAATTTGCTAATCTTTTATAATGAAGGTAACAACGATAAAACGAGGAGGAAGAAATGATGAAGGGATTAGTTGTAACAGGCTTAACAGTTGCTTTTGGATTTGTAGCGTATGAGAAATTAACGTATGTAGTTGATGTTGTAAAACATTTAATCGCTTAGTAAAAAAAACTACCATGAGAGGGAAAGGGAATGAGTGAATGAATGGAATGGTTATTTGGAATTATAGGTACTTGTAGTGTAGTGTTATTGTTCTTTGTCCCGAGTGGTATACTTAGTTCGACAACGAGTTTGTTTTTCTTAAGTTTGTTTGCTTGCACGATGCTTATTATTATGTTTTTAATGAAGCGAAGTAAGCCAATCTTCTATTTTAGCATGATTGTTATGGCAATTATTGTTCTCCAAATTATTACCCTTGTAATATACCCCACAATTATAAAAGCTTTCCATTAATGATGAATCCTCTGCGTCTGTTGCTGAGGATTTTTATTTGTATAATTTTGATTTTTTAATAAAGATTTAGCTGTATTGAAATATAAAAATAGAATATTTTTATATTTCAAACAAAAGGTTTTAGATTGTTGTGTTCTTATTACGCATTTGATATATTTACTTTGAAGATCATTAAAATCTAGAAAAAGAGGCGGACGTATGGATAAAAAAGAAAATACGGTCGTATTGTTTCCGCAACTATCAGAACGCTATATTGATGAAGGCTTTTTAGCGCTGAAAGAGCGGGAATTCGAAGATGCATTGCGCTGCTTTGAAATATTACGTCAGTATAATGCAGAAACGGAACAAACGGAATTAGCTTCCGTTATTTGTTTGCTGGAATTAAAACGTATGGAAGAAGCGAAAGACAAATGTGAACAGTTGCTTGAAACAGGAGCTGTCTTATTTGGTGATATTCTTGAAACGTATGTGACGATTTTAGTTCAAACAAATGATTATGAAGGCGTTATTGAAACTGTTGAAAAAGTTTTGCGAACGAAAGATATAATGCCTGAGCAAAAGGAAAAATTAGCGCAACTCGCTTTATTTGCAGAAGGTATGCTAAATGAAGAAGACACGTCGCTAATTGATTCAAATTTCGAATTGGATGAATTTACTAAGGAGATTTTTGGAGAAAACTTTGGGCAAAAGCTGAGAGCGATTCAACAGATTTCGTTAAAAGACTTGGATCTCGCATTACCTGTTTTAAAGAAATTTTTAATAGACGAAAAGCAACATCCTTATTTGAAAACTTCTATTTTGTATAAAATGATAGAAAATCAAGTAGAAGAAGAGATAGAAGTAGAAAAGTTTGGAAATAGGGTTAAAGTGATTCCAGCATTTACAGGTCATAATGAGGAGCAATCCGATAACATTATACATACATTATCAAGCCGATTGGAGCAAAATTATCCCGATATATTTAGTGCGATGGTTGTATATTGGAAAGAATTACAAATTAGCGTTTTCCCATTTGCACTATTAATGGATAAAGTAGAGATTTGGGCTGCTGTTTTAGAGAGAATTGGAAGAAAACGTTTCGGATTGGCTATTGATGAAGAAGAACTTATGACAGCATATAATATTGAATTAGAAGAGTTTCATATTGCCTATCAATGGTTATTGCGTGTTGAAAGAGAAGGATATTTGCCCGTATAATTATGAAAAAGAATCGTTCAGTTCTTGAAACGAGCATATTCTATGTTATAATGTAAGGGTTGCAAAAGGCAGAAATCTGCCTGTTTGTAAGAGAAGAGAAGTGTAATTCTCTTACTTAATATGTTTCATATTAGTCTCGAACAAAATATACCGTAGTTGTCTTTTAGACAACTAGTAGATTGGAACATTATATCTGAAAGCATTTGCTAGAGGATTATTTGTACATTTATTATTTCGAAAGAGAGATAATGAATATTTTGATCTATAAAGGTATGTGCATACATTATTATAGTTGGAGGGAAAGAATAAATGGCTGCAAAATGGGAAAAATTAGAAGGTAACGTAGGCGTTTTAACAATTGAAGTTGATGCTAAAGAAGTAAACAACTCTATCGACGCTGCGTTCAAAAAAGTAGTAAAAACAATCAACGTACCAGGTTTCCGTAAAGGAAAAATGCCTCGTCCGTTATTCGAACAACGCTTTGGTATCGAATCTTTATACCAAGATGCTTTAGATATCATCTTACCAAAAGCATACGGTGAAGCAATCGATGAAGCTGGTATCTTCCCAGTTGCTCATCCTGAAATCGATATTGAGAAGTTCGAAAAAAATGCTAATCTTATCTTCACTGCAAAAGTTACAGTGAAACCTGAAGTTAAATTAGGTGAGTACAAAGGTTTAGCAGTAGAAAAAGTTGAAACAACTGTAACTGACGAAGATGTAGAGAATGAAGTAAAAGCTTTACAAGAGCGTCAAGCTGAACTAGTTGTTAAAGAAGAAGGAACTATTGAAAATGGTGATACAGCTGTAATCGACTTCGAAGGTTTCGTTGATGGCGAAGCATTTGAAGGCGGAAAAGGCGAAAACTATTCTCTTGCAATCGGTTCTGGTACTTTCATCCCAGGTTTCGAAGAGCAAGTAATTGGTCTTAAATCTGGTGAGTCTAAAGACGTTGAAGTATCATTCCCAGAAGAGTACCATGCTGCTGAATTAGCTGGCAAACCAGCAACATTCAAAGTAACAATTCACGAAATCAAAACAAAAGAACTTCCTGAGTTAAACGACGAGTTCGCTAAAGAGGCTGACGAAGAAGTTGCAACTCTTGATGAATTAAAAACAAAACTTCGTACAAACTTAGAAGAAGGCAAAAAGCACGAAGCTGAGCACAAAGTACGTGACGAAGTAGTAGAATTAGCTGCTGCTAACGCTGAAATCGATATTCCAGAAGCTATGATCGACACTGAGTTAGATCGTATGGTTCGTGAATTCGAGCAACGTTTAAGCCAACAAGGTATGAACCTTGAGCTTTACTACCAATTCACAGGTACTGATGCTGACAAATTAAAAGAGCAAATGAAAGAGGATGCACAAAAACGTGTAAGAATCAATCTTGTTCTTGAAGCTATCATTGAAGCTGAAAACATCGAAGTTACTGAAGAAGAAGTAACTGCAGAAGTTGAAAAAATGGCTGAAATGTACGGTATGCCAGTAGACGCTATCAAGCAAGCTCTTGGAAGCGCAGACGCTTTATCTGAAGATCTTAAAGTGCGTAAAGCTGTAGACTTCTTAGTAGAAAACGCTGCATAATAAAATAACAAGGCGCGATTTTAATCGTGCCTTGTTTTATAAATATAGAAATATATTTATAAAACTTTTCGATGAAGAAGGAAAAGTTCCTTTATAAGTCGAATATACATATTTCAAAAGTTTTAAAAACTTTTTATTTGTACATAACTAGTCATATTATTTGTATTTCTCGCTACGTAGTGACATAATATGTATTTACATACGATACATTTATCGTGTACATACGAAGGCAAGAGGTTAGCACTTTGTAAGGGGTGTGAAAATATGTTTAAATTTAATGATGAAAAAGGGCAATTAAAATGTTCTTTCTGTGGTAAAACACAAACGCAAGTTCGAAAGTTAGTTGCAGGTCCAGGTGTTTACATTTGTGACGAGTGTATCGAGCTTTGTACTGAAATTGTACAAGAGGAGCTTGCGAAGGACGAAGAAGTAGAATTCAAAGATGTACCGAAACCGGTAGAAATTCGTGAAATCTTAGATGAGTATGTCATCGGACAAGATAACGCGAAAAAAGCACTAGCGGTAGCGGTATATAACCATTACAAACGTATTAATTCTAACAGCAAAATTGATGATGTAGAATTAGCGAAGAGTAATATTTCACTTATTGGTCCAACAGGTAGTGGTAAAACATTATTGGCACAAACATTAGCGCGTATTTTAAATGTTCCATTTGCAATCGCGGACGCAACATCTTTAACAGAAGCTGGATACGTTGGGGAAGATGTAGAAAACATTTTACTAAAACTAATTCAAGCGGCTGATTATGATGTAGAAAAAGCAGAAAAAGGAATTATTTATATTGATGAGATTGATAAAGTGGCACGTAAGTCCGAAAATCCATCAATTACACGTGATGTATCTGGTGAAGGTGTACAGCAGGCACTTCTGAAAATTTTAGAAGGTACTGTAGCAAGCGTTCCACCTCAAGGTGGTCGTAAGCATCCGCATCAAGAATTCATTCAAATTGATACAACGAATATCCTATTCATTTGTGGTGGAGCGTTTGATGGCATTGAGCCAATTATTAAACGTCGCCTTGGTGAAAAAGTAATTGGATTTGGTTCAGAGAAGAAAAATGCTGATGTAAATGAAAAGCATGTTCTATCTCACGTATTACCAGAGGACCTTTTAAGATTTGGTTTAATTCCAGAGTTTATCGGTCGTCTTCCAGTTATTGCGAACCTAGAGCCACTTGATGAAGATGCTCTTGTTGATATTTTAACGAAACCGAAAAATGCACTTGTTAAGCAATTCCAAAAACTGTTGGAGCTTGACGATGTTGAGTTAGAGTTTGAAGAAGGCGCACTGATTGAGATTGCGAAAAAAGCAATTGAACGTAAAACAGGTGCTCGTGGACTTCGTTCTATTATTGAAGGCTTAATGCTTGATGTAATGTTTGAACTTCCATCTCGCAAAGATATCGAGAAGTGTATTCTTACGAAAGAAACAGTAGCTGATAATGAGCCACCGAAATTGGTGCTACAAGACGGTACTGTACTTGATACAAAAACATCTGCATAATGCGAAAGAGAAACAGCAATTTTTATAATTGCTGTTTTTCTTTATGTTTAGCTACGTTCTTCCGCGGAAATACTAAATGATAAAACATTGCGGGAGGAAATAAATGATGAGCTGGACAAATATATTTTTACTTGTTCAACTTGTTTTTGGTGTAATTGTCGGATTATATTTTTGGCACTTACTTCGAAATCAGCGAACACAAAAAGTTTCAATTGATCGAGAATCAAAAAAAGAATTAGAACAGCTTCGTAAAATGCGTGAGATTTCTCTAACAGAGCCGCTTGCGGAAAAGGTGCGCCCTACATCCTTTTTAGATATTGTAGGGCAAGAAGACGGGATTAAGTCGTTAAAAGCGGCTCTTTGTGGTCCGAATCCGCAACATGTAATCATATATGGCCCGCCAGGTGTCGGAAAGACAGCGGCAGCGCGTCTTGTATTAGAAGAGGCGAAACGAAATCCGAAATCTCCATTTCGTACGAATGCAACATTTATCGAACTTGATGCGACGACAGCTCGGTTTGATGAACGTGGTATTGCAGATCCTTTAATTGGCTCGGTTCATGATCCGATTTATCAAGGTGCTGGTGCGATGGGGCAAGCAGGTATTCCACAACCGAAAAAAGGCGCAGTAACAGATGCACATGGTGGTATTTTGTTTATTGATGAAATTGGTGAACTACATCCGATTCAAATGAACAAAATGTTAAAGGTGTTAGAAGATCGAAAAGTATTTTTAGAAAGTGCGTACTATAGTGAAGAGAATACGATGATTCCAACGTATATACATGATATTTTTCAAAAAGGTTTACCAGCAGATTTCCGCTTAGTTGGAGCGACAACACGTTCACCAGAGGAAATTCCACCTGCTATTCGGTCTCGTTGCTTAGAGGTATTTTTCCGTGAGCTAGATACAGAAGAAATTCAAAAAGTAGCGAAGAATGCAGCCGACAAAGTGGAAATGCAAATCGGTGAGAACGGTATTGAAATGATTGGTATGTATGCAAGGAATGGACGAGAAGCAATTAATCTCGTGCAAATCTCTGCTGGTATGGCGATAAATGAAGAACGTTCTTTCATTAAAGATGAAGATATAGAGTGGGTTGTTCATTCTAGTCAGCTTGCACCGAAATATGAAAAACGTATTTACCCTATTCCGAGGATCGGTCTTGTAAACGGACTTGCTGTATACGGACCGAATACAGGAGCGTTATTAGAAATAGAAGTAACAGCAATCACGGCGAAAGATAAAGGGTCGGTAAATGTTACCGGTATTGTAGAAGAGGAAAGTATTGGTAGCCAAACGAAATCAATTCGTCGTAAAAGTATGGCGAAAGGTTCTGTAGATAATGTATTAACAGTACTTCGTTCTTTAGATGTGTTGCCAGAAGGGTACGATATACATATTAATTTTCCAGGTGGTATCCCGATCGATGGTCCTTCTGCAGGGATTGCTATGGCAACGGGTGTTTACTCAGCCGTGCATCGTACATATGTGAATAATGAAGTGGCGATGACAGGTGAAATAAGTATACATGGAGAAGTGAAGCCTATTGGTGGTGTATACGCAAAAATAAAGGCTGCGAAAAAAGCAGGAGCTAAGAAAGTCATTATTCCTGCTGAAAACATGCAACCGTTTTTGTACACAATAAGGGGAATTGAAATCATTCCTGTTCGTAAGTTAAAAGAAGTATTTGAGCTAACATTTATGCAGGAAAATATGCATCGAGAGCTTGATGTACATACTACTGTAGACGAAACAGATGCACAATCCATGTGAGAATGAATGATAATAAAATTTGCCAGACTTCGTTTAAGTTTGTATGCTTAAGCGGAGTCTTTTTTTCTTTTCATAAGGGAGAAAAAACAAGGGATTTACAATTGCTCAGAATCTCTGCAATTGCATCTAGATGTATTGTAATATAAAATAGTTGAACAGGAGTTTAATTTATTATGGAGGTGCTATGTCTAGTATGAATACGAATGAAAGAATCGTACCCCTCCTACCATTAAGAGGCGTTCTCGTATATCCAACGATGGTTCTGCATCTTGATGTAGGACGTGATAAATCGATACAGGCACTAGAGCAGGCGGCAATGGATGAAAATATCATCTTTTTAGCGATGCAAAAAGAAATGAATATCGATGATCCGAAAGAAGATGACATATATAGTGTAGGTACAGTGGCGAAAGTGAAGCAAATGTTAAAATTGCCGAACGGTACGCTTCGTGTCCTTGTAGAAGGTTTACATAGAGCAGAAGTAGTAGAGTTTATCGAGGAAGAAAATGTAGTACAAGTTTCTATTAAAACGGTAACTGAAGAAGTGGAAGATGATTTAGAAGAGAAAGCTCTTATGCGTACGTTACTGGAGCATTTCGAACAATATATTAAAGTTTCGAAAAAAGTATCAAATGAAACATTTGCAACGGTAGCTGATGTAGAAGAACCAGGAAGACTAGCTGATTTAATTGCTTCTCACTTGCCAATTAAAACGAAACAGAAACAAGAAATTTTAGAGATTGTATCTGTGAAAGAACGATTACATACACTTATTTCAATTATTCAAGATGAACAAGAGTTACTTAGTTTAGAAAAGAAAATTGGACAAAAAGTGAAACGTTCAATGGAACGCACGCAAAAAGAATATTTCTTACGTGAGCAAATGAAGGCGATTCAAACTGAACTTGGCGATAAAGAAGGTAAGGGCGGGGAAGTTGAAGAACTTCGTGAGAAAATTGAACAGTCAGGAATGCCTGAAGAAACAACGAAGGCTGCACTGAAAGAATTAGATCGTTATGAAAAGCTACCAGCAAGTTCTGCGGAGAGCGGTGTTATTCGCAATTATATTGATTGGTTATTAGCACTTCCGTGGACAGAAGCGACAGAGGATATGATTGATCTTGTTCATTCTGAAGAGATTTTAAACAAAGATCATTACGGTCTTGAAAAAGTAAAAGAGCGAGTGCTTGAATATTTAGCTGTACAAAAATTGACGAACTCATTAAAAGGACCTATCCTTTGTTTAGTAGGCCCTCCAGGGGTCGGGAAAACTTCGTTAGCTCGTTCAATTGCGACATCATTAAATCGTAATTTTGTCCGTGTATCCCTTGGTGGTGTGCGTGATGAATCTGAAATTCGTGGTCACCGTCGTACATACGTTGGAGCAATGCCGGGACGCATTATTCAAGGTATGAAAAAGGCGAAAACAGTTAATCCAGTCTTCTTATTAGATGAGATTGATAAAATGTCTAACGATTTCCGTGGCGATCCATCAGCAGCATTACTTGAAGTGTTAGATCCAGAACAAAATCATAACTTCAGTGATCATTACATTGAAGAACCATATGATCTATCGAAAGTTATGTTTGTAGCAACCGCTAATACACTTTCAAGTATTCCGGGTCCATTACTTGACCGTATGGAAATTATTTCGATTGCTGGGTATACAGAACTGGAAAAGGTGCACATTGCTCGAGAGCATTTATTGCCGAAACAATTAAAAGAGCATGGCTTACGAAAAGGTAATTTACAAGTACGTGATGAAGCGCTTCTTGAAATTATTCGTTATTATACACGTGAGGCTGGTGTTCGTACGCTAGAGCGCCAAATTGCAAAAGTTTGTCGTAAAGCAGCGAAAATTATCGTTACAGCGGAACGTAAACGTATTGTTGTGACAGAGAAAAATATTGTAGATTTACTTGGTAAACACATATTCCGTTATGGGCAAGCAGAGAAAACAGACCAAGTCGGAATGGCAACCGGGTTAGCTTATACAGCAGCGGGCGGCGATACACTTGCAATTGAAGTGTCTGTAGCGCCAGGTAAAGGGAAATTAATTTTAACAGGGAAACTTGGGGATGTTATGAAAGAATCAGCACAAGCTGCGTTTAGCTATATTCGTTCTCGTGCCGAAGAGCTTCATATCGATCCAAATTTCCATGAGAAAAATGATATTCATATTCACGTTCCAGAAGGAGCAGTTCCAAAAGATGGACCGTCAGCAGGTATTACGATGGCAACGGCACTTATTTCTGCACTAACAGGTATTCCTGTAAGTAAAGAAGTTGGTATGACAGGTGAAATTACACTTCGTGGCCGTGTATTACCAATTGGTGGATTGAAAGAAAAAACATTAAGTGCTCATCGCGCAGGCTTAACAAAAATTATTTTGCCAGCAGAGAACGAGAAAGATTTAGATGATATTCCAGAAAGCGTAAAAGAAAATCTTACGTTTGTGCTTGCATCTCATTTAGACGAAGTATTGGAGCACGCATTAGTAGGAGTGAAACAATGAAAGTAACAAAAGCAGATATTGTAATTAGTGCTGTTAAACCAGAACAATATCCAGACAGTGATTTACCAGAAATTGCATTAGCAGGTCGTTCAAATGTCGGGAAGTCTTCCTTCATTAATAAAATTTTAAATCGTAAAAAGTTAGTACGTATTTCTTCTAAACCAGGAAAAACGCAAACGCTGAACTTTTTCTTAATCAATGAAATGATGCATTTTGTTGACGTTCCAGGTTATGGATATGCGAAAGTATCTAAAACGGAACGTGCAGCATGGGGCAAGATGATTGAAACGTACTTTACAACACGTGAGCAATTAGATGCAGCTGTATTAGTAGTAGATTTACGTCACCAACCAACAAACGATGATGTGATGATGTATGATTTCTTAAAGCATTATGAAATTCCAACAATTATTATTGCGACGAAAGCCGATAAAATTCCGAAAGGGAAATGGCAAAAGCATTTAAAAGTTGTAAAAGAAACGCTTGCTGTTGAAATTGGCGATGAAATCGTTCTATTCTCTTCTGAAACAGGACTTGGAAAAGAAGAAGCGTGGAAGGCAATTCATAAAATGACAAAAACAAAAAACGCGTGACGAATGTCGCGCGTTTTTTGTTTGTATAAATTTTTAGCGTACGTTTAATGTTACTCCAATATTCCCTCGTGTTGCTTTAGAGTACGGACATACACCGTGAGCGGCTTCTACAAGTTCTTGTGCTTCGGCATGAGAAACGCCAGCGACATGTACGTCAAGTACAGCAGATAGTCCGAAACCACCATCTGTATCTTTTCCGATAGAAACGTGAGCAGTTACTTCTGTACTTTCCACTTTCACTCGTTTTGTACGAATGACAAGTTGCAATGCACTATCAAAACAAGCGGCATAACCAGCGGCAAATAGTTGCTCAGGGTTTGTTGCTTCCCCGCCAGCACCACCTAATGCTTTCGGCATTTTTACATCAAGATTTAATATGCCATCATCTGAAACTACTTTCCCGTTTCTTCCACCTGTTGCTGTTACTGAAGCAGTATATAATTTATCCATGTTTATTCCCCTGTTCTATCATTTATTGTTTTCATTGTTTCAATTAGTTTATTTAATTGGGTTAATAAAGAACGATACTCTTGCTCTGTAATTCCTAAATTTGTAGCCATCGTTTTCGGTAATGAACAAGCCTTTTCTTTTAAATCTTTACCTTGTTCTGTTAATTCAATACAAACTTTTCGCTCATCTTCTTTTGAACGAACACGTTTTACAAGGTTTAATGATTCCATCCGTTTTAGCATAGGTGTTAACGTGCCGGAATCTAGAAATAGACGTTCTCCAATTTCTTTTACTGTTAGTCCGTCTTGTTCCCATAGTACAAGTAAAGTAATGTACTGAGGGTACGTAATACCCATTTCGTCTAAATACGGTCGATAAAAACGTGTAACCTCTCTAGAACAGGCGTAAATAGAAAAACAAAGTTGGTTATCTAGATGCAAAGAATCTTCTATCATGAATAACTCCTTTCTTTTTAAATTGTGCACAATTTAATTTTGTAAAACCAATATAACGAAAAATAAATACAATGTCAAATACATTGTATTGAGAAAGTGTGTGCTATATTTTGGAACAATCATACATATTTTCCTTCATGATGAAAGAAGATAGGAAAGATGATGTTATAATTTATATGGAATAGTTTCCATCACTTGATTATGAGGACTTTTTTTGGTAACGTACAAATAGAGTTATTAATTTATAATCATTATAAAGTAGGGAGCTTTTTATTAATTTTACTGAATCTCCTTTATTACATACGGAGAATATATAAAAAATAATCGGTTGTTCACACGATTGTCAGATTCATAAGAGGAAAGTTGTATTATGATAGTAGATAAAGTGATAAAACGGGTGAAGGGGGACATGCTGCGTGCATATTCTTGTTGTTAGTGTAAATTATCGAACAGCCCCTGTAGAATTTCGTGAGAAACTCACATTTCAGGCAGCAGAGCTAGAACAAGCAATGACTACATTACAAAGTCAAAAGAGCGTGTTAGAAAATGTCATTGTATCAACTTGTAATCGCACTGAGATTTATGCTGTTGTCGATCAATTACACACGGGACGGTATTATATTAAGAAGTTTTTAGCTGATTGGTTTCAGCTTGAAATAGAAGAAGTCGCACCATATTTAACTATTTTTGAACAAGATGGTGCAATAGATCATTTATTCCGCGTAACGTGCGGTTTAGATTCTATGGTAGTTGGAGAAACGCAGATTTTAGGTCAAATAAAAGATAGCTTTTTAGAAGCGCAACAAGTAAAAGCGACAGGTACAATTTTTAATGAATTGTTTAAGCAAGTCATTACGTTAGCAAAACGTGCTCACTCAGAAACAACAATTGGTGAGAGTGCAATGTCTGTTAGTTATGCTGCTGTTGAACTTGGAAAGAAAATATTTGGTGAGTTAACAGATTGTCATGTACTTATTCTTGGTGCTGGTAAAATGGGAGAACTTGCATTACAAAATTTATACGGAAGCGGTGCTCGTAAAGTAACCGTTATGAATAGAACGCTTTCAAAAGCGGAAGTAATGGCTGAGAAATATATGGGACATGCAAAATCTTTAAGTGAATTACAATGTGCATTATTAGAAGCGGACATTTTAATTAGTTCCACT
This sequence comes from Bacillus sp. EKM202B, assembly GCF_011066025.1. NCBI lineage: Bacteria > Bacillati > Bacillota > Bacilli > Caryophanales > Bacillaceae > Bacillus > Bacillus sp. EKM202B. The sequence continues at coordinate 33,111 of NZ_JAAMNK010000006.1, read as the reverse complement.
GGTGCATCAGAGTATGTCATTACGAAAGAGATGATGACAAAGGTAGAGAAAATGCGCTCTGGTCGTCCTTTATTTATGGTTGATATTGCAGTGCCACGTGATATTGATCCAGCAATTGATGAGTTAGAAGGTTCTTTCTTATATGACATTGATGATCTGCAAGGAGTAGTGGAAGCAAATCGTGCTGAGCGTTTGAAAGAAGCAGAGAAAATTCAATTTATGATTGAAGAGGAAATTGTTCTATTTAAAACGTGGTTAAGTACACTTGGTGTTGTTCCGTTAATAGCAGCTCTTCGTGATAAGGCACTTGTAATTCAAAGCGAAACGATGGAAAGTCTTGAACGAAAAATACCAAATCTTAGTGATCGTGAGAAAAAAGTAATTAGTAAGCATACGAAAAGTATTATTAACCAATTATTAAAAGACCCAATTTTAGTAGCAAAAGAAATAGCTGCTGAAGAGGGGGCGGGCGAAAAATTAGCGTTATTTGCAAAGATTTTTGATTTAGAAACGGAAGAAGTAGAGAGTCGTGCGGAAGAAGTAGAACATAAAAGAGTGTGGACACCATCCGTTCCATCTTTATAATTTGGAAGGATGATCGGATGAGTTTTTTAAATAACAGTATTATTTATCATATTGCAATTATTTTATATGCTTGTAGCATTAGTTTATATTTTATAGATTATTTCCAAAGTAACCGAAAGGCGAACCGATTTGCTTTTTGGTTACTTTCGATTGTATGGGTATTGCAGTCTATTTTTATGTTGCTTAGGGCGACAGATTCAGAAACGAATCCCATTTTAACTTTATTATCAGGGATTTATTTTTATGTTTGGTTATTGATTACGATGTCGTTAGTCATAAATCGATTTATGCGCGTTGACTTTTTAGTCTTCTTTACAAATGTTGTAGCATTTGGCGTAAGCGCCTTTTCTATTTTTACACCGCTCGGAAAGATGTCGCCAGTACTTGCAGAGCAATTAGTTTCAGAACTTGTATACGTGCATGTTGGAATGGCGATTATTTCTTATGCAACGTTTACGGTATCGTTTATTTTTTCTATTATGTATTTACTGCAATATCGCCTATTAAAAAAGAAAAAGTGGAATGCGAGATTAAGAAGGTTAGGGAATTTGCCGAAGCTTGAATCTACGTCTTACGGGTTAAATTTATTTTCTGTTCCATTTTTCTTACTAGCAATTTTATTAGGATGCATATGGGGATATACAAAATTGGACAATTTTCATTGGTATGATACGAAAGTAATCGGTTCGTTTGTCGTTCTATTTGTATATTGTACGGGCTTGTATTTACGAGCGGCAGATGTGTTGCAAGGGAAGAAAATTGTACTGTGGAATGTAGGGGCCTTTCTCGTAATGCTAGTTAACATTTTTCTATTAAGTAGTTTATCTAATTTCCACTTTTGGTATTTATAATGAGGAGAGAGAATTATGCGCAAAATTATTGTAGGTTCACGAAAGAGTAAGCTAGCATTGACGCAAACAAACTGGTTTATTGATCAGTTAAAAGCACTTGGTTTACCATATGAATTTGAAGTGAAAGAAATTGTCACTAAAGGTGATGTGATTTTAGATGTTACTCTTTCAAAAGTAGGCGGAAAAGGTTTGTTCGTTAAAGAAATTGAACATGCGTTACTTATGAAAGAAATCGATATGGCTGTACATAGTATGAAAGATATGCCAGCCGTACTTCCAGAAGGATTAATGATTGGCTGTACACCAAAGCGTGTTGACCCTCGTGATGCTTTTATTTCTAAAAGCGGAGAATCATTTAAAGATTTAGCAGAAGGTGCGATTTTAGGAACGAGTAGTTTAAGACGTAGTGCACAGTTATTAGCTGCGAGACCAGATTTACAAGTGAAATGGATTCGCGGAAATATCGATACACGTTTACGTAAATTAAAAGAAGAAGATTATGATGCAATTATTTTAGCGACAGCTGGATTACAAAGAATGGGCTGGGATGATGAAGTGATTACAGAACATTTAGATGAAACGTTATGTGTACCAGCTGTAGGACAAGGTGCATTAGCGATTGAATGTCGTAAGGACGATAACGATTTATTACAGTTGTTATCGCATATGAATGATGCTGTAACAGAGAGAACAGTGGCAGCGGAGCGAGTATTTCTTCATAAACTTGAAGGTGGATGTCAAGTTCCGATCGCTGGATATGCAACTCTTACAAAGGATGATGCAATCGAATTAACAGCTCTTGTCGGTTCTATGGACGGCTCTGTTTTATTAAAAGAGACAGTGGTAGGCGTTGAACCAAAGGAAGTAGGGCTAGAGGCTGCGGACCGTTTAATTAAACAAGGCGCAAAAGAACTCATTCTTGCTGCAAATAAGGGACAAAGATAAATATGAATGCTCTTGCTGGCAAAACAGTATTGATTACACGTGCCCAGCATCAAGCGAAACAAATGAGTGTAGCAGTGAAAGAACGGAGCGGAATTCCATTGGAAATTCCGCTTTTGCGTATGGAAGGCACATCTCATAGGCGAATTCACCATACAGCAAGGCGGCTACATTCGTATGACTGGGTTATTTTTACGAGTAAAAATGGTGTAACTTTTTTTCTAGATGGTTTAGAAAAGAAACTACCATTAACTATTAAAATCGCTGCGGTAGGCGTGAAAACAAAATTAGAGTTAGAAAAAAGGGGCTATCAAGTTCATTTTGTTCCAACCTCATTTGTTGCAGAAGTGTTTGCCGAAGAGTTTCTAAAAGAATTAAGTGGAAACGAGCGTATTTTATTTCCGAAAGGGAATTTAGCGAGAGATGTAATTCCAGTTAAACTTCGGGGAATTGGTGTTTCTCTAGATGAGCTAATCGTATACGATACGAAAGTAAATGTAGAGAAAAAACAAGAACTTATAACAGCATTGAAAGTAAGGAAAGTAAATGTTATTACATTTACGAGTCCTTCAACTGTTGATAGTTTTGTTCGTTTACTGGAGGGCACAAACTGGAGAGAATGGACAAAAAAATGTACAATTGCTTGTATAGGGCCTATTACGGAAAAAGAAGCGAACCTTTATTTTCCGCATGTTATTGTGCCGAAAGAGTACACTGTAGAAGCATTACTACAATGCATTTGTGAATCTATAAAGTGAAACTTTAATTAGTGGGAGGTTCATTCCCCACTAATTATTAGCCCTCACCAATTGGGCGTTTATGGGCAGTTGATTTCCCATCTAACTTCTTTGCTCTAGCCGAATTTTGAGATGGGAGTCTTACTGCCCGTTAACGCGGGACAAAATAAAAGAATGGGGATAGAAATTTATGAACTCTTTACAATTTAATCGTCATCGTCGCTTAAGACAAAGCGGGGGCATGCGTGCGCTTGTGCGTGAAACGTTTTTACATACGGAAGATTTTATTTACCCTATTTTTGTATTAGAAGGAGAGAATGTTCGTAATGAAGTTCCTTCTATGCCGGGTGTATATCAAATCTCTTTAGATTTATTGCAAGCTGAAATGCAAGAGGTTGTTGATTTAGGTATTCGTTCTGTTATTGTATTTGGTTTACCTGCTGAAAAGGATGAAGTTGGATCATCAGCATATTGTGATCATGGAATTGTACAGCGTGCCATTAAGCAAATTAAAGATGAGTTCCCTGAGTTAGTAGTAGTTGCAGATACATGTTTATGTCAATTCACAAGCCATGGTCATTGCGGTGTAATTGAAGATGGTATTATTTTAAATGACGAGTCTCTTGCAGTACTTGCGAAAACAGCTGTAAGCCAAGCGAAAGCAGGAGCGGACATTATTGCGCCATCAAACATGATGGACGGATTCGTAACAGCAATTCGCCATGCGTTAGATGAGAATGGTTTTGGACACGTACCAGTTATGTCGTACGCTGTGAAATATTCATCAGCATTTTATGGACCGTTCCGTGATGCTGCACACGGCGCGCCGCAATTTGGTGACCGTAAAACATATCAAATGGACCCAGCGAACCGTATGGAGGCATTCCGTGAAGCAGAATCAGATGTAGTGGAAGGTGCTGATTTCTTAATTGTAAAGCCAGCTCTTTCTTACTTAGATATCATTCGTGATGTGAAAAATAACTTTAATTTACCAATCGTTGCTTACAACGTAAGTGGTGAATATTCAATGATTAAAGCGGCAGCGCAAAATGGTTGGATTAATGAAAAAGAAGTTGTGCTTGAAAAATTAATTAGCATGAAACGTGCAGGAGCAGACTTAATTATTACGTATCATGCGAAAGATGCAGCAAAATGGTTACAAGAAGGAGGCGCTAAATAATGAAAAAGTTTGATAAATCGATTGCGGCGTTTGAAGAGGCACAAGACTTAATGCCTGGTGGCGTAAATAGCCCTGTTCGTGCCTTTAAATCTGTTGGTATGAATCCATTGTTTATGGAGCGTGGAAAAGGCTCTAAAGTATATGATATTGATGGAAATGAATACATCGATTACGTATTATCATGGGGTCCTTTAATTCATGGTCATGCAAATGATCGTGTTGTTGAAGCGTTAAAATCTGTTGCTGAAAGAGGTACAAGCTTTGGTGCGCCGACAGAAATCGAAAATAAATTAGCGAAACTTGTTATTGAGCGTGTACCATCGATTGAAATTGTCCGCATGGTTAACTCTGGAACAGAAGCGACAATGAGTGCACTACGTTTAGCTCGTGGTTATACAGGCCGTAACAAAATTTTAAAATTTATTGGTTGTTACCACGGTCATGGTGATTCGTTATTAATTAAAGCTGGTTCTGGTGTGGCGACTCTAGGTTTACCAGATAGCCCTGGCGTACCAGAAGGTGTAGCGAAAAATACGATTACAGTAGCTTATAATGATTTAGAAAGTGTGAAGTACGCTTTTGAACAATTCGGTGATGATATTGCTTGTGTAATTGTAGAACCAGTAGCAGGGAATATGGGGGTTGTTCCTCCGCAACCAGGATTTTTAGAAGGGCTTCGTGAAGTAACAGAACAAAACGGTGCACTGCTTATTTTTGATGAAGTAATGACAGGATTCCGTGTTGCTTATAACTGTGGACAAGGTTACTACGGTGTAACACCTGATTTAACTTGTTTAGGTAAAGTAATCGGTGGTGGCTTACCAGTAGGGGCGTACGGTGGTAAAGCAGAAATTATGCGTCAAGTTGCGCCGAGCGGGCCGATTTATCAAGCTGGTACTTTATCAGGTAACCCACTTGCAATGGCAGCAGGTTATGAAACGTTAGTACAATTAACGCCAGAATCATATGTAGAGTTTGAGCGTAAAGCAGAAATGTTAGAAGCGGGACTACGTAAGGCGGCTGAAAAATATGGTATTCCTCATCATATTAACCGTGCAGGCTCTATGATTGGTATTTTCTTTACAGATGAGCCGGTTATTAATTACGATACAGCGAAATCTTCAAACTTAGAATTCTTCGCGGCTTACTATCGTGAAATGGTAGAACAAGGTGTATTCTTGCCACCATCTCAATTTGAAGGTTTGTTCTTATCGACAGCGCATAGTGATGCAGATATTGAAGCGACGATTGCAGCGGCTGAAATTGCAATGTCAAAGTTACAAGCATAATATATTAGAGAAAATCGCTCTCCATAAGGGGAGCGATTTTTTTTATTCATAAAGTGGGCTTTACATACATAAAACTGTAATGACATATAGTTTGGGAGGGGGAAAAGAAGTGACAACAGATCATTCGTTACGATTTTCATTAAAAGAATCTGTTTGGTTCCAAAAAGGACAGGAAGTCGAAGAACTTTTGTCAATTTCGTTAGATCCAGACGTTGAGATAGAAGAGCTTGATCATGAAGTTATCGTGAGAGGGCAGTTAGATTTAACAGGGGAGTATGTTGCAAGGCAAGATGATTCGGCCTATTCATTAAGAGAACTATCGCCAGCAAAGTCAATTGATTATGTAGAAACAAGGGAAGATGGGGTGAATGAACTTGTTCATTCCTTTCCACTTGAAATATCAATTCCAAGAAATCGAGTGAAAGTAATTGAAGAATTATATGTATCAATTGAGGAATTTGATTATGAATTGAAGGAAAATGGTTGCTTACAATTATTAGCGGATATATCTATTACAGGTTTATGTGATGAGGAAAGAATCGAGGATGAAGAGGAAGAAACGGCGTATGCTGAGTTAGAAGATGATTCAGCTGAAGAGGATGAAAATAGACCCGCGCCGCATGTAGCGGAACCAACCTATAAAGAATCGGATGAATGGGAAGATTACGCATTTGAACCGTTCCAGCTAGAAGAAAGAAAAGAGCAAGAAGAAGCGGAAGAGGAATTGGCAGAACATGAATTTGCGGAGCGTGAAGAGGAGCAAGAAACGACGCTGCAATTTGAATTGTTTGGACGAAAAGATTATCAAAAAGAAAAGGCGAAAAAGCAGGAAGAGCAAGAAGAAGCATACTCACAGCGAGATGAAAATGCGCTTTATTTAACACAATTATTTACGAAAGAACCGGAAGAAGAATTTACGAAGTTAAGAATGTATTTCGTGCAAGAAGGGGATACAATCGAATCTGTTGCAGAACGTTATGACACGTCTGTACAAAACTTATACCGTGTTAATCAAACAGAAGATATATATTTAACTACGGGACAAATTATTTATATTCCCGTTTCAAAAGCAAAGGCGAAATAAGGGGGGGAGTGCTTTCACTCCCCTATTGTCCTAGAGGCTATGTTTTGAATAGAAAGGGTTATTCGTATGGATATTGAATTACGAAATCGCTATGAACCCATTGTAAGGCAATATAGATTGGATACGCAGCATATGGAAGAGCACGGAAGTGTAACGAAAATTTACACGAATCAAGGTCCATATGCGCTAAAGAAAATAGAAGATAGAAAGTTAGAGCGGAATAACTTTCTACATCATATTCAATATTTGAAGGAGAAAGGTTTTTCAAATTATGTACCTATATACCATGCGACGGATGGGAATTATATTTTAAGTGACGGGACTTATAATTATTATTTAATGCCTTGGTTAGAACGCGCGGAAGGAAACGGCGAGGATAATGATCAATACCATAAAATGTTTCAAACACTTGGAACGTTGCACCAAAAAACGGTGAAAGAAGAAACATATACAGAAGAGGATTTAGAAAAACATTACACAAGTATATCCGATCGTTGGGAAAATGATGGTGAGATGTTAGAAGAGTTTCTTGTAGAATCTGAAGCGAAGTGGTATATGTCTCCGTTTGAATTACAATATTGTACGTACTATCATCATGTAATGAGGGCGCGTGAATTTGCAACGAAGCAATTAAATGAGTGGAACGATGCGATGAAAGAAAAAGATAAAACACGCATTACTTTTGTGCATGGTAACGTGTCACTTAATCATTTTTTATTTGACTATGAACGGAATGGCTATTTTATTAGTTTAGAAAAATCGAAATTTGCAACGCCTGTGCAAGATATTGTAGGGTTTTATTCGCGGTCTTTAAACACATATCCAATTGCGCGAAGTGATCGTTTTGAATGGTATCAAATGTACCAAAAAAACTTCCCGTTTACGAAAGAAGAGCAACTGCTTATGTATGCTTACATGACCTATCCATCGCAATTTATTCGGCAAATTGAGTCTTATAAAAAAAGAAGGCAGAGTCGCAATAAGGAAAATGAGATTCGCGGAGTAAAGAGCTTGCAACAATCACATTGGCTCGTTAGCAATGTAGAATATTTCCTGTCACAATTACAAGCTGCCCAGCAAGGGAACGGATAAAGTGAAACTTTAATCAGTGGTGGGGGTCTTACCGCCCGTAAATAGAGGAGTAAAAAAGATAAGTGGAGGATGCTACTTATCTTTTTTATATTCGCCCGGAAAGTGATAGTCTTAAATTTATCTTGACGAATAAGGTTTCGTTTTTTACACTATTGTATATAATAATTAACAATCATATAAATGCCTTGAAGGGGAAGAGTATAACATGAAACGTCTTCAGAGAGGAGAATCATTAGCTGGGAGATTCTCTAGATAGTTATGTTAGAAGGTAGCCCTGGAGCATCTTTTCTGAACGGAATAGTTCTCATTAGGAAAAGACGGATTTGTCCGTTATCAAATTAAGAGTATAAGCAAATTCTGAATTTGTTTGTAAATAAAGGTGGTACCGCGATGTCCCTCGTCCTTTTTTGGATGAGGGGCATTTTTTATTTTAAGGAGGGAAAATAATGTCAAACACGGAAAAGAATTTACCAACTAAATATGATCATATGTCCGTTGAAGAAGGCCTTTATCAATGGTGGCTTGAAGGCAAATATTTCGAAGCAACAGGAGACGAGAAGAAACAACCGTATACAATTGTAATTCCACCTCCGAACGTAACTGGTAAGTTACACTTAGGTCATGCTTGGGATACAACTCTTCAAGATATTTTAACTCGTACGAAGCGTATGCAAGGATACGATGTATTATGGCTTCCAGGAATGGACCATGCGGGTATCGCAACACAAGCGAAAGTAGAAGGAAAACTTCGTGAAGAAGGTATTTCACGTTACGATCTTGGCCGTGAGAAATTCCTTGAAAAAGCTTGGGAGTGGAAAGAAGAGTACGCTTCTCACATTCGTCAACAATGGGGGAAAGTTGGTTTAGGACTAGACTATTCTCGTGAACGTTTCACATTAGACGAAGGTTTATCTGATGCAGTTAATAAAGTATTCGTTCAATTATACGAAAAAGGCTTAATTTACCGCGGTGAATATATTATCAACTGGGACCCAGCAACACGTACAGCTCTTTCTGATATCGAAGTAATTCATAAAGAGGTTCAAGGTGCATTCTACCATATGAACTATCCGTTAACAGATGGTTCTGGTCACATTCGTCTTGCAACTACTCGTCCCGAAACGATGCTTGGTGATACAGCTGTAGCAGTTCATCCAGAAGACGATCGTTACAAACATTTAATCGGAAAAACAGTTACCCTTCCGATCGTAGGCCGTGAGATTCCGATTATTGCCGATGAGTACGTAGAAAAAGACTTTGGAACAGGCGTTGTAAAAATTACACCAGCTCATGACCCGAATGACTTTGAAGTAGGTAACCGTCATGACTTACCACGCATCTTAGTAATGAACGAAGATGGAACGATGAACGAAAAAGCTGGTAAGTATAACGGTATGGACCGTTTCGAATGCCGTAAAGCGTTAGTGAAAGACTTACAAGAAGCGGGCGTATTAGTAGAAATTGAGCCTCATATGCATTCAGTAGGTCATAGTGAGCGTAGCGGTGCAGTTGTTGAGCCTTATTTATCAACACAATGGTTCGTAAAAATGGCTCCACTTGCAGAAAAAGCAGTAGCACTTCAACAAAAAGAAGAAGAAAAAGTAACGTTCGTACCAGAGCGTTTTGAAAACACATACTTACGCTGGATGGAAAACATTCATGACTGGTGTATTTCTCGTCAATTATGGTGGGGACACCGAATTCCAGCTTGGTATCATAAAGAAACTGGTGAAGTATACGTAGGTACTGAAGCGCCAGCGGATATTGAAAACTGGAATCAAGATAACGACGTACTTGATACATGGTTTAGCTCAGCGTTATGGCCGTTCTCAACACTTGGTTGGCCAAATGAAGAGGCAGTAGACTTTAAAAAGTTCTATTCAACAGATGCTTTAGTAACTGGTTATGACATCATCTTCTTCTGGGTATCTCGTATGATTTTCCAAGGTTTAGAGTTTACAGGAGAGCGTCCATTTAAAGATGTATTAATTCATGGTTTAGTTCGTGATGAACAGGGACGTAAAATGAGTAAATCTCTTGGTAACGGTATCGACCCGATGGATGTTATCGAGAAGTACGGTGCAGATGCAATGCGTTACTTCTTATCAACAGGAAGTGCACCAGGCCAAGATTTACGTTTCAGCATGGAAAAAGTAGAATCTACTTGGAACTTCATTAATAAAATTTGGAACGCATCACGTTTCGTATTAATGAACATGGATGATATGAAGTATGAAGAAATCGATTTAACTGGTGAAAAATCAGTTGCAGATAAGTGGATTTTAACTCGCTTAAACGAAACGATTGAAAGTGTAACACGTAACATGGATAAATATGAGTTCGGTGAAGCTGGTCGTTCATTATACAACTTCATTTGGGATGATTTCTGTGACTGGTACATTGAGATGGCGAAACTTCCACTATACGGTGAAGATGAAGCAGCTAAGAAAACAACTCGTTCTATTTTAGCTTACGTATTAGACCAAACGATGCGTCTATTACACCCATTCATGCCGTTCGTAACAGAGAAGATTTGGCAACATTTACCGCATGAAGGCGAGTCTATTACAGTAGCGGCTTGGCCAACAGTTCGCGAAGATTTACAAGATAAAGAAGCGGCAGCAGAAATGCACCTTCTAGTTGATATCATTCGCTCTGTTCGTAACATCCGTGCAGAAGTAAATACGCCAATGAGCAAAAAAGTTCAAATGCAAATTAAAGCAAAAGATGAGGCTATCCTTGCTCAACTTACGAAAAACAGCTCTTACATTGAGCGTTTCTGTAACCCAAGTGAATTAACAATTCAAACGAATTTACAAGCGCCAGAAAAAGCGATGACTGCAATCGTATCAGGTGCAGAGTTATTCTTACCGTTAGCTGATCTTATCAACCTTGACGAAGAGAGAGCACGTCTTGAAAAAGAACTTGAGAAGTTCGATAAAGAGGTAGAACGTGTACAGAAGAAACTTTCAAACCAAGGATTCGTAGCGAAAGCTCCTGCGGCAGTTATTGACGGAGAGCGTGCGAAAGAGCAAGATTACCTAGAAAAACGCGAAGCAGTTCGCCAACGTCTAGCAGATCTTGAGAAATAAAGTGTATTTTAGAGACTCACTATATTGGTGAGTCTCTTTTCTTTGCGTATAATAGAATGATGAAGGTTGTCTTTTGAAAGGGGAAAACATACGTGATACATACATACGAAGAAGCGATAGGGTGGATTCATAGTCGATTGAAGTTTGGTATTAAACCAGGATTAGAAAGAATGAACTGGATGCTAGAAGAACTCGGAAATCCAGAGCGTCATATAAAATGTGTTCATCTTGCTGGTACAAATGGAAAAGGTTCAACTTTAACGTATATGCGCTACATGCTAGAAGGCGCAAAATATAAGGTTGGAACATTTACCTCTCCTTACATTGAAACATTTAATGAGCGTATTAGTGTGAACGGAACACCAATTGCAGATGAAGAGATTGCGGAACTTGTAAACATAGTAAAGCCAGTCGTTGAAAAACTAGACGAGACGAATTTAGGGGAAGCGACTGAGTTTGAGATTATTACTGTTATGGCAATTTGTTATTTCGGTAAAATCAATTTCTGTGATGTTGTTTTATTTGAAACAGGGCTTGGAGGGCGCTTTGACTCTACGAATGTTATTCATCCTGTTCTCACAATTATTACAAATATCGGTCACGATCATATGCATATTTTAGGGGATACACTAGGAGAAATTGCGTATGAGAAGGCAGGAATTATTAAGTCGGGTGTTCCGGTTATTACAGGCGTGCAAGATGATAAAGCATTGCAGGTCATTCAAAAGGTTGCAAAGGAAAATCATGCAAACTTATATGAACTGGGCAAACATTTTACAGCGTTACATAAACAGTCTAACGAAGATGGGGAACGTTTTGATTTTGCTTGTCCTTTCGCATCTTTTGAAGATGTTCGAATGTCAATGAAAGGTGTTCACCAAGTAGGAAATGCCTCACTAGCACTTATGGCAATTATGTATTTAAAAACATATGTATCATTTTTAATTGAGGAAGAGGAAATAAGAGCTGGATTACATGAAGCGTATTGGATTGGCCGATTTGAAAAGCTGAAAAATAATCCTGATATTATAATAGATGGTGCTCACAATCCAGAAGGTATTGAGAGTCTTGTGAAAACAGTAGAGGCACATTATAAAGATAAAAATATAATAGTTTTATTTACTGCGCTTGGTGATAAACAGTTGCATAATATGGTAGGTCAATTAGAAACAATTGCCGATGAAATTATTTTTACAACATTCGCCTTTGATCGTGCCATTTCCGCTGACAAACTTGCAGCGCATTCGCAAAAAAAATCAAAATTAGTCTTTGAAAATTGGAAAGAGGCAATTGATACAAAGGTTGAAATGATAGGGGGAAATGATGTCTTTATCATAACGGGTTCTCTATATTTCATTTCTGAAGTTAGAAAATATATTCGCGAGAAAAACTAGATAGCCTTTGCTATCTAGTTTTTTTGTTCTACAAATGAAGTCAAATGCATACATATAAGATAATTATATAGGGTTATTTGGCGAATTTCTCTGACAAATATCTCGTTTTTTTGTGAAATGAATATGATATGATGCGGACAACGACAAGAGGTGAGGTGTGAGTGTATGGACAAGCAATCACGAACGATCTCGGTGAAAGTAAATGGAACAGAAGCGAAGTATGAAGAAAAGAAGAAAGATGAGTTTGAATGGATGGTAGTGGAAAGTGAAAGACCGAAAAACGTTGTTCCGTTTCAAAAAAAGAAATCAGCGTCCATGGAAAAATACAGAAAGAAGTGGAGTAATACATTAATTGTAATTGTTACAACTGCAATTATAATTGGTACGGCGTTTGGAATGGGAATGCTGCAGTTACTCACAGGACAAGGGACAACAGGGGAAAGTACGGTAACGGCTTCGAAGCAGACTGGAAATGAAGAATCAAAAGTGGATGGAACGGCAGAACAAACACCAGCATCAAAAGAGGAAAAACAAAAAGCGCAGACAGGAACGGCATTAGAGCCAATGAAATTATTTTTTGTTCAAGGTGGGCTTTATTCTTCCAAAGAAACGGGACAGGCCGCTCTTGAAGAATGGAAAGGTAACGGAGGGGTTGCTGCTTTGAAACCGAGCGGTGATAAGTATGCACTAATTGTTGGTATTGCTAGCGATGAACAGGCTATAAATCAATTAATGACGCAGTATAAAAATGATGGTGTCTCCGTTTTAAAAAAGAACTGGGATATTACGGATAAAGCGTTGCTTAAAGATGATAAAGAAATAGGAGCATTCTTAACAAAAGTACAGCCATTATATACTCATTTAGCAAAATATGCTTCTAGCGTACAAGCTGGTGGGAAAAGTAATGCAAAAGATATAGAAGTAATTGAGAAAGAATGGAAAGCGATTGAAAAAGTAGGGAAAAGTATGAAGCAGGAGGAGGTAAAAAAACTGTATATGTATACGTCAATAGCTGTGCAAACAGTGAAGGACGGAAAGGGCGATAAAGAATCTTTGGCGAAATTAAATCAAGTTGTTATTGATGGTATACTTTCGTATGAAAAAATTGTTTCGCAAAAAGTGAAATGATAAGATAATGAAATGACGAAGAAAGAAGTATAGATACTTCTTTCTTTTCTTTTAAATTTAGAGCAAAGTGCTTTCTCTATGGCTGGAATATAATCGTATGCAGTAAAGAAATATTATTTTGTTTAGAGAAAATAATATTTCTTTCATTTGTGGATAAACTATTCCTTTGATACGATTGATGTAAATTGTTCTGCTTCATGTGAGAAAGGAAGGAGAAAATATGAGAAAAATTATTTTAGCTTCAGGATCACCTCGGAGGAAGGAATTGCTGGAGTTAGCTGGCGTACCATTTGAAATCGTTGTAAGTGAAGTGGAAGAAACGATTGGTGCGTATTCATCACCTCCTGATATCGTTATGTCCCTTGCCCTGCAAAAAGCATCTGCGGTAGCAGAAAATAATAGTGATCACATTGTGTTAGGTGCAGACACAATCGTTACATATGAGTCGCGTATTCTTGGAAAGCCTTCTAATGAGGTTGAGGCGAAAGAAATGTTACAATTATTATCAGGAAAAACACACGAAGTGTATACAGGTGTGGCAATTATATCGAAAGAAAAAACGGTCACTTTTTATGAGCGTACAGAAGTTACGTTTTGGGAATTAACAGAAGAAGAAATTGACGTATATGTTGCATCGAAAGAACCTCTTGATAAAGCAGGAAGTTATGGTATCCAAGGAAAAGGGTCTATTTTTGTTCAACATATTCAAGGAGATTACTACAGTGTAGTCGGCTTACCAATTGCACGTCTTGTCCGGGAATTAAAACAATTTGATATTGATGTAACCCATGCGTAAAATTGCATGGGGTTTTCTTTGAGAGAACAGGTAAAAGGGGTGGAGAGATGAACGGTATTCGTGATGTTGTCAGAGAAGAACAGCCACGGGAGCGTTTATTATTAGAAGGAACAGGGAGTTTATCAAATCGGGAGCTTCTTGCAGTGTTACTCAGAACAGGTTCTAAAGAAGAGACAGTTTTAAAGTTGTCAGATAAAATTTTACATCACTTTGATGGTTTACGTATGTTGAAAGATGCAACGTTAGAAGAGTTAATCAGTATTCATGGTGTTGGGATTGCAAAGGCATCTCAGCTTATGGCTGCTTTTGAACTAGGTAGAAGAATGGTACGTTTAGAGTATCAAAATCGATATAGCATTCGAAGCCCAGAAGATTGTGCGAAATACATGATGGAAGAACTACGCTTTTTACAACAAGAGCATTTTGTTTGTTTATATTTAAATACAAAAAATCAAGTTATACATAGGCAAACGATATTCATTGGAAGTTTAAACACGTCAATTGTACACCCAAGGGAAGTCTTTAAAGAAGCGTTCCGCCGTGCAGCAGCCTCTATCATATGTCTTCATAACCATCCCTCAGGAGATCCTACGCCGAGCCGAGAAGATATTGAAGTAACAAAACGTTTAGTAGAATGCGGCCAGATTATCGGAATTGAAGTGCTTGATCATATTATAATAGGTGACCATAAATTCGTGAGTTTAAAGGAAAAAGGTCATATTTAAGACTATGCTTTTTACTTATTTTGTTTTATAATGTGATTTATGAGTTTTTTGTAGAAAATTATCTGCAAAAAGGATATAGATATAAAAAACGTACTGTTTTTATAATATAAAATAAGAAAAAAATGAGTCCGTGAAAACAAGAAAGGAAGATAAAAAATATGTTTGGATTTGGTGGCTTTACTCGCGATCTTGGAATAGATTTAGGAACTGCGAACACGCTTGTATATGTAAAAGGAAAAGGTGTAGTTTTACGTGAACCTTCAGTAGTAGCATTACAAACTGATACGAAACAAATCGTTGCTGTAGGTAGCGATGCAAAACAAATGATTGGTCGTACACCAGGAAACGTAGTAGCACTTCGTCCGATGAAAGACGGTGTAATTGCTGATTACGAAACAACAGCAACAATGATGAAATATTACATTCAACAAGCTCAAAAATCAAACGGCTTCTTCTCACGTAAACCGTATGTAATGGTATGTGTACCGTCTGGTATTACAGCTGTTGAAAGACGTGCAGTAATTGATGCGACTCGTCAAGCGGGTGCTCGTGATGCATATCCAATCGAAGAACCATTTGCAGCAGCAATTGGTGCGAACTTACCTGTTTGGGAACCAACTGGTAGTATGGTTGTTGATATCGGTGGTGGTACAACAGAAGTTGCAATCATCTCATTAGGTGGTATCGTAACAAGTCAATCAGTTCGTGTTGCTGGTGATGATATGGATGATTCAATCATTCAGTACATTAAGAAAAGCTATAACTTAATGATTGGTGAAAGAACAGCAGAGGCATTAAAATTAGAAATCGGTTCTGCAGGCGAGCCAGAAGGTATCGAGCCTATGGAAATTCGTGGTCGTGATTTAGTAAGTGGTTTACCAAAAACAGTACTAATTCAACCAGAAGAAATTGCGGATGCATTAAAAGATACAGTAGATGCAATTGTAGAATCAGTTAAAAATACGTTGGAAAAAACTCCACCTGAATTAGCGGCAGATATTATGGACCGCGGTATTGTATTAACAGGCGGTGGTGCATTACTACGTAACTTAGATAAAGTGATTAGTGAAGAAACAAATATGCCAGTTCTTGTTGCAGAAGATCCATTAGATTGCGTAGCAATTGGAACAGGAAAAGCATTAGATAATATCGATCTTTTCAAAACGGCTGCTCGATAATATTGCAAAATAAAAATCAATGGAATTAAGAGGGTGTGAACGTGCCACAGTTTTTCTTAAACAAAAGATTAATTGTTTTGTTAGTTAGTATTATTCTTCTCGTGGCATTGATTGGAATCTCATTGAAAGAACGGAACAGTTTAACATGGCCAGAGCAGTTTGTTAAAGACACTGTCGGTGTTGTAGAACGTGTATTCCAAAAGCCAGCGAAATATGTAGCTGGATTCTTTGAAAATGTAGAGGATGTAAAGCGCACGTATGAAGAGAATAAAGAATTAAAAGCAAAAATAGATAACTATGCGAGTTTATCAGTTAAAGTGAAGCAATTAGAGGAAGACAACAATAAATTAAGACAGCTAACTGAAAAAAAAGAGTTGCCGAGCGATTTTTCTGAAATTCCAGCTACTGTTGTTTCTCGCAATCCAGATAAATGGTACGATTTAATTGGAATTGATAAAGGAGCACAGCAAGGGATTAAAAAGGATATGGCTGTTATGACTTCAAAAGGTTTAGTTGGACGCGTGAAAAGTGTATCTCAATTTACAGCATCAGTAGAGTTGTTAAGTTCTATGAGTCGAACAAATCGTGTTTCTGCTGTTGTACATGGAAATGAAAATATCTTCGGTTTAATCGAAGGTTATGACAAAGAAAAAAAATTGTTACTTTTCACAAAGATTGGCTCTGATGCACCAGTAGCTAAAGGTCAAATGGTTGTAACGTCTGGACTTGGTGGGGAGATTTTCCCGAAAGGTCTTGAGATTGGGGAAATCGTTGATGTTCAACCAGATGCATACGGTTTAACAAAAACAGCTTATGTAAAACCTGCCGCTGATTTAAATGACGTAGAGCATATTATAGTAGCTAAACGTGATATGAAATCAGCGCCATTAGAATAGGAGGAGGAGAAGAGATGATGAAGATTTTAAAAAGAGCAGCTCTTCCTCTTTTGCTCCTTTTTGTTTTTCTGTTTGAAAATATGTTTGCTACTATTGTTCCAACAGAAGTTTTTTGGAAAGACAGTATAGCAGCGCCGCATTTCTTTATCATTGTGTTATGTTTTGTTACTGTGTACTATGGTCCGGTCCAAGGGATTTATTACGGGCTATTATTTGGTTTCTTATTTGATACCGTATACACAGAACTTGTCGGTATATATATATTTGCTTATCCGATTTTAGCTTATTTAGTTTATAGTGTGATGAAGGTACTACAATTGAATTTATTCATTGTTGTGTCTATCGTATTAGCTAGCATTGTAGCATTAGAATATTATGTGTATGGATTTTTAACTTTGTTAGGACGTACTCATATGTCGGCGTATGTCTTTTTCACGGATCGTCTCCTTTCTACTTTATTGCTGAATGGAATTTTCATATTGATAGTTTGTTTCCCACTGAGACGATATTTAGTGCGTCTTTCAAGAGCGATGGAAGAAAAAGAAAAAAGGATTTTCTAATTTTATGTCGAATTGAATCGGTGGGGTGAACTTTAGTGGAAGAAAAAAAGCAACAAAATGTAACGATAAAAGGGACAAAAGACGGGATAACGCTTCATTTAGATGACTGCTGTTCATTCTCTGAATTACTGAAAGAATTGGACGAAAAACTATCTACACATTACTATGATGGCGATGGGCGTTCTTTAATTGAAGTGCATGTGAAAGTGGGAAATCGTTATTTAACAGAAGTCCACCAAGAAGAGCTTCGTACGTTAATTCGTAATAAAAAGAATCTTGTTGTGGATTCAATTGAAAGTGATGTTATAACTAAATCGGAAGCAATAGCATGGAAAGAAGAAACAGAGATTGTCCCTATTTCCAAAATTGTTCGCTCTGGACAAGTTTTACATGTAAAAGGAAATTTATTATTAATTGGAGATGTTAATCCAGGCGGAACGGTTATCGCTGGGGGGAATATTTTTGTCGTAGGATCATTAAGAGGGATTGCACATGCTGGGTATTATGGGGATTCAGAGGCTGTAATCGCTGCATCTGTTATGAACCCGATGCAACTTCGAATTAGTGATGTGGCAATGCGGGCTCCGGAAGAGAAAGAAGACGGAGCGGAGACGGCAGAATGTGCGTATATTAATGAGGACAATCACATTGTTGTCGATCGCCTGCAACTTCTCACTCATCTTAGACCTAATTTAACAAAGTTAGAAAGGGGAATTGTATAGCTGTGGGAGAGGCAATAGTAATTACATCTGGAAAGGGCGGAGTAGGTAAAACTACAACGTCTGCGAACATTGGTACAGCCCTAGCCTTATCTGGAAAGAAAGTGTGCTTAATTGACACAGATATTGGTCTTCGAAATTTAGACGTAGTAATGGGGCTGGAAAATCGTATTGTATTTGATCTTGTTGATGTCGTTGAAGGGCGTTGTCGTTTACCTCAGGCTCTTATTAAAGATAAACGTTTTGATGATCTTTATTTATTACCTGCAGCACAAACGAGTGATAAATCAGCGGTAACACCTGAACAAATGGATGAATTAATACAAGTATTACGTCAAGATTATGATTACATATTAATTGATTGTCCTGCGGGGATTGAGCAGGGATTTAAAAATGCGGTAGCTGGTGCGGATAAAGCAATCGTTGTTACGACGCCAGAAGTATCCTCAATGCGTGATGCAGATCGTATTATTGGGCTTTTAGAAAAAGAGGATATTGAACCACCGAAACTTGTTATTAACCGTGTGCGTAGTCATATGCTTCATGAACAGGATATGTTAGATGTTGATGAAATCGTACGTACATTATCAATCGAGCTTCTTGGTGTTGTTGAAGACGATGATGAAGTTATTCGTGCTACAAATACAGGTGAACCTGTAGCGTTGCAACCTAGTGGAAAAGCAGCGTTAGCTTATCGTAATATTGCAAGACGCTTGTTGGGTGAGAATGTACCATTACAAGCATTTGAACAAGAAAAGGTATCGGTATTTACAAAGATGAAAAACTTCTTTGGCATCCGTTAAAAGCACTTCGCACATATGCGAAGTGCTTTCTTTTTTTCTTCATACGAATATCTTTCTTTCCTAGCTCATACATATGTACAAACTGTATACAACTGTTTCTATTTAAATAAGGTTAGCGAAAGAAGGGAGACAGTATGAAGAATAGAAGTGTAGAAGAAATTAAAAAGCGGATTGCGAAAAGGAAGGCAGAGCAAGAAAGAATGGAGGAAGAGCAGTATTTTGCCGGGGGGAATTTTGATAGTGAAGGGGTATTTATTGAAGAGGGAGAAAAGGAAATTCATCCTTTGTTTCGAAAGGAAGTCTTTTTCTTCAAAGTTTTATTATCAGCAATCTTAGTTCTTTCAATTGCTATTTTGTATAAGAATGCGCCTTCTTCTTTCGATGGTGCTAAAGCTGTTACAGAAAAAGTGATGAAAGAGGAGTTTCAGTTTGCTACTGTAGCGAAATGGTATGAAAAACAGTTTGGAAAACCTCTCGTCTTCTATTCGCCTAACGAGAAAAAGGAAGGGACTATTCAGCAAAAAGACTATGCAATTCCTGCTTCAGGAAAGGTAATGCAAGGATTTCAAAAAAATGGCCAAGGTGTATTTGTCCAAACGGCTACAAATGCAACAGTTGAGTCAGTAAATGAAGGATTAGTTGTTTTTGCGGGTAAGAAAGAGGAACTTGGAAATACAGTTCAAATTCAACATGCAGATGGCACGGAGTCGTGGTATGCAAATTTAAATGATATGTCAGTAAAGTTATATGATTACGTTTCAAAGAAACAAAAAATTGGAACGGTGAGTAATGATGCAAATAATAAAAATGGGAAATTTTATTTCGCAATAAAAAAGAATGAAAAATTTGTTGATCCGATTCAGGTGATTTCATTTGATTAAATATAAGGAAGTTTTAACGAAAATTTCAGTGCATCCGTTGTTTTGGGTTATTATAGTTATTGGTATTTTTACGGCGCGTTTTAAAGAGTTACTATTGTTGTTTTGTATCGTACTCATTCATGAACTCGGTCACGCTTTTGCAGCAGCGCATTATAATTGGCGTATTAAAAAAATTCAACTGTTACCGTTTGGTGGTGTGGCTGAGCTTGAGGAACATGGAAATAAATCATTGAAAGAGGAACTTGTTGTCGTAATTGCAGGACCTATTCAACATATTTGGATGATGCTAGTAGGGTATATATTGTTTGAGATTGGCTGGCTGAATGCGGAATTATATTATTTTTTTATGTGGAATAATATAATTATTTTAGCCTTTAATTTACTCCCTATTTGGCCACTTGATGGCGGGAAAGTGTTGTTTAATGTATTATCATATCGTTTTCCTTATTTACAAGCACATGAAAAAATGATGCAATTGTCATGTGTTTTTTTTAGTGTCATATTAGGATGGCAGTTACTTTGGAATAGTAACAATATTATGATGTGGGTACTACTCATATTTTTAGCAATATCGTTATATCAAGAATGGAAGCAAAGACGTTATGCGTTTATGCGCTTTTTATTAGAGCGTTATTACGGAAATAAAAGAGGGATTGAAAAGATTGCACCTATAGAGGTGCAATCAGAAGATCGTTTATATACGATTTTCACCAAATTTCGTAGAGGATATAAGCATTCTATTATCGTCCATGGAGAATATAAAGAGCATTACACATTGGATGAAAATGAATTACTCTATGCGTATTTTACTGAAAAACGAACAACTTCATCTGTTGAAGAATTAATCGGTTAGTGTTGACGATAGCACTAACCTTTTATTATTGTAAAAACAAAGAAGATTATAAAGTGAGGAAAGAAATTTGAAAACCTTATACATGAACTATGCTGGATCGGAAAAGCGCGTTGCAATTGAAGAGAAGAACAAAATTGTTGAATTTTTATGGAAACGTAATGAAGAACAAGAGATTGTTGGGTATATTTACGTTGGACGTATCGTAAGAACAATTGCTGGAATGAATGCAGCATTTGTAAACATCGGTTTAGAAAAACATGCGTACCTTTCATATGATGATGTACCGTCTTCTTATCGTATACATGAAGGACAAGCAGTACTCGTACAAGTTGTGAAAGAGGCAATTGATACGAAAGGACCGAAATTAACAGCGAATATAGAATTTACCGGGAAATATGTCGTTTATATGCCATATGATGAAATGCGCGCTGTTTCTCGGAAAATAAAAAACAATAAAAGAAGACAGCAGTTACTCGAAATTGAAGTAGAAGGGACAGGAGGGTATATTTTCCGCTCCGCTTCTGAAAAAGGAGAAATTGAAGAAATACAAACTGAAATGCAAAGGTTACAGCAGTTATATGAAGAGTTAAAAAGAAAAGAGGGCCAAGGAAAGGCACCGCTATTACTTCATCGACCAGCGACTTTTTTAGATCGTGTATTTCAAGAGAATCCAATTGAAACAATCGAAAAAATAGTTGTAGATACAAGAAGTGTAGTAAAAGAATTAGAAGACAAGGTCGGAAAAGAAAAAGTATCTTTTTATAATGAAAAATCTTCGATGTTTAATCATTTCGGAATAGAGCGAGAAATTGAAAAAGCACTTCAAAAAATTGTGTGGCTCCAAAACGGTGCTTATTTGATTGTGGAACAAATGGAGACGATGACTGTAATAGATGTGAATACGGGGAAGTTTACCGGAAAACAAAATTTACAAGATACAGTACTTCGTACAAATGAAATGGCCGCTGACGAAATCGCTCGCCAATTAAGACTTCGTGATATTGGTGGAATGATATTAATCGACTTTATTAATATGAAAAAACGAGAAGATAAAGAAAAGGTAAGAGAACGTCTCATAGCTGCTATGCAAAATGATCGCACTTATACAAGAGTACTTGGGTTTACTGAGTTAGGGATTTTGGAGATGACACGTAAACGTAAAAAACATTCTTTACGTGACGTATTGCTAGAAGAGTGTGTACCGTGTAAGGCGACGGGGTATGTAATGTCGTATGAAACGATTGCTTATGAGTTAGAGCGAGAACTCATTACATATGGCAATATAGAGGATGAAGCAGTATTAATTGCTGCACCTCAAGATCTGCAAAAACAATTTTTACAAAAAGAATTACAAAAAAATATTCCATTTGAAATTTATTTCAAAGATGATACTATCGAAAAGTACGCTATTATAAGATTTGGAAGTAAAAAAGAAATTGTAGAACGGAAAAAATAGTTAGCAGAACATTTATTGACAACCGTCTATGATTCATGATAACATCTTTATGTTATAGTTTATAGCACCTAAACGGCTATATGCTACAACCGCACAAGACAGGTTCCCTAAAGGCATTTATGTCTACCTCGTTTTTGGCGAGTCTTAGTAATTAAGAGGAGGTGCAAGTATGTACGCAATTATCGAAACAGGTGGAAAACAAATTAAAGTTGAAGCTGGTCAAGCAATCTACATTGAAAAATTAGATGTTGAAGCTGGTGAAACTGTTACTTTTGACAAAGTTCTTTTCGTTGGTGGCGAAAACGTTAAAGTTGGTAGCCCAGTTGTAGAAGGCGCAACAGTGACTGCTAAAGTTGAAAAACAAGGTCGCGCTAAGAAAATCATCGTTTTCAAATACAAAGCGAAAAAGAACAATCGTAAGAAACAAGGTCATCGTCAACCTTACACTAAGCTAGTTGTTGAAGCTATCAACGCTTAATTCAGGTTAACATGATTAAAATTACGATAAGTCGCACGAAATTAGGAAGTATCCAATCATTTAAAATGACTGGACATGCCGATTATGCGCCACATGGACAAGACCTTGTCTGTGCTGGAACTACAGCGGTTGTGTTTGGTTCTATAAATGCAGTGGAAGAGCTTTGTAATGTGCAGGCAACTATTGAACTCGGAAGTGATGGTGGATTCTTAACGTATGAATTGCCTAATGATTTAGACGTTCATGCAGCAGAAAAAGCTCAAACGCTTTTAGAAGGATTAGTTGTTTCGCTAAAGACGATCGAACTTGATTACGGAAAGTATATCCGTTTAATAGAAAAAGTGCAGGAGGTGTAACGTATGTTAAGATTAGATCTTCAGTTTTTCGCATCTAAGAAAGGTGTAGGTAGTACAAAGAACGGTCGTGACTCTCAGTCAAAACGTCTTGGTGCTAAACGCGCAGATGGTCAAACGGTTTCAGGTGGTTCAATTCTTTACCGTCAACGCGGTACAAAAATTTATCCAGGTGTTAACGTTGGTCGTGGTGGCGATGACACTTTATACGCGAAAGTTGACGGCGTAGTACGCTTCGAGCGTCTTGGCCGTGACCGCAAACAAGTGAGCGTATATCCTGTTGCTCAAGAAGCATAAGAACTCACGGAAAACTCTAACCTGAGTGCAGGTTAGAGTTTTTCTATATTAAGGGGTAGCTAAATGAATGAAAAATGGACAATTATAGATGCGTTGCGTCATTCAAGACATGATTGGCTCAATCGTATGCAGATGGTTAAAGGAAACCTTTCCCTTGGAAAAGTGGAAGAGATTCATCGGCTCATCGATCGTTTTGTCCAAGAAGCGAGACAAGAATCCAATCTGATGGGGTTATCAATGCCTTTATTTTCAGAGTGGATTTTAACATATAATTGGAAACAGCAGCCGTGCTTATTGGAGTACGAAGTATTAGGAGAATTACATAACTTATCTCACTTAGATGAGACTGTATGTACATGGGCTAATCAATTCTTCTCAATGCTTCAGCATAGTTTAGACGTATATGTTGAAAATTATGTTTGTATCACAATTGAATGTGACGCGGAGAATGCTCGTTTCTTTTTTGATTTTCGTGGTAAGCTAACGAGTGTAGAAGAACTACAGAATTGGCTTGCGAACCAAAACAATAAATGGTATTCCATTTCTTATACAGTACGAGACGAAGAAGTCTCAGTTATATTACAACCAATCGAAAAAAGTGTGGTGAAATAATGTTTGTAGATCAGGTCAAGATATATGTAAAAGGCGGCGACGGTGGTAACGGAATGGTTGCGTATCGTCGTGAGAAGTATGTTCCAAAAGGTGGCCCAGCAGGTGGCGACGGTGGTAAAGGCGCAGATGTTGTTTTCGTTGTTGAGGAAGGCTTACGTACATTAATGGACTTCCGCTACCAACGTCATTTCAAAGCTGATCGTGGTCAGCACGGAATGAGTAAAGGTCAGCACGGACGTAAATCTGAAGATTTAATCGTAAAGGTTCCACCAGGAACAATAGTAAAAGATGAAAAAACAGGTCAAATTCTTGCCGATTTAGTAACGCATGAACAAACAGCTGTAATCGCAAGAGGTGGCCGAGGTGGCCGTGGTAACTCGCGTTTCGCAACAGCTACGAATCCAGCACCTGAAATCGCTGAGAACGGAGAACCAGGTCAAGAACGTGATGTCATTCTAGAACTTAAAGTGCTAGCAGACGTTGGACTTGTTGGATTCCCAAGTGTAGGTAAATCTACATTATTATCTGTTGTATCATCAGCGCGTCCGAAAATTGCAGAGTATCACTTTACAACAATCGTTCCTAATCTTGGTGTTGTTGAAACTGGTGATAACCGCAGCTTCGTTATGGCTGACCTTCCTGGACTAATTGAAGGCGCACATGCTGGCGTCGGACTTGGACACCAATTCTTACGTCATATCGAACGTACACGTGTAATTGTACATGTTATTGATATGTCTGGTTTAGAAGGCCGTGAGCCATATGAAGATTATGTCACAATTAATAATGAATTAAAAGAATATAATATGCGTTTAACAGAGCGTCCACAAGTTGTTGTAGCAAACAAAATGGATATGCCGGATGCAGAAGAAAACTTACAAGCATTTAAAGAGAAAGTGGGAGACGAAGTAAAAATCTTCCCAATCTCAGCTGTAACGAAACAAGGTGTTCGTGATTTACTATTTGAAGTAGCGAACTTATTAGAAACAACACCAGAATTCCCAATGTACGATGTTGTTGAAGAGTCTGAAGCAAGTGTAATGTATAAATTTGATGCTGAAAGTCTTAAATTTGAAATTACACGTGAAAGTGACGGCACGTTTGTTATTTCTGGTTATGATATCGAGAAGACATTCAAAATGACTGACTTCTCACGTGATGAATCTATACGTCGTTTCGCTCGCCAAATGCGCGGAATGGGTATTGATGAAGCGCTTCGTGCACGTGGTGCAAAAGACGGAGATATTGTAAAAATTCTTGAATATGAATTTGAATTTATCGATTAAGACTGCCAAAGTATGGCGGTCTTTTTTTTATTCTGCTATTTGCAAGTAGTAAGATTCCCGCCTCAAAATTCAGCTGAAGCAAAGAAGTTAGGTGTGAATCAGGCTGCTAGTTAAAAATTACGAAGATAGGAAAAAATCCCCACTAATTAAATTTTCAATTTATAATAGAAAAAGAAGTAATTTTAGAAGAATATTTATGGGGAGAAAGAGAACATGTATAAAATATTAATTGTAGAAGACGATGAGAAAATTGCGGGAATATTAGAGGAGCATTTAGAAAGGTATGGCTATCAATCATTTAGAGCAATTGATTTACGTCATATAAAAGATGAATTCGTAAAAGTGAATCCACATCTCGTATTACTGGATATCAATTTACCATATTTTGATGGTTTCTATTGGTGTCGTCAAATCCGCACTGTATCGAATGCGCCGATTATTTTTGTTTCTGCAAGAACAGGGGAAATGGATCAAGTAATGGCAATTGAAAATGGCGGAGATGATTACATTACAAAGCCATTCCATTTAGATATTGTCATGGCTAAGGTGAAAAGTGCACTTCGACGTGGGTATGGTGAGTATGCTTCTGCGGCAGAAAGTGATTGTTTAGGTGTGAATGGACTTTTGTTATTCCCGTCCCAACACGTTGTTGAGTGGCAAGGGCAACAAACAGAGCTGACAAAAAATGAATTTTACTTATTAGAGTGTTTAATGAAACAAGCGAATCAATATGTAACGCGTGAAGAATTGTTAGAAGCTCTGTGGGATGAAGTAGCTTTTGTTGATGATAATACACTGACTGTGAATGTAAAGCGCGTAAGGAAGAAACTAGAGGAGCTAGGTATTAAAAATGCGATTGTAACGAAACGTGGATACGGTTATGCGCTTCTTACAGAGTGGAGTGAAGGGCATGCAGGTTAAAAGTTACCTCATAGACCGCTTTGCTTTACTTCTTTCTTATGTTGTAAGTCTTTGTTTATTTGGACTCGTATTGCAGTTGCAAAGTCTTTTAGAAAAAAGATCAATTGATTGGAGTACGTGGTTATACGGACTTTTATTAGGGACAGTTGTGTTTACTGTATACCTCATTTACGATTACCGAAAAAGAAGTGTTTTTTTAAAGAGAATCGAAAAATATGTTGCTGATGGAAATACATTACATGATTCTTTACTTATTGATACTTCGTATACGACAGAACAAGAGATGATCGTTGAATCTTTTACGCTATTAAGACAGCAATATATGAATGAAGTTTATAAACAGCATGCGAAAGAGCAACAGCAAATGATATTTATGAACCAATGGATTCATCAAATGAAGACACCAGTATCTGTTATTGAGTTACTATTACAGAAGTTTGGTAAAGAGCATCGTGAAGCGAGAGCAACAGTTGAAAGTATTCGTGAAGAAAATAACCGTATACTAAATGGTTTAGATTTAGCGTTACATATGGCAAGGTTAGAGCAATTTGCGAAAGATTATAAAGTAGAAGTAGTAAATGTGATAGATATTATTCGAGGTATTATTAATGAAAATCGAAAGTCTTTCATTCAATCGTCTGTATTTCCGAAAGTAATGTTTGAAGAAGATACTTGTATGGTTGCATCTGATAGAAAATGGCTTAGTATTGCTATAGGGCAAATTGTTGTAAATGCAATTAAGTATACGAGAATTTCAGAAGCAGAGAAAAAGGAAATTCAATTTCAAATTGAAGAGAAAGATCAAAAGGTGTTATTACATATTAAAGACAATGGAATCGGTATTCCGGAGCAAGATGTAAAGCGTATATTTGATCCGTTCTTTACGGGGATAAATGGCCGTAAAACGAGAGAAGCGACTGGAATGGGTTTATATATTACGAAGGAAATTTGTGATAATTTACATCACGGTATTTATGTGCAATCGGCTGAAGGGGAAGGGACAACATTTACGTTCCAATTTGCAAAAGATGAAGAATATCATACATTAATGAGAAAAATGACAAAACTGTAAGATAACAAAACGTTTTGTAAGGGAAATCACTCGTTTCTTTTTCTTATTTTTCTTATAGTAAATGTAAGAAGAAAACACATAGGGGGATTAGAAATGAGTGTTCTTGAAGTAAAAGGATTAACGAAGGTGTATCAATCAAAAGGTTCAGTAGCGACGACTGCTTTAAATGATATAAATTTTAAAATAGAAGAAGGCGAATTTGTAGGGATTATGGGTCCTTCAGGAAGCGGAAAAACAACGCTTTTAAATTTATTAGCAACAATTGATAAGCAAACTTCAGGTCATGTGCTTGTAAATGGCGAAGAAATTAATCAAATGCGTGCTGCAAAATTAGCGGAGTTTCGCCGTACACATTTAGGATTCATTTTCCAAGATTTTAACTTACTTGATACGCTATCGATTAAAGAAAATATCATTTTACCACTTGTAATGGCGAAGAAATCTGTAAATGAAATCGATGCAAAAGTGCTTGAGATTGCAAAGTTTTTAAATATCGAAGGCATTTTAAATAAAAAAGTATATGAAGTATCAGGCGGCCAACAACAACGTGCAGCAGCTGCGAGAGCGATTATTCATGAACCGACGTTAATCTTAGCGGATGAGCCAACTGGAAACTTAGATTCTAAGTCGGCAAAATCATTAATGAGCGCGTTGCAAGATTTGCATGAACAAAAGAAAGTAACAATTGCAATGGTAACGCATGATCCAGTAGCGGCGAGTTATTGCGAACGTATTCTTTTCATACGTGATGGAGAGATTTTCTCAGAAATACATAAGGGAAGAACGAAACAAGCCTTTTTCCAAGAAATTTTGGACGTACTTGCGATGCTAGGAGGAGAATATCATGAACTTTCGCCAGCTCGCGCTTAATAACGTAAAAGGAAATTGGCGTAATTATAAAGCGTTTCTTATTAGCAGTTGTTTATCGATTGTCGTATTTTTCATGTATGCTTCCTTCATTTATCATCCAGATGTCGTAAGCGGTAATATTAGTATGAGGGAGATGATTTCAAAAGGGTTAGAATCGATGAATTATATTGTAGTCATCTTCTCAGCACTTTTTATTTTATATGCAAATTCAACATTTTTAAGAGCAAGGAAAAAAGAGTTTGGTCTATTAACATTAATAGGCGGAACAAAATCACAACTTGGCCGAATGATTATATTAGAACAGCTTATGTTAGGTAGTATTGCAATTGTAGTAGGTATTGGACTTGGTATGCTTTGTTCAAAATTATTCTTCCAAGCATTAAGCGTAATATTGAAAATAGATAAAACACTTCCACTCGTATGGAATAGTAAAGCGGTTTTGATTACAGCGGGTGTATACTTTATTCTATTTTTAATTCTATCATTGTTTAGCGTTTGGACAGTAGGACGCTTGCAAATTATTGATTTATTAAGAGAAGCAAGAAAACAGAAAGTAGAACCTTTTGCGTTTACATGGTTATGCGTAGTTGGTATAGGATGTATTATTGTTGCATATGTACTTAGCTTCCAAGTAACATTTATGAATTTTGTCATCCTGTTTTTACCGATTGTAGGGCTGACGATAGGCGGAACTTATTTACTATTTACACAAGGTAGTACAGTCGTATTAAAGGCATTACAAAAACGAAAAAAATCTTTTTATACATATCCAAATATGTTCGTACTTAGCAATCTTATTTATAAAATGAAAGATAATGCCCGTTTTCTATTTGTAATTTCTATCATTACGGCGGTTGTATCTTCAGCAGTTGGTACGCTGTACGTATTTTTTGAGGATATGAGTTATAAGGCAGTAACTAGTACCCCGCATGCTATTTCTTATGAGGAAAAGGGAATCCATATGCATAATGTCATAAAAGAGGGAAAAACAAAAGAATTAATAAAAAAACACGGATTTGAAGAAGCGCGAGAAGTAACGTACGTAAAACTTCCTGGAACGCAAAAAATCACAATGTTTAACAGTGAACATGAGATGCCAATGGCGATTGTTTCAGAAAAAGAATATAACGCTGAAGTACGTAAACAAAAGAGAGAGCAAGTTAGAGAAGTTCATAATGCACCAGGTAGTGCAACGATGGTCATAATGGATATGGCGAATGATATGATGAAGATAGATCGTACGAAACCGTATGAAATTAAAATTAACGGACAAAAGCAATCTGTTCAATTAAATGAGCCAACTTCATTTTCTGTTTTTAATGATAGTGAATATCTCATTGTGAATGATCAAGATTTTGAGAAATACGCAAAGCTTGTACCAGATGAAGAAAAGACGAAATATTACGGTTATTATATAGAAGACTGGAAAAGTACGGAAGACCTTGTGTTAGATTTGAAAAAGGAGATTGCACCAGATAAGCAAGAGGAGTTAAATAACTCGGTGCTCGCTTATAAAAATATAAGGGAATCAGGAGCAATTACAATGTTCATCGGTTTCTTCGTAGCGGTACTATTCTTCTTCTTCGCTTGTAGTATGACATACTTTAAATGGTTTAACGATAAAGAACAAGATCGTATTCAATTTAAATCGTTAAAGAGAATCGGTATGACAGATAAAGAAATTCGTAAAATTGCAATTCGTCAAATGGGCGTTATCTTCTTTATCCCAATTTTAATCGGTGCCATTCATAGTGGGTTTGCTCTTCATACGTTAGGGAAAATGCTTTATATTGATTTATGGAAATCAGGTGCGATTGTAATTGGAACATACGTTATAGCTTCTGCGATTTACTTTATGATTGCACAAAGAGGATATTTGAAACACGTGCAAAGCTAGAGAAACCTCTAGCTTTTTGCTTATGTAGTAAGTTATAGGGGGACGATAGATGAACATTCGGCAACTAGCGCTGCAAAATATAAAAGGAAATTGGCGTAATTATAAAGTGTTTTTCTTAAGCAGTTGTTTTGCGATATTTGCGTCTTTTGCATACATGTCTGTCATTGTACATCCGTATATGCAGGAGAAGATGTGGTATCAAAACGTACGCTGGGGACTTATTATATGTAATGTTATAGTCATTTCTTTTTTCGTCATATTTATTTTGTACTCTACTTCTATTTTCATAGAGGCACGTAAGAAAGAATTAGGGTTATATATGTTAATGGGAGCGACGAAGTCTAACGTAATAGGAGTGATAATGACCGAGCAAATATTAATCGGGATTTTCGCGAATATTTTCGGGGTTGGGCTTGGTATGATCTTTTTGAAACTCTTTTTTATGGTATTTAGTATGTTACTGGGCCTTCCGAAAGAACTCCCTGTCATATTTGATGTGAGAGCAATTGGGGTAACGTTTGTTACATATATGGTCGTTTTTATTGTCTTATCTTTTATAAGTGCTTTACGCATATGGAATATAAAAATCATTCGGTTATTGAAAGAATTTCGAACAGATAAAAAAGAGAAGAAAACATCAATGTGGCTTTGTATATTCGGTTTTATTTGTTTAGGTATAGGATATGCGTTAGCGTTACAAGCGACGATGCCAACGATAGCATTCTATTTTTTTCCTGTGTCTATACTTGTCTTTTTCGGAACTTATTTTTCTTTTACACACGGAACTGCTCAAATATTAGAAATAATAAAACGAAATAAAAAGATTATGTATACATATCCGTATTTATTTATAGTAAACCAATTGTCACATCGAATGAAAGAAAATGGTCGCTTTTTCTTTCTGATGTCTATGGCAACGACGTTTGTAGTTACGGCAACAGGTACGGTGTTCTTATATTTTTCTAGCATGCAAGATATGTGGCGAACTGGAGGGGTACACTCGTTTTCATACATAGAAAAAGGTATTTCTACTCATGAAGTCTTTGAGGAAGGTGCGGTTGAAAAATTACTGAATCAATACGGGTATGATGATTTTCAATATATGAGTTTTGTTGGAGTGTATGCATCCTTTCGGTCTAATAAAGGAGAAACAACAATAGCACCGCTTATAAAGGAAAGTGAATATAACCAAGAAGCGAGGAAACAAAAAAAGAAAATGTATCGTCCTAAAAAAGGTACAGTGACACTCGTTTATTATAATAAATACAATAATTCGAATGTATATAATCAAAAAGAGATTCAATTGCAAGTAATGAGTCAACCATATTCATTCGTATTTAACGGTCAGAAAGAAGGGGTTCAATTTAACTATCACCCTTCGTACATTAATGGTCTGTTCTTCGTTATGAATGATGAAGATTTTGACAGTATAGCAAATCAGGTTCTCGATTCTGAAAAAATGATATATAGAGGCTACACATTACCAAATATCGAAAAGACGAAGAAATTAAATGAAGATTTACGGAAACATATGAAACAAGATAATAATAATGCGTTTCGAAGTAATATGGAGTTATATGTAAATATGAAAGAAGGCGGCGATATTACTCTATTTGTAGGCTCATTCATTAGTATATTATTCTTTCTTACTTCATGTAGTATCGTATATTTTAAATGGTTTCATAATATTGCATCGGACCGAAAGCATTATGGTGCACTCTCTAAACTTGGAATGACGAAGGAAGAAGTATGGGAAATTTCTCGCTGGCAATTATGTATGCTATTTTTTGCGCCAATTATAGTAGGGAGTATGCATAGTGCAGTTGCGTTATATACGTTTCATAATACTTTCTTTATGGATGGATCATTAGGAAAAGTAGGCTTGTTTATTCTGTATTATATCGCTGCATGCATCGTTTATTTCTTCTTCGCTCAAAGAGAATATAAGAAACATTTAGACTAGCGAATGCTAGTCTTTTTTTAATATTCGAAATTTACATAGAAGAATATAAAAAAGTATGGTATAACAGTAAGAAAAAGAAAAAGAGGGGAAAAGACGATGATTCGAGTAGGATATTTAGGACCAGAAGCAACATTTACAAATATGGCGGTGAGTCGTTTTTTTCCGGAAGCAGAGCATGTACCGTATCGAACGATTCCGGATTGTATAGATGCAGCCGCAAATGAAAGTGTAGATTTCGCAGTCGTACCGTTAGAAAACGCAATAGAAGGTTCAGTAAATATAACGGTCGATTACCTCGTGCATGAGCGACCACTTTCTATTGTAGGAGAAATTACAGTACCAATTCAGCAACATTTACTCGTACATCCGCAGTATGCAGAAGTGTGGGGAGAAGTATATGCAGTGCATTCACATCCGCATGCTATCGCACAATGTCATAAGTTTTTAAATGAAGAATTAAAAGGGGTAACTGTTCGAGACATGACATCAACAAGTGCTGCTGCACAATATGTGAAAGAACATCCTGAAGAAAAAATCGCTGCCATTGCAAATGAAGCAGCCGCAGAAAAATACGGATTAACAATTGTAAGACGTGACATTCATACGCATAAAAACAATCATACACGCTTCCTAGTGCTCCATAAGAAAAAGAAAGTAATACTCTCAAATAACGGAGAAAACCGCGGGGAGAAAACGACGCTTATGATAACGTTACCTGCAGATTATGCAGGGGCACTATATCAAGTGTTATCAGCTTTTGCATGGAGAAAATTAAATTTATCAAAAATCGAATCGCGCCCGATGAAAACAGGACTCGGAAATTACTTTTTCTTAATCGATGTCGATAAAGCATACGATGACGTATTATTGCCAGGCGTAACGATGGAACTTGAAGCGCTCGGTTTTTCTGTTACTGTGCTGGGGAGCTATTCTTCTTATTGGTTGTAAAGGGTAAGGGAGAGTATTTGTCGTATTTTGTAGTTAAATCGATATAATTTCAGTCGATAATATACCGTCTGATAGATAAATAAAATCCCACCATTTTGAACTGAACCCAAAAAATTAGACAAATATATTAAGCAGCTACTAAGGATTGAACTCTGTATTGCACAGGGGACAAT